>NZ_JBIWGC010000017.1:0-150097 GCF_044763335.1 Streptomyces sp. NPDC096105
ACGACAACGTCCTCCACCCCATGAAAGACGCCCTCAAAGCACGGGCCACCATCGGCGAGGTCTGCAACGCCCTGCGCGAGGTGTGGGGCACGTACATTCCCACTGACACCTACTGAGCCGAGGAATCCCGAAGCCCATGTCTGCCGCCACCAGCACCCCGCTCCGCGTCGTCGTCGCCAAACCCGGTCTGGACGGCCACGACCGCGGCGCCAAAGTGATCGCCCGGGCCCTCCGCGACGCCGGCATCGAGGTCGTCTACACGGGTCTGCACCAGACACCGCGCCAGATCGTGGACACAGCCCTCCAGGAGGACGCCGACGGCATCGGCCTGTCCGTGCTCTCCGGTGCCCACATGACCCTCTTCGCCGAGGTGCTCCGCCTCCTGCGCGAACAGGACGCCACCGACATCACTGTGTTCGGCGGCGGGATCATCCCGGACGCGGACATCCCGCCCCTGCTCGACCTCGGTGTGGCCGCACTGTTCACCCCCGGCACCACCACCCGGGAGATCACCGACTGGGTCCGCACGAACGTGGTCCGCACCGTCTCCTGACCCTGCCGCACGACGTACGCGGAACACGCGGGGAGCGGACGGCGAAGCCGCGGACCGGGCTCGCGGGATCCCTGCGAGGAAGGCAGCACGGGCGGCCCGTCCGCCCGTGCTGCCGACGCACGGAACGTGAGGACCTCGTCCACGACGGGACCGGTACCCGGATCGTCGTCGCAGTGCCGCTCGACACGGGCGCTGCGTGGACGGCCGGGTCCAGGGAGCGGCTCACGGCGGCCCGAGCCGCTCCCGGCACGGGCACAGAGGATCACGACGAGGTACGTCCCTGACCGGGAACATGGCCTCCCGCACCCACGCCGGCCGCTTGACACCGACGACCGGGAACCAGTCCGCTGGGGCTCGCGGGCTGTCAGGGGGGCGGCTGCTACAGCTCGAACTCGAGGTGCTCGATGTCCGTGAACCTGACCTCCTCCAGGCTGCCGGCGCGGCGGCCGCCGTCCTGGAAGTACACCTCCTTGAGCGCTTCGGCGGTGATCTCCTGCAGGCGGGCGTCGCTGGCGCCCTGCTCCTGGGCGTCGAAGAGGCGGGCGGCGTACTGCGGGGGCAGGGCGACGGTCAGGTGCCGGATGCGGTCCTGGTCGGTCGATCCGATCGGTGCGGTGTAGCCCATGCGGGCACGGGTGTCGATGACGATGCCGTCGGCGGTCGCCGCCTTCGCCTTGGCCTTGGCCCGGATCTGCGGCTGCCACCGCTTCTTCACCTCGCGCTCCAGACGCGCGGCGAGGTCCGGGCGGGGCTTTTTGATCTGGTCCTTCACGTACCGCTCGACGGTGCGCTGGGAGACCCGCAGCAACTGCGCGACCGCCTTCGTGCCTTTGAGCTGCTTGACCAGGTACCGCATCTGCGCGGGTGCGCTCTTGGGCGCCGGGCGGGTGAACGCCTTCTGCACCGCGGCCTCCAGGCCGTCCCCGAACAGGCTCATCGTGGCCTCCTCCTACTCTCCGTTGTCGATGTCGGTGACGGTGCCGTCCTTGATGTACCGGGCGAGGTTGAGCTCCGGGGCGTCGAACCGCTCGCGGACCCCCTCGCCCCACAGGACGGTCTGGGTGCCCTCGTGCTTGACCAGGCCGGGGTTGACGCCGAGCTTGAAGCCGCCGGGCAGCGGCTTGCCGTCCCGGTAGGGCAGGAAGTCCAGCGGGCTCTCGCCGTTGGTCGCGTAGACGACGCAGTCGGACAGGATCGCGACCGGGTACTGGCCGGTGAACGCCGCGTGTTTGACGATCTTGCGGTGCAGGTTGATGCGGGTGCGGGAGATGACCGCCGCCCGGATGTCCGGCCGCCAGGTCGGACGGGACAGGGCCCGCCACGGCTCGCCCGGCCGCCAGCCCTCCCCGCGTGGACGCTCGCGCAGCTTGCCCAGACCGCCCTTGACCGTGGCCTTGATCGCCGAGACGACGATCGCCAGCTCCGGGTCGCGGTCCTTGTAGCCGTCCATCGCGGCGAGGAAGTCGGCCGGGGCGAGGTCGGCGTCGACGCCGAGGTCGGCCATCGTGGCGAGGTAGGCGTCACGGAGCCGGTTGTACCAGCCGTCCAGATAGCGGCCGTTCTCGTACCGGACCCACGCCTCGATCGGGCGCACCTCGTAGCCGAGCTCCGCCGCGTAGGCGACGGTGGGTGTCGCGTACCAGGCCGGCCCCTCGGGACGCTCGCCCTTCGGCGTGAACGGGGACGGCAGCAGGCTGCCGTCCAGCTCCACCCACTCCTTGCCCACCTTCACGCGGGACAGGTCGACGTGGGAGAGGTCGACCAGCCACGAGCCGGGCAGCTTCGGATCGAACACCGGATCGGTGACGTGGGTGGGCGCACCGAGGCCGACGTTCAGACCGTTCGCGCCGGCGGCGAAGGCCATGTTGACGTCGATGCCGACCAGGTTGCGCAGGGTGCACTCCGCGTCGGTCATCGGCCGTGCCCAGTCGTACGCCTCCTCGAACAGCTTCTCGCCGGGGCCACGCACGTGGAACCGGGGCAGGTCCTTGAGGACCGGGTGGCCGTCGGGGGCTTCGCACGGGGCCGGGTCGACCGGGTCCTTGCCCAACGAGCCGGGGTTGTGCTCGGAGTGACGCTTCCCCGTCGCGTCGGGCTCGGAGGCGCGCGTCGGCGGGTGCAGCGCGGTCATCAGCTCCAGGCCGGTCACGGCGGTCGATCCGCGCGGCGTCATCACCCGGGAGGCGTACACGCCCAGGACGCGGGCGAGTTCGGCCGGCGGGAGCTGCCCGGCCTCGCCCCAGTGCCGGGTGTCCAACGCGTTCCAGGAGGGGATGCACAGCTGCACGCAGGCCCGTTCCGAACCGGTCGCGGGGCGGTAGATCCGCGCCCACGGGCCGAACCCGCGCTTGGTCAGCTTCCACTCCGCGCGCGCGAGCTGCTTGATGACCTTGTGGCCCTCCGGGATCCGCCCTGCGTGCCTTTCCTCCTCCGTGAGCGTGACGGGGAGGCCGTAGCGCTCCAGCGCGGCCTCGGTGAGCACGATCAGCGGGTCGGCGTCCTTTCCCGGCCCGGCGAGCTTCGGCTGACCGAGCTTCGCCTCGCGCAGCGTCCAGTCGACCAGGGCCGGGATGCTCTTGGCGGGCACGTCCAGAACCAGGCCGCCGGTGCAGTACGCCAGCACCTTCCCGTCCTCGACGTCGACGACCGCGAGCGGTCCGTTCTCGAACCGCGGGTCGGTGCCCGCCGGGGTACCGGCCGGGTCCGCTTTCCTGGCGCTGGGGCGGCGCGACGCCGCCGACGTCCTGGTGGTGCGCGCCGGCCGGGGCGCGGCCGCCGGAGCGGCGGCGGCGGGAGCAGGGGCAGCGGCCTGGGTGTTCTCGGGTGCAGTCGTGTCCGCAGCGGCGGGAGCCCGGACCGTGGACAGGGGCCGCGCTTCCGCCGGGGCGGGCGGGGCGGTGAACGTGGCCGGTGCCGCGGTGTCCTGGACCGGCGCGGCGGTGATATCGGCGGGGTAGAGCTCCGCGAGCTTGTTCAGCAGCCGGGCGTAGGCGTCGCGCTCCGGCGGACGGGGCTCGGTCTTGCCGGACTCCCAGCCGGACACCGTGGCCCGGCGCACCTTCAGCGCGCCTGCCACTTCGTCGATCGTCAGGCCGTGCGCGGTGCGCAGCCGCTTGCGCTCCGCCGGCGGCGGAAGTACGGCGCGGGACGCGACGAGCGCGTCGACCGCGTCGAACAACTCGGACATGGAACACCTCCTGCTCCACACTCTACCCATGTCGCGTACGTTTCGCGTACATTTAGCGTACGAATCTCCGGATGAAGCGCGTTCAAAGGGGAAACAGCGCACGGTGCCTCTGCTGGGCAAGGGTGCCGCAGTCAAGCTGAAGGGCTGGTCAGTCTGCCTGAAAGAGGTGACGTGTTTCCCAGGCGGTCCGCCACCGGCCCTCGGGGGAAGACCGGACACGGGCCGGACACACGTGCCGCAAGCCGCTCCTGTCAGCGGGCCGCCTGGATCGATTTCGGTCTGGACGACAGGCGCCCTCAGACGTCCTCTCATGGGGTGAGTCGGCGGCAGCCGCCCAGCCAGGACATGGTTGTGCTCGATGGTCCAGCGGTGCCGGCCCAGCCCGGTGGAGGACTCGACGCCCTTGCGGGCGTGTGGTGGCGGATGGCGCGCCGGCGGCGCAGGTGGTCATAGCCGTAGCCCTTGTCCGCATGCGGCTCGGCGGGTCGGCGCCTGCGCGGGCCGCGGCGGAGGGGCGGGATGCCGCGTACGAGCGGCTCGAGGACCTGGCTGTCGTGCGGGTTCGCGCCGGAGATGCCGAGGGAGAGGGGCGGACCGGTCCGGTCCGGTCCGGTCCGCTCCGTGGTCCAGTGGATCTCCGAGCCTTTCTTGCCCCGGTCCACGGGATCCGGACCTGTCAGGTCCCCCCTTCAGGGCCCGCGTGTTCACCGGGAACGTCCGGCTGTCCAGCACTGCTCCGAGCGGGTTGAGTGCGACCGCCACGTGGCAGTCCCTGCACGTGGCAGTCCTTGTGCGTGCCGACGCCGATGGCGGTCTCGGTCCGGTCGGTTGTCTCCGAAAGGGTGATCATGTGCCGTTCTTCTCTCCCTGGGTCCGGACAGCCGTTGCGGGCGCCAAGGCCATCACCCGGTCGGTGGCCACGCTGAAAAGGCTCAGTGAGTTTCGACCCGTACGGCCGAGCGGCGGCGCAAAGCCAGCCTGCACAGTGGCACCACGGGAAGTGAGCAGATGAGGAACAGGAAGGCGAGGACGATCCAGCCTGCCGCCTGAGCATCGGTGATCAGGGTGACCACCAAAGCGGGACCAAGAGCCGTGACGGCCCCTTCCGTAGAGGCTGCCACCGCCTGGTACTGGCCTTGGGCTCCATCCGCCATGAGTTTGATCGACAGTCCCCACCGGGCGGCGACGTAGTACAACTCACTCGTGACGTGCAGGGCCAGGCCGCCCAGGATGATGGCGGTGGCCAGCCGGGGGTCCTTGGGCCAGCTCGCTGCTGCGAAAGCCAGACAGCACGCGGCCAGTGTCAGGCTGGACAGCCATGACGACCTCACCGCCCCTGACAGGCGCTGTCCCTTCCGGCTGACCCGGACCTGGAAGAGGGCGATCAGCAGGGAGCTGGCCAGCACCGCAAGCGGTGCGATCCATACAGGTACGGCGGTGCCGTGTTGGAGCCAGAGCGGGAGGCCGCTGGAGAGTATGGCCCAGCAGAGCGCCAGCACTGCGGTACTACTCATGATCATCAAGAAGGGAAGGTTCCGGAGCGCTTCGGTGTTGGCGCGGAACCGCTTGGCCGGTGTCGGCGGAATGTGCGGGAGGTGCCTCAGCACCGCCGCGGAAACGATGAACGTCAGGCTGTTGACGACGACCGCGAGATGGTAGGGAGCGGGGTCGGAGTTGGAGAGCACCCAGGCCGCCGCGCCGGCGCCTGCCGCGTACAGCACGTGCTGCACCACCCGGGCCTGGGCGAGCACGGGCATGCAGTGCTGCTCTGACAGCAGGTGGTAGATGAGCGTGACCTTCGTCCCCTTGGCGGCTGTCCCGGTGGACGTGAACAGGGCAGCGGCGATGAAGAGGGGCCAGAAGCTGTGCACGGCGAGGAACATCAGGGAGAACGCCGCGCGTAGGAGCGTGAGCGCCAAGAAGACCTCGCGGGCCCCGAGACGGTCGGTCAGAGTACCGACGGGGAGGGCGACCAGCAGTCCTATGCCGCCCCCCAGCCCCATGGCCAGCCCCATCGACCCCGTGGGCACACCCTGGACAGAGGTCAGGTAAATGGCCCACATGCTGAACCAGAGGCCGTCTCCGAAGGCTGTCGTGCCCTCACTTAACAGAATGTGACGCACTGCCGGCCTGTTGCTGTCGTTTGGACCTAAGGTTTTTTGGCTCAATTGGGTCGGTCCTTCGAAGGTCGTCGGTGTGGGGAGGCGGTTGCTGCCGCAGGAATTCAGTAAGTGGGTGGGTGGTGAGCAGCGGATTCCGGCCTCTCGAGGTTCTGCGCTCGGCGCATGAAAGGTGAGGATTCGGTGCCTGTGGCACAAGTAGGTTGATCGAATACCCTGATCAAATCGACCCAAACAAAGCTGCTCCATGTGGTCACATCTCGGACACAAGCTGAACACAAGCCGAGCACACGCACCCTCTTGGCCTGGGGTTATTACGCATCGTTACATTTTCGTAATATGCAAACATTGCGGTTGGCGAAGAGGGCGAATCGCTTGACAATCGCGCACCGATGCTTGTTACCGTGTATCGCGATTCACTGGAACTCCGAGGTGTCGGATGATGCCTTAAAGGCCCCGGAGTCGCCGCCCCGTCGAAATGCCGCCAGTAGCCGAGCGATTGCTTGAATGGCGTATGGAATTACGCCTTCTGACTGGAGGAAAAATGGCGCACTCACCGATCAGCATTCTCTCTCAGCTGGACTTCAACGGCGAACCGTTGACCGACGAACTGCTGATGAAAACGTTCCACCAGCTCATGGAGGAACACGGGTACGTTCTGATGTGCAACGTACCCGACGAGTTCGACCCCGTCCGGTTCTGCCGCCGGCTGGGACGCTTCGTCCCCAACTACACCGGCGCTGTCGTCGGTGACGTACGGCCCGAACCGGGAATGGACGACGTCTACCACGCGGGAAACACGCGGCCGCTCACACCGCACTCCGAGGGGTACGACTTCGCTGTCCTCCCACCGCGCTACATCGCCCTGTGGTGCGTCACGCCGGCGAGCGGACCCGGAGGAGAGACGACGCTCGCGGACACCAGGCCCTGGGTGGAGGCGATGTCACCGGAGGAGCGCAGGACGTTCGAAACCAACGCCTACGACTGGAAGACCACTGAGGGCGTGCAGCGTCTGGGGCTGGACCTCAAAACCCGTCATCCGATCCTGGAAGAGAACGAGCAAGGCCTCGTCGTCCGCTTCAGCTGCAACAACCTGATACGTGACGACGACGACCCGGCGGCCGAGCTCCAGAAGCGCTGGCACACCGCGTTCGACAACGAGCACGTAGCCGTCGAGTACAGCGAAAAGGACATGCTCGTGTGGGACAACTGGCGCCTGCTGCACGCACGGAACGCCTTCAGCGACCGCAGCCGACACCTGCGACGCATTCAGATCGCGGCCTGACCGTCCATCCCGGAAGAAAGGCACCCAGATGTATCGCACCATGCTGCACAGCAAGATTCATCGCGCCACCGTGACTCAGGCCGACCTCCACTACGTCGGCTCCCTGACGCTGGACCGCGATCTGATCGAGGCGGCCGGTCTGCTGCCGGGCGAGCAGGTGGACATCGTGGACATCAACAACGGCAACCGGCTGAGCACCTACGTCATAGAAGGTGAACGTGGTAGCGGCGTCGTGGGGATCAACGGCGCGGCGGCCCGGCTCATCTCGCCCGGAGACCTCGTCATCATCATCGCCTACAAGGCCGTCACCGAAGAAGAAGCCCGTGCGTTGCAGCCGTCCATCGTCTTCGTCGACCAGCGCAACCGCCCTGTGAACGTCGGCCCCGACCCGGCGTGCGTGCCGGCGGTCCCGGAGGCGTCCCCACTCATACGGGGCGACACGCTCACCAGGGAGGCGGTCTGATGGCTACGGCTCCCGCCTCCCTCGCCACGCACGCTTCACCCGGGACGGCCGGCTGCACCACTCGCGGCCTGGCCCACTACTACAACGACCTCTCCCGAGTGCTCACCCACGCCGGAGCACACTCCCCCCAGGGGGACACCTTCAGCCCCGGGTGGTCCCTTCCGCCGCTCACGCCCGCCCTCAAGGATTTCCTCGCCCCCAGCGGCATCACCGTTCACGGTCTCGAGACATACCGTGGCACGCAGCTGCGCCTGCTGAACCTGATGCACAACCCACGTACACGCACCACCAAGACGTTCGCATCATTGGTGATCGTGGCTCGCGCGGTCGCCCACATCCGGAGCACGGGCGAAGCGGTCATGATCATCACTCCTTCGAGTGCGAACAAGGCCACCGCTTTACGCGACGCGGTGCAACGGGCCTACGAGACCGGCCTGGCCACCGCCGAGCAGCTCAGCATCACATGTCTCGTACCCGCCGGGTCCCGGCACAAGCTGTGGCGCTCCCGGCTCACCGACGACCTGGGACTGCGACAGCGCAACCCCCTCGCCATCCTTGAGACGTCGCAGCCGGGACAGGTCAAGGAACTGGCCCGCGCCGTCTCGGAGACCGAGGCCGAAAGTCTCTTCGAGCGCCACGGCGTGAGGCTGTGGCACTCGCTGGACCTCGCGAACTACGCCGTCGCCGATGCGGTCCGAGCCCTGTTCGAACGGGACCACCTGCCGGCCGCACCCCGTGTCCATGCCCACTCCGTCTCCAGCGCCTTCGGGCTGCTGGGCCACTTCTACGGCCAACAGCAACAGACCGGACGCGAATGGCCCGCAACCGGGGCCCAGTACTTCCTCGTACAGCACCTGGGAACCCCCGACATGGTGGCCAACTACTACCACGGGACGTTTGACCACCGGCCCCGGTGGCAACGTGCCGAAGGGGTGTTCACCCAAAGCTCCGATCCCCATTTCCCGCAGCGCACCTTCGACCCCCACGAGCAGCTGGACGCCACCTTCTACACCCGCACCCCCGCGACTTCCCCCCGGATGAATGAGATCATTCGCAAGCAGGGCGGGGGAGGGGTCGTGGTCTCGCTCGCCGAGTGCCTCGAGCGGTATCCGTACATCAGGCGTCTGATCGAACCGGCCGGCGTCGAGCTCCCCGCCGACCCGCGGCAGGTTCGCGAATGGTCGCTGGTGATGGCGGTGACCGGTGTCCTCAATGCGGTCGACCGCCGTTTGGCCGGCCTTCCGGAGATCCTCGTTCACGGATCCGGCTCCTACCACTCCGGCGATTACCGGCCTCCCGAGGAGAACCAACTCCACAAGATCGGATCCTTCGAGAACCTGCGCGACCTGCTGCATACGGCGGCAGCCGGGCAGGTCGGCACCTGACCGCCCAGGACGAGCGCACGCCACCGGCCCCCTGACCACCGCGCCCCGGGGCCGGCATCTGACCACCGGAAGCGCCCCACCGTGCCCTTCTGAAGGACGGGAGAGCCCGTCTCCGTTCCCGGACGAGCCGCTTACCGCGCACAGCACAAACGCCTGGAGCATCGCAATGAACCCTGCGCGTGACATCGTCCTCCTGGGCACCGGCGCCTTCGCCGGTGCCCTGGCCCGGGCGCTCGCCCAACGGGTGAGCGGACCAACCACCGTGCATGTCGTCAGCCGCAGCTTCGACCGGGCCAGGAACCTGGCTGACCTCGCCAACACCCACGCGGTCCTCGCGGACAGGCCGGCCTGGTTCTGCGCCCACCGGTTGGACTTACCAGGTGGAGCCGATCTACGCCCTCTCCTTGCCCGCCACCGGCCGCAGGTCCTCGCTGTCTGCACCTCGGATCTCTCACCCGCCGAGACACGTGCTCCAGCCTCCGCCTGGAGCACACTGATACAGTCGGCGGGCTTCGGAGTCACACTGCCACTGCAAGCGGCCACAGCACTTCGAGCGGCGTCCGCGAGCGCCGAGGCCAGCCCCGGGACAGCCGTCGTCAACGCCTGCTTCCCCGACACCGTGAACGCCGTGCTCCGCTCCGCCGGCCTCCCTGTGCTGTGCGGCCTCGGGAACGTCTCGACACTCGCCTCTGCTGTCCGCCGCGAACTGCGGATCGCCGACGAGTCACGGCTCAAGCTCTTCGCCCACCACGTCCACCTGCACAGCCCGCCGGCCCAGGAGGACGAGGCCGAGGCCTGGTTCGACGACCAACCCCTGACCGCCTTGCCTGCGATCCTCGAAAGGACCCGCTTTCAGACCCGCGCCCACCTGAACGAGATAGGAGCGACCGCAGGAGCCGCGGTGGTGGACGCCCTCACACAACAACGGGATCCCTACGTGGGCCATGTGCCGGCGCCCCACGGCCGTCCAGGCGGCTACCCCGTCACCGTGACCGGACGCAGCATCGCACTGCGCCTTCCTCCGGGGATGTCCGAACGCCAGGCCGTCGCCCACAACCAGAAGCGCTCCGCCCTCGACGGCATCACTGTGGACCAGCACGGCAAAGCGCAGTTCACACCAGCGGCGCTGCGCATCCTGCGAGACCACTGGCCCGACGCTCCCAGCACCTTCGGAGTGCAGGATGTTGAGGATCTTCGCGTGAGGCAACTGGCCCTCCGGGAGCACCTGCGCAAACTGCCCGCGCCGGACACCGCGGAAGGACGCCGAGGACGCTGATGTCAGCTGACGAGCTGTACAACCGGCACCGCCGTGTCATGCCCCGCTGGGCCACCACCTACTACCGGAAACCGCTGCACCCGGAACACGCGGCGGGTCGCAGCATCACCGACGAGCAAGGCCACCGGTACCCCGACTTCTTCGCCGGCATCCTCACCAACTCCCTCGGCCACGGCCTCAAGGAATTCCGCCGGGCCCTGGACCGCCGGCTCGACACCGGCATCTCCCACACATCGACCCTGTACCTCATCAACGCCCAGGTGCGCCTGGCCGAACACCTTGCCGCGCAGTCCGGCATCGACGATGCGGCCGTCTTTTTCGTGAGCTCCGGCACCGAGGCCAACGACACGGCACTCCTGACGGCCACCTGCCACACCAACAGCAATCACGTCGTTGCCCTCACGGACAGCTACCACGGGCGATCTCTCGCCACCACGTCGATTTCCCCCTTCGGCGGCAACCCCCTGTCCTGCACCGCGGCACCGACTGCTTTGGACCACATCCGAGAACACGACCTTCAGCACAGCGCCCAGACCATGGGGAAACGCCTGCTGTCCTGCCTGCGCGATCTCTGCGGCGAGCACCCCCACCTCTCCGCCCCCCGTGGCCACGGCCTGATGCTCGCCATGGACCTCGTCGACCCCCGTACCGGCGAGCCCGACCCCCGGGCGGCAGACGCGTATGCCGAAGCCAGCCGTACACAAGGCCTCCTCATAGGCCTCGGTGGCCGCCACAGCAACGCTCTGCGCATCGCCCCGCCGATGACGGTCACAGAGGCGGAGGTCGACGCGGCCGCACACGTCCTCACCACCGTCGCGCAGCAGCTCCGGCCGGCCCCTGCCGCAACCTGACCGGAACGGCCACCCCGGACACAGGGCCGCGCAGATCACACCTCAGCACACCAGGCTGAAGCGCCACGAACAAGGAGTAACTGATGCAGGGAGTCGAGATCACCATCGGGATGCCTCCCCCCCGCAGCCCGATGACCACCACGAACCGACGGAGGGGGACCAGCCGTGCCTCCAGGTGAAGAAGTGGCGGCCATGTGCGCCTACTGGTGGGGCAACTCGACCAGTTCGGCGGCACGGCGCCTGCGACGCGCATACGACGCGCTGCCTGGTGCACGAGTCGGCTGGGACAGTCATAGCAGCGACGGCGGTCCATCGATCAGTTACGCAGGGCTACAGGACGGGGTCTCCCATGTGCTGGCGCCGATGGAGAAGTGGAGACAGCGGAGCGAAGGGGGAACGGACGAGCGCAACGAACGCCGCGGTGGGCGTCGGACCAGGGCTCTGGCCTGGGCACGCGGGCCCGGACGGGGCGACCTGATCGCGCTCGGCCTGTATGGCGACGAGGCCGCCCGCCACGACCTTGGACGGCACCTGGTGGCACCGCTGCGAATCCACTACCTGATCCACCTCGACAACTCGCCCGAGGCGTTCCTGGCCCGCTTCGGGAAGAAGGATCGAGAGAACATCCGTCGCGGGTTGCGGAAGCACGACTGGAACCTGGAACGCACCGGGCGGCCGGAGGACTTCGACCTCTTCTACACCTCGATGCACGTGCCGACCATGGCGGCACGGCACCAAGGATGGGTGCGAAGCGAGCGGCGCGATGTCGCCGAGCACGTCCTGTTCCGCCGCGGCCTGCTGTTCTTCCTGCGCAGGGGAAGCGAACGGGTCGCCGGGGTGCTCTGCCGCGTCGAGGGCGGCACGTTGGTCATCCGGCTGGCCGGCGTGATGGACGGGGACGCACGACACTACCGGGACGGGGCCCAGCTGATGCTCTACCACCTGGTGATGCGCTGGGCGATCGGGCAGGGGATTCGGCGCGCAGAGCTTTCTGGGTCCAGACCCTTCATCAGCGAGGGCCTGTACGCCTTCAAGCGGAAGTTCCGCCCACAGATAGTCGTGCCGAAGACTCATTTCGCCGACAAGCGGCTGATTCTGGCCCCCCGGCGCGACACCGCGGAGGTCCGCGACTTCCTGCGGGATCATCCGATCATCACGGTGAACCGGTCCGGCGAACTACGCGTTGCTTACCCGTACGACCGGAAACGCCCGCCACGCACTGACCTCCCATGGGACTGCTCCGGCATTTCCGGGGCTCAGGAGATCGACTTGGACTGCCTGCTCGCAGGTCTGCCAGGGCCAGCCGTCTCACGCCGGGACGAGCGCAGAGCGACGAGGTGAGCAGCTTCGGGACGAATGAATATCCAGGGTTGGCCTCGATCTTTCGTGACGAGCCGCCGGCGGAGCCGGTGGCTCGTCCTCGTGGCGTGGACCGAGGCGGGACAGGCCGAGGGCCCGGGTATCGTCTCGGGCGGACGCCGGGTCCCACTGCTCCGGCCGGAGGGGTCCTTCGTAGGGACGGGTGAATCCGCCGGTCGGCCCGGGTCCGGCAGCAGTGGGTGAGAAAGGGACTGGCAGTGGCTCCTGCTACCTGGTGTCGTGCCAGATACGCCGCGATACGCACCGGATCGCAAGGAGAAGCGATTCATGCCTTTCACCGCACTGCACCCCGAAGCCGGACGTGCGGGATTTGCCCTCCTCCGTGGACGCTCGCGTGTCATGCGACCAGGTCCAGGTCGTCGATGCTGCCGGCGTGCTGCCGTTCGTGGTCGACCGGGCTGCGATAGCCGAGTGCCGAATGGCGCCGTTCGAGGTTGTACCAGGCCATCCAGGCGAAGACCGCCATCCGAGCCTGGAGCCGGGTCACCCGGCGTGAGCCGTGGAGCAGTTCCCGCTTCGACGTGGCGAAGAAGGACTCCGCCAGGGCGTTGCCGTAGCTGGAGCCGACCCGGCCCATCGAGCGCCGTGTCCCATGGGCTCGGCAGACCTCGGCCAACGCGGCGGACGTGTACTGACTGGATTCAACCGGTCGTTGCAACACCGGTTCGGTGGAGCAACCGTAGCTGCTCGTTGAACGCCTCGGCCGGCGTCTTCCAGCCGAGCGTCTTACGGGGGCTGGTGTCCAGAGCGTGGGCGACAGCCTCAAGTTCCTCGGCGGACCACCTCGAGAGATCCGTCCCCTTCGGGAAGCACTGGCGCAGGAGCCCGGTGGTGTTCTCGTTCGTCCCGCGCTGCCACGGGCTGTGAGGATCGGCGAAGAACACGGGAATGCCGGTCTCGACACTGAACCGCGCGTGCGCCGACAGCTCCTTTCCCCGGTCCCAGGTCAGCGACCGTGCCGGTTGCCCGGGCAACGACGACATCGCACCGGCGGGGGCGTTCTTCATGGTGATCGTCCCGTAGCCGGCGAGCGCGGGGCCGTTCTTGACCGTGTGCTTGTGCCGGCAGCCCCCCTCGCGCGGGAGATGGACCGGCAGGGTCACGCGGTGGCCCGCTGCACCGTCGAACGTTTGATGCGTGAGCTCAGCATCACCGGCGCCGTCCGCGGCCGGCGTGTGATCACCACGCTGCCCGGCGGTCAGGCCGGCCGGACTCCGGACCTCGTCGACGGCGACTTCACCGCCACCGAGCCGAACACGAAGTACGTCGGCGACATCACCTGTCTCCCGCTGGACGGCGGAAGGTTCCTCTATCTGGCCACCGTCATCGATCTGGCCTCACGCCGCCTGGCCGGCTGGGCGATCACGGACACATGCGAACCGGTCTCGTCATCGACGCCCTGGCCGCCGCCGAGCGCACCCGCGGCAGCCTCGCCGGAGCAGTCCCACACACCGATCATGGCGCCCAGTACACCAGCCGGGCCTTCGCCGACGCCTGCCGCAGGGCCGGTGTCCGCCAGTCCATGAGCGCGATCGGCTCCAGCGCGGACAACGCGCTCGCCGAGTCCTTCCACGCGACGTCCAAACGCGAAACGCTCCAGGGCCGAAAGCACTGGTCCAGCGAGCCCGAGGCCCGCCTCGAGGCGTTCCACCGGCTCCATCGCTGCAACACCCGACGCCGTCACTCCCGCCTCGGACACCGCAGCCCGATCGCCTACGAGACGGCCTCCCGAACAACATCGACTACGCCGGCACCAGCCGCATCACTCGTGTCCAGGATTCGGGGTCAAGGCCCCACCTTCAACGGCACGATCATCGAGAGCGGCACCGACTCCTCCCGCCTCGCCTAAAGCAGGGCCAAGGCCGAACAGGCCGCCACAACCTGAGGTGTGTTCCCAGTCCAGAGAAGTGGGGACGTGTTGAGCCCGCGGAGGCACCGCGGAACCGGCTCTTCGGCGGGCTCAGATAATGGTTCGTTCGCCGATTCGGGTCTTGTTAGCGTGCTGCTGTGACACACGGCAGCTTCCGCACCCCTGTTCCCGAACGCGTGGCCAAGGCGGTCCTGCGCGAACATGGGGCAGACCTCGGCAGCGCTGAGCGCGGCCGGGGCTGGACCAATGCCACGTGGCTGACCGATGAGCTTGTCGTGCGTGTCGCGACCCGGCCGGGAACGACGGACTTGCTCCGTGAGGAACAGCTGGTGAGGCTTCTTCCTGCGGAAGTCGGCTATCCGTCCGTCATCGACTCGGGCGTCCGGGAAGGTCATGAGTGGGTTCTGACCCGACGGGTGACCGGGGAAAACCTGGAAGAGGTCTGGCCGTCGCTGGGCCCCACGGCCCGGTCACGCGCCATCGAGCAGATGTGGGAACGAGCCCGTCACATCCACCGTGTCGACGTGGCCGCTGCCGCACCGCACGCCCGCCCTCGATCGCCGTTCTTCCCCCAGAGCCCGGTGGAAGCGTCGGCCGGTCTCGAACGGCTCGTCACAGCAGGAGAACTCACCACGACCCAGGCCAAGGGACTTGGCTGGGCGCTCGACCGTTTCTGGGCCGCCTTGCCCAAGGCAGCCCCGGCACTGAACCACGGCGACTTCTGCACGCCGAACACGCTTTGGCACGACGGCCAAGTCGTCGCATTGCTCGACTTCGAGTTCGCCGTCGTCGCGCCCATCGCGATCGACCTCAACGAGATCATCAAGATGGCCTTCGGCCCCGGCGACCCCGACGAACGCGCACCCCTGCAGGCCGTAGTCCGTCGCATTGCCACATCAGCACTGGACACAGCGGGCGGCCCCGACGTGCTCGTCGGCTACTCCATCATGCTCGAAATGTGGGTGCTGGAGAACGAGCTGGCTGCAGACGAACCCGACGAGACCGACCGCGCCAATGCCTCCGCCATGCTCACGGCCTTCGCCGAGGGGAACGGCGGGTACTTCGCACCACTCCTCACCGGTAGCGGGCAACGAGGTCGCTGAACCCGTTCGATGCCGTAATGCCCTACAGCGTCTGGGCCGGGGACGTCACAGCCGTGGTGCCGTGTGGGCCGGGGCCCAGGGCCTGGCGTCTGGCCGGAGACGGGGATGTGGGCCCCGGGCGAGGGTTGTGTCAGGGCTGGTGGTTCCCGGAGATCACCGCGATTCTCCAGACGGAGGTTCCGCCGGTCACCTGGACGGTGAGGTGCTGGGGCTTTTTGTCCTCGTAGACGACGCCCACGGTGTGGACCCCGTTGCATGTGACCGGGTGGGGGTTGCTGCTGTCCCGGTCCACGATCGAGACCTCGCCCTTGCCCTCGCATGCCGCGTAGAGGGTGTAGGCGCCTTCCTGCGGGGTGAATGCGGGCAGTTCCTGGTTCTTGGTGCCGGTGGTCTCGGCCACCAGAGTCTGCGCGTTCTCGGGCAGGTCCAGGCTGGGCGGCTGTGGGGCAGGTGCCTGTGTGGGCTTGCCGGAGGAAGCGGTCGCAGCGGTGGGGCTCGGACGCTTGGCCTCGGGCTCGTCGGAGCAGCCTGCGGCGAGGAACAGTGCGGCCAGGGCGGCAGCGGTGAGTGTGGAGCGGCGCAACGGGGTCTCCCGGGAGTGAGGGCGGGGCGTCCGGCCCTGATGTCAGGGCCGGACGCGAGGACTTAGGTCAGGCGCCCGGTCCGGGGTCCGGCTCCACCGGCGTACGGATGCCCGCCCGGGCCGCCTCCAACTGGGCCGCGAACGCGATGCCGAGGAAGAGCGCCACGGCGGTCAGGTTGGCCCACAGCAGCAGGGCGATGAAGGCCGTGAGCGGACCGTACACGGCGCCGAAGGCCCCGCTCCGTCCGACGTACAGCGCGAGCAGCCAGGTCGCCGAGATCCACAGCACCAGGTGGACCGCCGAGCCGAAGGCCAGCCAGGTGTAGCCGGGCTGGTCGCGGCGGGGCGACCAGCGCAGGATCACCGCCGACGCGACCCAGGCCAGCAGCAGTCCGGCCGGTACGTCCAGCACGGCCCACCACGCGGCCCCGCTCGTCCCGTGGCCCAGGGTGCGGGCCACGGCGTCGCCGACCGTCTCACCCGCGACGAGCACCAGGAACCCCAGGACCATCGGCAGGCCGGCCGTGAAGGCGAGCGCCAGGGCCCGGCCGTACTTGCGGACGAAGGGGCGGTCGCGCTCGATGCCGTAGATGCGGTTGGCGCCCCGCTCGATCTGCGCCATGGCCGAGGCGAGGTTCAGTACCGCGAACCCGAGGCCCAGCCAGAGCGCGACCGTGCTCCACACGTCGCTGCCGGCGCTGCGCCGGGTGCCCTCGAAGGCCTTCTCGACGACGTCCGCGCTGGCGCCCGGCACGATCCGGCCGAGGGTCAGCTCGATGACCCGGCCCACGCTCTCCGTGTGCACCGACGTGGCGAGACCCACGAGCACGACGGTGAAGGGGACCAGGCCGAGCACGACCTGGAAGGCGAGGGCCCGGGCGTTGGTGAAGCCGTCCGCGTAGCGGAACCGGGTGAAGGAGTCGGCCAGCAGCCTGAGACCCCCGTACCGCCGCAGGGCGGTGAGGGCTTCGTCGCCGGAGAGTTCGTCTCCGCGCATGTCCCGGGTCTGCGGAACGTGGACGGCGGTTCCCACGATGCGGTTGCTCCTCGTGTCGGGGTGGGCGAGGACGTCGTCCTCCACCCGTGCGCATGCCCCGTGAGCGAGACCGTAGCGCGCAGGGGACGGGCTCAGGCAGTTTCTTCCGGATCATCTCGCCGACCAGATGAAGATGGCGGCGATGTGGAGTCCGGCGAGGTAGATGGTGGCGGTCTTGTCGTAGCGGGTGGCGAGGCCGCGCCATTGCTCGGACTTGTTGATGCAGCGTTCGACGGTGTTGCGCTGTTTGTGGGCCTCGCGGTCGAAGGCGGGCGGACGGCCGCCGAGACGGCCGCGCCGTTTGCGGTTCGCTGCCTGGTCGGAGGGCT
Organism: Streptomyces sp. NPDC096105; assembly: GCF_044763335.1. Classification (NCBI taxonomy): domain Bacteria; kingdom Bacillati; phylum Actinomycetota; class Actinomycetes; order Kitasatosporales; family Streptomycetaceae; genus Streptomyces; species Streptomyces sp. NPDC096105. The sequence continues at coordinate 17,422 of NZ_JBIWGC010000017.1, forward strand.
GAGGGATCACCGCCCGGATCCCGCGTCGGCGGAGAAGACCGCGGATGGCGCGGGACGAATACGCCTTGTCGGCGAGCACCACCTCCGGGGTGGTCCTGGGCCGGCCGATGGGCCGGGACACTCGTAAGCGGGCCATGACCTGTGCGAATGCGGGGACGTCACCTGCCTGGCCGGGCGTGAGGACGAACGCGAGCGGGCGGCAGCGGCCGTCGGCGGCGAGGTGGATCTTCGTGCTCGGTCCGCCGCGGAGCGTCCGGGGCGTGGTCGGCCGGCTCGCTGGCCGGGGCCCCTTTTGACGGGCCCCGGCGGCGTGCTGGTGAGCTCGGACGACGGTGGAGTCGACGGCGACGATCCAGTCGGGGTCGTCCTCGGCATCGGCCTGGGTGAGCAGGGCGGTGAAAACCTTCTCCCAGGTGCCGTCGGCGGCCCACTTCCGCGTCAGCCATACGACCGCCGCACGCTGGGCCAGCCGCTACCGGGAGCGGGGCGGGGCCGGGATGCAGGACCGCTCCAGCCGCCCGCACCGCCAGCCCCACCGCACCCCGGCCGCCATCGAGACACAGGTTCTGCGGCTGCGACGCGAGCACCGCATCGGCCCGCTGCGGCTGGCGGCCCGCACCGGCATCGACGGCCAGACACCCGCCGGCCGCGTCACCAACCTGTCCGGACAGCACACCTAGCCCGTGTCGACGGCTCGGCCTGGCCGACGTCCCTCACCCGCGCGGCCATCACCTTCGTTGCCGTCCTCGCCGCCGCCGTCACCCACGACCTTCCTTCCTCACCCGGTGGGGGTCAGTCAGGACTGCTCTGTGGTGTCCTGCGTGCGGAGCCGTACCGCGCCGGGGTCAGAACACGCCGTGGGTCTCCTTGAGGTGCCCGCATCTCACCCACTGGTCTCCGCCCACACCGCCGTGGTCGGGGAACTCCGTCCGGCAGGGATCGTCGCCGCCTGAGCCCCTGTAACGTCGGCATCGGCACCAATGCGGGGTCGGCGGAGGCGGTAGCTCTCCGGAACACCTGAATTCGAGCGAGTTACGCTCCGCGGAGTTCAGCTCCACCCCCGACTCGCGGATCATCGCCGCGGCCTTGTCCTGCGCTTCGATGAGCAGTGCAGCAGCCTCAGCCAGCATCTGCGACTGCTCGTCGGTCCTGTCCTTCCGCTTCGACTCGAACATCCACGTACTCCTGACCGGTCAGATTTGGGCGTGCTCGGATTCCGTGTGCTCACAGGTCCTGGTGGGCGATCCCGTGCCAAAGTCCGGGCCGGTGAAGTCGATCCAGGTGTTCGGGCAGGGGTCCTCGCCGCCCGAGCCGCCGTAGTCGCCACAGCCGCAGAAGTGCGGGGTCGGCGGGGGGTCCAGTTGGGCCAGGCAGGGGCGGCCCACCCAGTCGCGTTCTTCGGGCGTAAGGTCCGCGCCCGAGGCGCGCACGAGGTCCGCGGCCTTGCGGCGGGCTTCAGCGAGCAGGGCGCCCGCCTCAGCCAGGGTCCGGTTCTGGGCTGCCGTCCTGCCATTCCAGTTCACGGCTCCCGTCCTACCAGAAACCGCAGATTCATCTCCCGCAGCGCGCAGGCGCGTCCGTCGGACGGGGGGCAACCAGGGGTGTGGGGTTTACCCCGAACAGTGGACACTTCTGAGAAGCGGATCTTCGGGTCCGTGGAGAGGGTGTCCTCATGGGTACTGCGAGGTACTCGGGGGAGTTCAAGCGGGACGCGGTCGTGCTGGTGGAGTCCAGTGGGCGGCGTATCCCGTCGGTGGCGCGAGAGCTGGGTGTCAACCCGGAGTCGTTGCGGCAGTGGGTCGCGCGCTCACGGGCGGAAGCCGCCGCGTCCGGTGCGGGCGGTGGGGGCCCGTTGAGCCCGGCGGAGCGCGAGGAACTGCGGCGTTTGCGCAAGCAGGTCCGTGAGCTGGAGACGGAGCGCGAGATCCTGCGGAAAGCAGCCGCGTATTTTGCCAAGGAGATGGGTCGATGACCGGCCGCTGGCGGTTCATCTCCGACCATCGTGACCTGTACGGAGTACGGCGGCTGTGCCGGGTGCTGGACGTGCCCGCTTCCGGGTTCTACCGGTGGATGGCCACGGCGGCCGGGCCGCACGGAAGGCCGTGGACGAGGATCTGGGGGCGCGGATCGAGAAGATCCACAAGGAATCGAACGGGACCTGCGGTGTTCCCCGGATCACCCGGGAGCTGCGGGAGCGGCACGGTGTGGTGAACCATAAGCGGGTGGCCCGGCTGATGCGTGAGCGCGGGCCGGCCGGCACCTGCGGCGGACGGTCCGTACGACGGTCGTGGACAGGAGCGTACCGCCGGCTCCGGACCTGGTGGGGCGCGTCTTCGAGGTGGCGGCGCCGGATGTCCGGCGGTGCGGGGACATCACGTACCTGCCGGTCGGCGGATCGTGGATGTATCTGGCCACGGTGATCGACATGCACTCGCGGCGGGTCGTGGGCTGGTCGCTGGCCGAGCACATGCGCGCCGACCTGGTCGTCGACGCGGTCAGACCAGCCGTGGATGCCCGCGGGGGCGCCGTGCGCGGGGTCGTGTTCCACTCCGACCGCGGCCACGCGGTACACGTCCGCCGCGTTGGCCGAGGTCTGCCGAGCCCATGGGACACGGCGCTCGATGGGCCGGGTCGGCTCCAGCTACGGCAACGCCCTGGCGGAGTCCTTCTTCGCCACGTCGAAGCGTGAACTGCTCCACGGCTCACGCCGGGTGACCCGGCTCCAGGCTCGGATGGCGGTCTTCGCCTGGATGGCCTGGTACAACCTCGAACGGCGCCATTCGGCACTCGGCTATCGCAGCCCGGTCGACTACGAACGGCAGCACGCCGGCAGCATCGACAACCTGGACCTGGTCGCATAACACACGAGTGTCCATGGAATAGGGCAAAGCCGTTCCCAGCCCGGCACTCGCCAAGCTGGGACGTGAATGGGCGGCGACATAGCTTCGCCGAGTTCATGCGGTGGGCCGTGCCGGAGCAGGGTACGGCCCACCCCCCGGCCGCTACTCCTGAACCGGTCACGGCGTCTTTGAAAGGTGCCTCGGCAGCCAACCGGCCGGGCTTCTTCCCCCTGAACGTGGGCACTCGGTTATGGCTTCGTTCACGAGAACGGGAACGGGTTTTAGCGCGACTTCCGTGTGAAGCGGTCACAATTAGTGATCGGCGGGTGTTTCGAGTGCTTGGAGGATGTGTCACACTTCCTGGCACCACTGATCGGCCTCGGCGCTGTCCACTCAGCCGGTCACCATCTCCGATCCGTCCCGGAGAACCCGGTCCAGTGCGAGTCTCACCGACGCGCGACGCCCCGCAGACCGGCGGGGAAGGACATCGCGGCCCGGATGACGTCGGCGTCCTGCGTCGGCCGGGGAGACGGGAGGCAGACCGGGGGCCGGGCGGTTCTCCGCCGAGGTCAGGATGTGACGGGGTCAGCGAAGGCGTCCAGGGATTCGGGGAGGGTTTGGCCGCCGTCGACGATGAGGGACTGACCGGTGACGAAAGAGGCTTCGTCGGAGGCAAGGAAGAGCACGGCGTGTGCGACGTCGGCGGTCTCACCCAGCCGCCCCAGCGGGATGGAGCCGGCCATCCGGCGCAGGTAGTCCGGCCCGAGGTCGGTCAGCCCTTCGGTGCGAACGTTCCCGGGCAGGACGGCATTGACCGTGATGCCGTACGGGGCCAGCTCCACAGCCGCCCCGCGCAGGAAACCCAGTTGTCCTGCTTTGCTGGCCCCGTAATGGGACCACCCCGCGTAGCCCGTGGCCGGGCCGGTGATCGAGGAGGTCAGAACGATCCGGCCGCGGCCGGCCCGTTCCATCGCGGGCAGACACGCCCGCACGGACAGGATGGAACCCCGGAGGTTGACGTCCAAGACCTCGTCCACGTCCTCGGCGGTCAGCTCGCGCAGCGGACGCTCCGGGAAGATCCCGGCGTTGGCGCACAGCACATCGATCCCGCCGTACCGCCGTTCGGCCTCGGCCGCCATCCTCTCGATCTCTCCGGGCCGCCGCACGTCCACGCCCAGACCTGCGACCCGCCCGCCCGTGACCCGGGCGAGACCGTCCGCCGCTTCGCGGGCCGTCTCCTCGTGCCGGCCCGTGAGCAACACGGCGGCACCCTGCCGGGCGAAGAGTTCGGCGATACCGAACCCGATTCCCCGCGTCCCGCCGGTCACGATCACGGACCGGTCCTCCCAGCGTGTGAACGTCATACCGCTCGCCCCTTCACTGCCATCCCTCCACCGCCGGGAAAGCCCGGCCGCTGTCCCGGTCACGCTAGCGGCAGACCCGGACGTGGCGGCGAAGAACCGGCCGGCACGTGCATGGGGCGGGCTCAGGAGCCGACAAACTCGTCGAGCAAAGCAAGGAGGTTGGGGGCGCGCTGCGCGGCTCACTCGTGTGCCGGCCAGGTGGTGTGCTGCTGGGTGTCAGGGTGCGGACGGTTGGGTGTGCTGGGTGAGGCGCCGTCGGATCAGGGTGTCGGTGAGGAACAGGCGCAGGACACGGCGGGCGTCGGCGCGGCGGGCGGGGTCATGGGCCAGGACCGCGACGGCGGTGGCCGGCAGGGGGCCGATCACGCTCAGCACGAGGACGGCCAGGGACAGAATGAGGAACGCCACGACGAGCGCCTTCCGGTAGCTGGTCGGGTGGTCGTGGTCCATTGAGATCGTTTCATCTTGAACTCGCAGGTCGCGGTACTGGTGTGAGTCCGTGATGCGGTCCTCGTGCTGGCAGGCGGAGTGATCGTCGTCGGGTGATCGTCTGTCACCGCTGGATTTCGCGGTTCGCCAGAACGAGCAGGGCTCGTAGCAGCGTGGTGGCGTGATGGGCGTTCATGCGGTTGCCGGCTGCGCATGTGGGTGACGTGCCCCGTCGGACAAGATGGCGCCCGCCCCCGAAGCCGTAGCGGGTCTTCCGCGGATCCCGATGTGCTCAAAACCCGGTGAACCAATTCACGACCGACTTCGTCTAGACGGCTGAGATTCGTAGACGCTGTTATCCGGGTGCGCTCTTACCGTCAAGCTGCAATCCTTCCATAGAGGTAGATATGCCCCTTTCCGTAATCCTGCTCTTCTTTGTCGCAGCCGTCACGCTTTCCGTATACAGGTTTGCGCGGCGCCGACTGACCACCGGCGCGGCGTCGGGAGTGGCGGTTGGCGCTCTGGGGCTCCAGCTCCTCGGTCTTTGGGTCATGGCCGAGCTCACATTCGCCAACATGGGCTGAGCTCGGCTCCGTCGGGGATCTTGGAGTTTTCCGGTGCGCCGCGGTGGCCGGTGGGAGCGGGTCGCCTTGCGGCCGGTGATGATGACCGGAGCATCGTTGGGGTCGTCGTCGAGGCCGACGAAGCCGAGGCCGGCCAGGGCGCCGAGGCCGGCCTCGCGCAGATGCCTGGTGATGTGGTCGTTGCGAGCAGCGGCGATCTCGCCGGCCCGGCCGGGGCGGGCGGAGGAGATCCAGATCAGGTTGCCCTTCTCATCGGTCAGCGCGAGGAAGAGCAGGCCAGGGGCCTTGTGTTTCCCGCTGTAGTTCCTGCGGTTGTCCGCCCCGGTGCGGCGGCGGGTGCGCACGAGGGTGCCGTCCAGCAGGACCACCACGCCGCCCCGCCGGGCGATCTTCTTCAGGGCGCGGTCCGGACGCGGGGCACGGGCAGCAAGCAGCCCGAGGACTTCCAGGATCCAGCGGCGCACGGTGGAGGCGGAGACGGCGTTGCCGCCGGCCATGTCGACAAGCCGCTGGTCGTGACGGAGCACGGCGAGCACGACGATCGCCTGGGTCCCCGGGGTGACCCTGCGCCAGCGGGTGCCGAGCTGCTTGCGCCGCCCGCGTATCAGGCTGGCGACGAGTTCGATGGTCCGCTTCGACACGGGGAGCCGAACCTGGTAGACAGCATCGCGAGTGCCCTCGGCGGGGCGGTGAGTCTTCACACGCGAACCAACTCCCGCCGGGGACCCTCACATTACGGCGAGAACCGGCCGGTCGGCGCGGCAGATAGCGCCCTGATCCGGTCCGCTTCAGCCAGCCCCGGTCGGCGCGTTTGCGCAGCTGGCCGCGGACCGGCTCGACCTTGCCCGGTGTGAGTTCCCGGCCCAGTGCCATCGCGACGTCCTTGGCCATCACCGGACCGTCCGCCCCGGCCACGATCTCCATGATCCGCTGGTACTCCGAGGTCAGGGCCTCCAGCCCCATCCCCTCGACACGGTCCGGCACCAATCGCATCCCGCCCGCACCCGGACCAGCCGCGACGCGCTCCAAATCCACGATGCCCGACGGCCGCCGTCCCCCGTCGGTCGCCTCGGCCCGCTGACCGAACACCACCTCGGCAGCCTCCAGCCGGCCCAGCCCGGCGTCAATCTCCGCCAGCTCTTTGCGCAGCAGCTCGGCACGCTCAGTCAGTCGCATCCGCTGCCCGATCGTCCACGTCAGCACGTCCACCATGCGCCTCCCTCCCACTGCGGAACCTACGAGACGCCCCCCGGCGGACCACCCCAGAACCCGCGAACCGGCCCGCGGCAGACGATCACCTGCTAATGATCACGCCCGAGACCAGCACGAGCGCGTCAATCCCCACCCCCACCAGCGGCCCGACCTGCGAGTTCAAGATGAAACGATCTCACTGGACATCCGGCTGCTGCGGCCGGCCCGCAAGAGCGAGCCGGAACGGCCCGGCGCCCCGCGGTTCAAACCACTGCGGCAGGTCATCGAGTCGGTCAACGAGACCTTCAAGGGCCAACTCAACCTCGAACAGCACCGAGGCCGCACACCAGGCGGCGTGATCGCCCGCGTCATGCAGCGCATCCTCGCGCTGACCGCCGCGATCCGGCACAACGACCACACCGGACAGCCCGTCCTACGCTCACCGACCGCCTACGACCACTGACTTGGAATCGATCATCTAAAGGCTGTCCCGCAACTCTGGAGACGGCTTGCCGATGTCCGGTTCAACCCGCTTGGCCGGAATCCCGTTGAGGCCGCGAGTCGGGGTGAAACCGGACAAGTCGATCCGGCTGTGGTGACCTACCAGTCTTTGCCCCAAGTTGCGGGACAGTCTTTAGGCGCGCGAGCTGGTACTCCGACGGAATACAGCTCCAACAGCCGAGGCGAATGCCGGACTGCACAAGAGCTTTCAGCAGCGCACCGAAGTTTCCGCTGGGACCTGATCCAGCAACCACCCAACGGCATCAGTACGTCCTTGAGGCGTGACTACTGCTGCGCCCCCACCACCCTCCAGCACGCCGCCGGACTGGCCGCACTGCGGCCAAGGCGCAGACCCTGCCGCTGACCCCGTCGGCTGCCGCGGCGTCCATGTCCCTGGCCACACCGCGTGCCTGGCCCACCTGGCCGACACCGACCGTGACGCCTACCTGAACGGTCTGACCCCCGGCACCGACATCGACCACCGCAGCACCCCCTTCACCGAAGACCTGCTGCACCGGTTACTCACCGCCCTGCACGACCCCACCACCGGTGAGCCCCACATCGGCACCGCCAGGTTCGACGGGGCGACCTTCACCGGCACCGCCAGGTTCGCCGGGGCGACCTTCACCGGCACCGCCAGGTTCGACGGGGCGGCCTTCACCGGCGACGCCAGGTTCGATGGGGCGCGGTTCGAGGCGGCATCACGTTTGGGGCCGCTGGTGTGTGGTGCGAAGGTGGTGTTGGACGGTGCCGTGTTCGATCAGCCGGTGACAGTGGAGATGGCCGCTCGCGAGGTGAGCTGTGCGCGCACCCGGTGGGTCTCGACCGCCACGTTGCACCTGCGCTACGCCGAGGTGGACCTGAGGGACGCAGTCTTGGAGTACCCGGTGGTGGTCGCCGCCCGCCCGGACGCTTTCCCCTCCCCCTGCTCCAGCGACCTGTTGTCAGAGGCGGAGCTGTCCGGCCGGGAGCCCGGTGTGCGTCTGACGTCGGTGGGTGGGGTCGATGCCGCGCACCTCGCGCTGCACACCATCGACCTGAGCGTGTGCCGGTTCGCCGGCGCCGTCCACCTCGACCAGCTCCGCGTGGACGGCTGGTGCACCTTCGCCACCACCCCCACCGGCCGGGGCCGGCGCTTCCCTTGGCGGTGGAGCCGGCGCAACACCCTGGCCGAGGAGCACCACTGGCGGGTGCGTACCGCCCACCGCCCCGCCCTGCCACATGGTTGGATCCCCCCGCCACCGGACGCTCCCGAACTGCGACCGGCCGCAGTGGCCGCGTTGTACCGGCAGATACGCAAGTCGCTGGAGGACGGCAAGAACGAACCGGACGCCGCCGACTTCTACTACGGCGAGTGCGAGATGCGCCGCCACGACGCCACCCGGCCCTGGGGCGAGCGGGCGCTGCTGACCGCCTACTGGGCCCTGTCCGGGTACGGGCTGCGCGCCTCCCGGGCCCTGGCGTGGCTGGGAGCGGCGATGACCACCACGATCGCGGTGATGGTGCTGTGGGGCCTGCCCGTCGATGATCCGAAACCAACCATCACCGGCCGCCAGGCCGCCGTCGGGCAGCAGGTCACCCTCACCACCGGCACTCCCGACCCGGTCAACCCCGCCGGCCCGCTACTCGACCGGGTGACGAGCGAACGGTCCGAGAAGGCGCTGCGGGTGGTGGTCAACTCGGTGGTCTTCCGCTCCTCCGGACAAGACCTCACCACCACCGGCACCTACACCGAGATGACCTCCCGCCTCGCCGAACCCGTCCTCCTCGGCCTGGCTGTCCTCGCCGTCCGCAGCCGCATCAAACGCTGACCATCGACCACACATGGCAAATACTGCGACCACCGACCACTGTGACCACCTTGACCAGGTCGCGCTCGGAGGCCGGGCCCTACCTGACGACGCATCTGGCCCACCACGCCAGCCAACCCCGGTTACGGCGCCTACCCAGCATGGATACACGCGTACGGACACAACCTGCGCGCCGCCTTCAGCCGCAGTAAGTAGACAGACGATGATCCTCGTGACCGGCACGACCGGGAACATGGGAAGTGCTCTGCTGAGGGAGTTGCAGGTGGCTGGTGCCGCACCATAGGTCTTCCGCAGTTGCGGGGTCAGGGCCTGCCACTGCTGACCGGTGCCGGTGACGCGTTCGTCATCGCGGACGCCGCCCGAGCGATGCCCCACACCCTGCGGGCGATCGATCCCGGCGATGAGACGGTCGCCGAGCTCGCGATGATCGCGGGCTTCGACGACCTGGCGGGCGGGTCCACCCGGATCGCCAACCGGCTCCGCGGCCTGCTCACTCAGATCCATCCGTCACTGGAACGGGTCCTGAGCCCACGGATCCGGCACAGTGGCCGCGGTCGGCGACACGCATGTCCGGGCGGCGTCGGGGCGCCGTGTCAGCGCGGACACGCCGGCAGACGAGGGCCTGCCGGGCAACCCGCACGCACACAACCCACGTGAACCTCTGACCACTTCTCGTCGTAGAACGATTGAGTTCATCAGCGGACGAACGAGAGAGATTCATGAAGGTGCCCATGAAGAGGATGCTGGCAACCCTGGCGGGTGCGGCGAGCCTGGCCTCGCTGATCGTCGCCATGCCCACGACGGCCCATGCAGCCCCCTCGGTGTTCAAGTTCTACAACGCGAACAGCGGCAGGTGTCTGGGCCTCGATTTCGACGACCCCAGTCTCAACACGGTGAACACCGGCTATGAGTGCTTCCTGAAGACCACTCACTGGACCGTTGACTACGGGGTAAAGGGCGGCGGGCTCACGATGCTCCGGAACCGGGGGACCGGAGAGTGCCTCGACCGCAGCTCGACCGGGGGCCGAGAGGTGTACATGTCCCCGTGTTCGTCCAGCGACCCCGGGCAGTGGTGGGGTTCGACGGGCCCGTTCCACATGACGTCCGACTGGGGCAGGTACCTCACCGGCTGGGCGGACGGGACGGTGAGCATCGCGCCCCGGGACGCAGTCGGCGACATGAGCAAGGCCACTTGGACTGCGGAACTCCAGCCCGTATGATCCGACCGCCTCAGCCGACGGGGCCGCCCTCGTCCCGTAGGGCTGGAACCATCGGTCGCGAGCGGTGACGTGAGGGGCCTCTCGTCGCTGGTGCGATGGTCCCCCCCTCACACCGGTGGACGCGGATAAGTCATGAGTCGTGCTCCACGGACGTGTGGAGCACGACGAGCACGGAAGGGCGAGAGGCCACCCTGGCGCCCGGCCCGAAGAGGTGAGCGCGGAGCTCGTCCCGGTCGAAGCCGGGCCGCCCCAGGTCGGTCTTGCCCGTCCGTCCGGCCCCTCCTTCCCGAATCAGACGTCACGCAGGGCACCAACGGGGGTCCGGTACTGCTGTGAACCGTGCGGGCGTGTGCGACGTAGTAGCGCAGGAGTCGCTCAGCCATCGCGCCGACGGGCACTCGCCCTCGGGGACACTTGCCGGAATGCGCAGATCCTGTGGGCGGTGAGCGGCCCATGTTCCCCCGTCGAACAACCAGGAAGGTCTTCGGTGAAGAGATCCAGGATTCTCGCCTTCGCACTCGGAACGGCAGCGGTCGCACTGGCCACCGTGGCACCGGCGGAAGCCGCACCCCAAGGGGCCTATCAGTACAAGTCCTGGCGACAGGGCACCTGTATAGCCGCCGATACCCCCAACCGGCTCTACCAGGGGAGCTGCGACTGGCGTGCCAAATGGGTTCAGGACACCGCGGATCTGAGTTTCCGCAATACGTACCTCAACGCCTGCCTGGACACCAATGGCAGCGACCTCTACCTGTCCACCTGCAACTCCACGGACCCGGGGCAGAAGTGGTATGTCGACCAGTTCACCACTGGGTGGCAGATCCGCAGTAAGCTCAACCTTCACAGGGTGACCGCCTGGAACAGCGGTGAACTGTCCCTCTCACAGCCTCTGAGCACCGACAAGGCCTGGTTCGAGAGACTGCCCGGGTAACGAGCTCAAGCAGGGCCGGGGTAATGCACCAACGGGCGTGCGGCGATGAGTCGTCCTGTCCAACGCCTTGATGCGGTGCTGTTCGCATGCCCGTGACGGGCCGGCGGCTGTCCGACCCGCTCACGTCCGTCGGCGTCGGCCGCAGCTCGGGCGAGCGGGTGTTGCGCCGACTCACCGGGATCAGCGCCCCAGCCTTCCTGCCCACCCTCCGGGGAATCTTCTCCGCAACGGTGTGAAGGAAAGACGATGAGGGCGGTGCCTGGCCCACCGCTCTGCGGCTGTCTCCCGGGGCTGGAGCGGCAGACAGCCGCAGAGCGGTTTTCGTCACGGAAGCCTTCAGACGAACTTCTCGGACCTGAAGAAACGGCAGCGGGAGCGCGGCCGCCCGCACCTGTGGTCCGTGAGCAGCGACTGAGGTTCGGGCGATGCCCGGTGTGAAGCGCGGACGCACCTCGTTCGTCCGGCGGTTCGGTCCCGGTGGTCCACCAACTCGTCCGATGACCGGTCCGTTCGATCCCATGGCATATCACCGCGGCCGCCGTAGGCCGGCTGCCCCGAGATCGGTCACGTACCCGGCCGCCGTTCGCTCACCGATCGGCGGCGCGGCGGCGCCCGGGGGCACGACGCGCCACAGCCGTGGGCTGTGGGCCCTGCGGCCAGGGTGTGGCCGGCAACCCTCGCTCATCCGGGTGCCGGCGTCGCGGTGGCGGGCACCGGCCCTTCCCGGGCCATCGAAGCGCTGATGGCGGGTCACCAGGTCTGCGACCCGCGCGACATCCTGTCCCGGACCAAGCTGCGCTTCCTGGCCACCGGCCCCGGCGTCATCGGCGCGGCGAAACTGGACGTGCTGACCGACGGCACGGTGATCACCGGTGTGGGGCACACGCCGTGGGAGGCGGATGCCAAGGCTCTCGCTCCCCGTACGGTGTCCGTCGAGAGGTCCGGTTCCTGCGGCCAGGAACGGGTGGTGCACCGTCTAGCCGACGGCAGGGAGATCATCGTCCTCGCCGGAACCAAGATGATCAACCTGACGGCGGCCAAGGACAACCCCGTCCAGGCCATGGACCTCACCCTCCCGGCACACAGTCTCGCGGCGCTCACCGACCGGGCCGGGCACGACCTGACATCGGGCGCCCAGCCCATCCCGGCCGTCATCGACCGGCGGGTGGCGTCCGGCCTGGTCGAGTTGCTGAGCGTGGAGCCCGACCGGGGCGGGCGTACGGGGACGCCCGAACCGCTGAGCCGAGGCCACGGAGGTGGTGGGGCACCGGCGTCGGTCTCCCACCACCTCCACGTCCTGCTCGGGGAGCCGGGTCAGTCGGAGGGGGCCATGAACTGGCGGGGGGACAGCGAGCGGGCGACGATCCGGGTGTCGCCCATCCAGCCGTAGAAGCCCTGCCCGAACTTCTCGTCGAACTGGGTGGCGCCGAGGACGAACGGCTTGCCCAGGGTGGCGATGCCCGTCGAACGCTGGGCGGGGTTGCGGGCGATCTTCGAACCGTCGACATAGACCACCGTGCGGCGGCCGTCGTTGACGACGGCGACGTGGGTCCACCGGCCCACCGGGAGGGCATGGCTCCAGGAAGTGGGGTCGGCGTCCTGCCGCTCCGGGTACACGACGAACTGCAGGAATCGCTCGGGGGAGAGGTTCAGGCTGCACGTGGGTTCCAGCGGGGACCAGCCGGTGGTCTTGCCGATGTCGCCGTTGCGGCCCTGCCAGCTCAGGATGCCCATCCAGGCGTGGTTGCCCTCGAACGGGTCGGGCAGCCGGATGAATGTCTCGATGGTGTAGCCGTGCAGGAACTTTTCGCTGTTGAGCGGTGCGTGTGGGCCAGTGGTGAGGATGGCACCGCGGTCGGGTTTCTGACCGCCGTCGAAGCGCAGGCTCGCGTGGGCGGGCTGGCCGGGGTGGTGGTCGGTGGAGAAGATGAGCGCCTGCGGACCGCTGGAGTGCAGCCGGCCGACGGTGAGGTCGTTGCCGTTGCCGGACAGATCGCGCACCACCGTGCCGTCCGGCACGGGGGCGTCCGCCGCGGGCATCGAGGCGCCGGAGGCGTCGAACCGCCAGTAGGCGACCGTGCCGCGCGGCATGACGGCCGAAGCCGGGCGCGGCTTGGGCGGGAGGACCGGGGCGAAGCCCTGGAAGCGCTGGTCGAAGTCGATGCCCATGCTGAATCGGTCGACGTCACCGGTCAGTTCGACCGTTTCCGCCGCCAGTGGCGACCGGTCGCCGGCGTCCCGGGCCAGGAACCAGGGGGAGAAGGTCTCGACGTCAACGACGTTCCGGACCAGGTCGAAGTGGTAGAGGCGGATCATGCCCGCGCCGCCGTAATAGCGATCCTGGTAGTTGGTGATGTGCAGGTGGACATCGTTGTCGGCATCGTTCTTGAGGACCGTGCGGCCCGGCGGCCAGTAGTGCCCGCCGAGTGCCAGGAAGATCTGGTCGTTGCGTCGGACGAAGGAGTCCCACAGGCGTCTGCCGTTGTCCGACAGTTGGGCGACGCCGTCCTCGTCGGCCCACACCAGGTCGTGGGTGGTGAGCACGACAGGAAGGGCGGGGTGGGCGTCGAGCACGCCTTGCGCCCAGCGCAGGCCGGTCGCGGACGTACGCCAGTCCAGGGCGAGGATGAGCCACGTGCGGCCCGCCGCGTGCAGGAGGTGGTAGCTGTTGTAGCCGTCGGGGGAGGAGCCGCCGAAGGTGGGAGCGGAGGCGAAGCGCTGCGGGCCGAACGCGTCCAGGTAGGGACTGTCGCCGCGCTGGTCGTCGCCCGAGGCTATGTCGTGGTTGCCGGCCAGGACGCTGTAGGGGATGCGGCCGTCGATCAGCTCGAACGTGTCGGCGGCGAGGTCGATCTCGTCGCGGGTGCCGTGCTCGGTGATGTCGCCGAGGTGCGTCATGAAGGCGACGTTGGCCTCTGCGCGCTGGTTCACCAGGTAGCGGAACGTCGCCCGCAGCGGCTCCGGGTCGGCGCTGTCGGCGTCGAACAGGTACTGCGTGTCCGGCAGCACCGCGAGGGCGAAGCGCGGTGAGTCACGGTCGAATCGGCCGGACCGGGAGGCGGTCGCCGCGTGCCCGGGTGTCACACCTGAGCCGAGGACGATCGAACCTGCGGCAGGCAGGGTTACGGCTGCCTGGAGGAAGCGACGTCTGCCAGGTTGCCCGGACTCGTCGGGGGAGGGGGGCTGGCAGGGCTGCGAGGGCGTCATGCCGTTTGCTCCTGAGTCGCTGGTGATCGAGTGACCGGAGTCAAACTGTGGTGAAAGCCCATGACGGTGCCTGTACGGGAAGCTGAACACAGCGGGAAAGCCGCCTGGCGGCCCCTTCGGTGAGAGGCACCGCCTGGCCACTAGCTTGGCGTTTGACCTTGCTGGGCTTGGTGTTCCTTGACCGATTCGGCGCGCTTGCCGGGCGGGCTGCTGTTGCGCAGACGTTGCGAAACTCCCGGCGGACCTGGGCAGGGGTGAGGCGGTGGGGTCCTGCGGGCCGTTCCCAGGGACGACGGAGGTCCTCGGCGAGGGGCCGGGCGAGGCGGAGCTGGATGTGGGCGGCGATGATCAGCCAGGTCTACAGGTCGGCGGTGTCCGCGTGGCGGACCTTCGGGCCAGTCCAGCTCAGGGTCTGTTTCATCAACCGGAAGGTGTGCTCCAGGCCGAAGCGGCGGAGGAAGGACTGCCACCAGCGGTCCACGTCCGCCGGTGCGGCGGCGGTGGCCGAGCACCACAGCCAGACCGGTTCCGGGTCGCGGTCACCGGGCAGGCGCTCGACCTTCAGGTGGATCAACGTGCCGTGCAGAATGGAGAGTTCTTCCTTGGCGTGGTTCAGCCAGGGGCCGCGGTGAGTGAGCCGGGGGTGCATCCGGTCCCAGGCCGTCGCGGTGGCCGTGCCGTAGCGGGTGGTGTCCGTGACGGTCGTGACATCCGGCTCGTGCCAGCTGTCGGGCTTCTTGAACGTGAGGACGCCGCCATGCCGGCGGGGACGCCCGCCCCGGGGACCCGACCGGGCAGGGCCAAGGTCACGGAGCATGACCCGGTCCGAGCGCAGGCGCCCGACCAGCACGACGGGCAGGTCGGCGAGGACGTGGGTCAGATAGGCGACGTCGTAGCCGGAGTCCATCACAGTCAGGATGCCGGATCGCCCGGCCTCCACTGGCCCGCACTCGTCAACCGTCTCACGGCATCGTGGAGTTGGTCGGCAGTGACGGTCGTCGCGTCGTCGGCCGGGCCCAGGCGGACCGCGTCCAGGAGAGCGACCCAGGAGGTGTGGCCGGACTCCAGGGCCGCGACGAAGGAATAGGGCCAGCCGGGCACCAACTGGTCCGAGCTGCGGTCGCCGTGTCCGTAGACATGACAGAAGAGCCGGTCGCCGCTGGTGGGAGCGTCGGGTCGCAGCCGGTGCGACACGTCCACGGCGAGCACGATCCGCCCGTCGGCCGCCTTCGGCAGCGGCAGGCCCGCCGGCGTGCGGCGCAACCGTGTCGGCTCCAGCCATCCACGGTCCAGGGCCGCGTACAGCGCACCGTGCCCGCGCCGGTGCTCGACCGCCAAGGAGAGCTCGACCAGGGTCTTCACCGGCCCGTCCGCGCACAGCACCGCGTCGGTGAGCTCGAAAGGCGCGTTCGCCCGCTTGTAGAGACACTCGTAGAACTCGACCCGAAAGCGGGACAACAGATCCAACGCCTCGATTCCAGACACACCGACAGGCAGACTCATGGGCAGCGGCCGTTCTCGCGTGCTTTGTGACTCGACATCTCGAGGCGTGGGGAACGGCCGTCTCCGCTGTCCCGTGGAGAACCGCAGGTCAGCAGGACGAGTGACCCGCGAGGTTGAACGCCAGGCTCAGACGCCGTAGTGCACGAACGACACCCAGGCGCTCGGGTGGTCGGGGCGGCGATCCCGTTCGCGGAGCAGGGCCCGGTGCAGGGCGTGTGCGCTGTCGAAGGCGTTGAGGTCAACGGTCCTGGGCGACCAGGGCCGTTTCAGCGCCGTCGACTGGCGTCCGGCGAACGGAAGGAGGCGGCGCAGGAACCGGCGCCACTTCGACGACGCGGCGCCGGTGTGCTCGCTGCTCAGTGGCTCTTCGGGGTGCGGGATCAGCGCGGCGTAGACGTCTCGTGCGATACGAGCGGTGGGTCCGTCGGGCACCGGCCATAGCGTTCCGATGACGGCCTGGTACTCGGCGTACATCAGGGCGGCGGCCAGGCTGACCCACTCGTCGCGGACGAGGCTGCCCCCCGCCGCCGTGGTGCAGGCCGCGAGCAGTGCGAACTCCGTGGAACGGTTCGGCAGTTCGGCGAGCTCCGCCACGGTCAGATCGCGGTCGTGCAGCGAGAGACGGCTCGTGAGAGGCTCGTCGAAGTTTTGTACGGCGTGACAGTCAAAGTGCGCCCAGGCGTGCCGGGGCAGCTCCTCGTGAACCTTGGCCCATGTTGCCTCGGAGCCCACCAGGCTGGTGCGTTGCCTGCGGGGCAACAGCGTAGCGAGCCTGGTCAACGTCCTTTTGGTCGCCGGGAGTTCACTGGTGGCGGGCGCGACGAGCAGATGACGCCGGGTGAGGCGCCGGTCGAGGTCCGACGCGCGCCGCACCGTTCGAGCCCGCGTCAGTGCACTCACCGTAGGAGTGTAGGAGGACGTCACATGGTCGAGGACCGAGCGGCCGTTGGCGGCCAAAGCCGCGTGCAGGGGCAGGGTCGTCAGCGGCCCGGTGGGGATCCACCACACGTGCGGCTGTGCCGTGGCCCCCCGGAACTCAGGAATCCGTGCCACAGCGGCCAGCACGGGCGAGGCCACCGTGCGCCACAGCCAGTGCAGCACGTCCCGGACGATGTCCTCCCTCCTGTCACCGTCGCTTGTCATGGCGGCCAGATACCGCTGCGCCTGCTGCTCGGCGTCGACAGCGGTCAGATTCGGCAGGGGGATGAGGGCGGGGCGCTCGCCGGTCCGGGTGACGATCAGGGCGTCGCAGCGCCACGGACTCACGTTGAGGTAGATGACAGGTCCGTGGGACGCAGCCGGCCGGATGTCGCGCTGGTAGTCCGGGAGTTGGAAGCTGATGTACGGAAGCCCACGCTGGGCCGTACGGCTCAGCGAATCCCATTCCCGGACGGCGTCGGACAGTTCGGACAGGCCCGGCACGCCGGTCCGCCAAGGGGATCCCCATCGGTCGAAGTCCAACCGCGGATCTCCCTTGTCCGGTGACGCGTCCGGCCCGGGCGTGAGGCGGGTGAGCGCGGCGTGGGCGCGGTCCATCCGTTCCACAAGATCCGACGGCAGCGACGGCGCCTGGCCATCGGTTGCCCCGCCCGAACCGCTCCTTCCCGCCTTCGTGTGCGTCTTTGCGCGGGAGGTCTTGTCGGTCTTCTCGTGCAGCCGGGGCCCCTGCGCGACGAGTTGCCTCAGCAGCTCCTCGCGAGGCGTGCGGTTCGCGAGATCCTGCTGCCACACCACGGCGCGGCCCTGTTCCAGCACGCGCACCGCGAGGGTTATATCACCCGCTGCCACGGCACTCGACGCCGCTTCGGACGCTAACCCGCGGTAGTCCGCGAGGAATTCGAGTACCTGATCGCGGCCGCCCCAGACGACCAGCGGGAGGAGCTTGACGGCATAGGTCAGATCCGGGCAGCCCTGTGCCAGGCCCTGCTCGGCCACTGCCGTGTGGCCGTTCTCGTGCGCGGCGGCCAGCCGTTCGATCGCGGTGAGCCCGGGTGTCCGGCTCTTCTCCCGGCGCAGCGACTCCAGGGATGGAAGCCGGGCGCGCCGGTCGTCGGTCAGCGGGGCGTCGGCCAGCGACAGCCGCAGCTCCAGGGCGTCGAACAGGTTGCGCAGTACCCGGGCGCGGCCCATTGTCTGCGGGGCGGCGGCGTCGAAGGCGGCGACCAGATGGTCGAGGGCCTCGTCGAGATCGCCGACGTCCCCGGTGAGCCGATGGCGGTCGAGCAGGGCGACACCGAGACCGTTAGCGTACTTGCCCCGGTGCGGGTCGTCACCGGCCGCCGCGACGACGGCGCGCCGGAAGTGGGTGATCGCCATGTCGAGCTGGCCCCGGTTTCGGCCGGCCAGCGCGGCGACCTGCGCCGCGAGGCCCAGTTTGAACGCCTCCGCGACCTGTGAGAGCCCGGCGACGATCTTGTGAGCTTCCACCTTGCGCGACTGCTGGGGCCGTTCGTTTCCCCACCCAGAACCACGCCACGAACTGCTGTAGGCCATGGCGGCAACACCACCTCTCCCGAGGATGCTCTCGACCGGGCGCACCGTGCCGCCGACGTCCCCCGGTCCGGTCCGGTCAGTGCCCCCTGTCGCGTCCGCAGGACCCGAAGGAGACGAACACTCCCAGGGCCGCGCCCACCGCGGCCCCGGCCCAGGTCGTCCCCGCCGTGGCGCCCCGGTCCCCGAACGCCGCGACACCGATCCATGCCAGGGCCGCGCCGACCGCTCCCGCGCCCAGCCGAACGAGGACCAGTGACCAGCTCCGCTCCGGCGCCACGACCCGCAGCACGACGAGCGATGCGAGCAGGGCGAGTGCGCCGAGAGCCGTGACGACGGCTGGCTTCACGGGGCCGGGCAGCGGCACCGTGTACTGCAGTGCCTGGACGGCGCCAAGGCTCATCACGATGGCGCCGATCGCGCCGGTCAGGCCGAGGTTGACCGTCTCCTGGCGACGCTGTTGGCTCCGCTGCACCAACTGGTCGGCAAGCGAGCCGACTTGCTCGCAGCGGCGCACCGCGGCCTCCAGATACGTGGCTTCGTCGTCGAGGCGCTGGACCAGCCAGTCCGCCAACGTCCGATCGTCGGCGAACGGCCCGCCGAGTGACTCGTCACCGGCGAAGAGGATGAGGTTGGCACCGGCGATTTCGACGGTTCGGGCCATCTCGCGGCTGAGTGTCGAGCGGTCGACGAGGCCGCGCTCACGGGCCTGCAGAGCCACCAGGGCATGGCTGGCTCTGATGATCTCCGGTTGTCGGCTGGGCCCTGCCGGTGCGGCGGTCCGTTCCAGCAAGGCCTTGATCGTGGCGTCCGTGGCGGCACGGAGCGTGGCGATGTCCTCGGCCGCTCGCCACACGCGCAGCTCGTAACGGAGCTTGGCGGCGTGCAGCAGATACTTCGCCAGCGGCGGCAGATTCAGGTTCCGGTCGGTCCATGCCCAGGCCGTCAGCTCGGGGTCCCGCTCGTGCCCGGCCACGGCGACCAAACGACGTTCGATCCGCGTATCGGCGGTGGGCAACAGCTCCCAGACGGCGAACCCCTGTGGGGTCACCACTCCCTCCGGTACCCGATCCGGTGCGCCAGGCGCGCATGACCGTACCGTCGCCACCAGTGCGCCGGTTGACTCAGTAGCGGGCTGGGCATCAGGGTCGACCAGCCTGGCCAGATACAGCCTGGCTTCGCCCAACGTTCCAGAGTGGGGCGCCGCTGCCCCCGGTCCAGCGGCTCGGACGACATCGGACCACTGCGCGTCCAGCTCCGCCCACCCCAAGTTCTCGGCGGCATCTGGGGCCAGCATGGCCGAGAGGCAGAGGACGTCGTGGTCTCGTCGCAGCACGGCCTGCCGCACCCCAGGACCGGTATCGCTCCTGACCGCAAGGAGCCCTCTCGTGTGCGCGGCCCAGCCTCCTCGCGGCTCCATGCCCACACCCACCCCCGGCACCGGTTCCGTCATGCCGAGTCTCGCGCCGCACTGGACCCACAGGGCCCGGACGAAGGCGAGCGCGGCCGCCCGGTGCTCGCCGCCCGTGACGACGAACACGTGCACCCCAAGGGCCTCGCCCTCAATCATGCGGACCCGGTCCGCCCACGTTCGCGGCCCCAGCCGACGGCCGCTCGTCCCGGGTCGCGTGCAAAGCGTGGATCAGCTCATTGACCCGCTCCCGGTACACCTCGGGGATCGGCAGGGAAGACGCCTCCTCCACTCCCGAGATGCGATGCGGCCCCGCCATCTCGACATCCGCGACGGCCCGCCGGAATCCCGTGACGTCCGCAGCCCGCAGCGTCCGCTCCATGGCCGCGAGCCCTCGGCCGACCCGCTCCCAGCCGGACGATCTGAGCGGCCAGTGCGCAATGTCCTCGAGAACCTCCAACGCCATCTGCCGCAGCTCCTCGTCCATGCGCGAAGAGCTTAGCGAGGTGCCGATCAGCACGCTGTACAAGTAGGAAACCTGGTCCCTCCGGTAAGGGATGCGGCCCATCCAGGGCAGGTGGGGGGTGCCCGTATCCGGGTTCCGCCTGTTGTCCGAACAATCGAACTTCCGGACTTCCCGTCAACATCTCCCGCCGCTACGCTCACCCCCTGGTCAAACTTGCAGCCGACCCGACCGCTCGGCTCACGTTGAGCAGCTGTTGTCTTTCCGAGTCTGAATGCGGCCTTGTAGCTGGTCAGGCATGGAGTCGGTGGTCCCGTGGGAGCTGTGGCCTGTCATGTCGTCGCTCTCCGGGAGGTCGCGGATGCCGTCGGTCGTTGGACTGCTGGAACAGCACGAGCTCACTGCTCGCCGACGGGTGGACGAGCTGCGGGAGGAGGCCGACCGTGTCCAGGCCGAGCTGGCCACGGCCGAGCAGGAGTGGGTGATCGCCCGCAGGCGGGTCGATACGGTGCTGGCTCCAAACGACGGCAGCACCGCCAAGGCCGAGGCAACCGCGGATCCGCGGAATGCGGACGCGCCGCCGGCTGCCCGGGATGCGGCGAAGCCGAAGACGCAGGTGCCGGTGTGGCGCCAGGGGCTTGCCTGGTCGGTGCTGTCTGCCCGAGGCGCGCGAACGCTACTTGCGCATGGCGGTGGAACAGCGCGTCGAAGCCCCTTGCGAGCACTGCAGGCGGCCATGAAGGGACAAGGAATCAACACCGTCTGCAGCGCCCTCAACGTGAAGTTCGAAATCCCCGCGCTGGCCGCCGCAGCCGGCGGAGCTGGCGTCCTCACCGGTCACCCACTGCTCGGCGGCGCGGTGGGAGCAGCCCTGACCTTCGCGAAGCTCCGCCCCACACACATCCAGCAGACCAAAGCCTTGAAGACGCAAAACCCGGCCGCGTACCTCCTGGCCGTCCAGCGCGGTCCCACACCGCCATCCCTCCTCCGCCGGATCACCCGCTTCACGTGATGCGCGGCGAGGCGGGGCGCTGCCAGGGGCACTTTCCACTCCGGAAGGGGAAAGGAAAGTTCGTCCGAGTACCGCTTGACGGATGGCGCCAGGCACTTCAGGCGGCTGTGGCACAGTGCCGGTGAACAGCCGCAGTAGGTCATCGGCCCCTGGCGGCACAGCCTCGTGAATCACCGCGTCGGCCATGCCGGTCTTGCGGCGGTTCTCCCACGGAGCAGTCACCGGCATTCCGCGAAGGCCGGGACACCCCGAGCACCGGTCGGCACGCGTTCGCCGTCCCCGCGGCCATCGGAAAACCGTACAGCCGGGAGATCCTGAAGATCGAGGAGCACATCACCCCTCTCGTCCGACAGGCGTCCGACGACGCCGGAAAGACCACAGGGAGGCCCGGCGTGAAGGGCCCCGGCTTCAGGAACGCTCCAGTGTGCGCCGAAGCGCCCCCTCACGAGGGACGACCGGTGCGCTGCCGTAGCACATCATGAGGCCGGAGCGGACGAGGCCGGGCGGGGGACGAGACCGGGGCCGGCAGGGTTGTCGGGAACGCGACGGAGGCATAGATGGTGCGGAAGTGGCTGGTGACAGGGTGTTCGTCGGGACTGGGGCGGGCGGTGGCCGCGGCGGCGGCCCGCGCGGGCGACGACGTGGCGATCACCGCGCGTGACACCGCCGCGCTGAGTGAACTGGTCTCCGCCTGGCCCGAGCGGGTCTTCCCCATCCCGCTGGAGCTGCGTGACGCCGCCCAGTGCGAGGAAGCCGTCCGCGCCGCCGCCGGTCAACTGGGCGGCATCGACGTCCTGGTGAACAACGCGGGAGCAGGCCTGTTCGGCGCGGTCGAAGAAGTCTCCGACGCCGAGGTCCGCGATCAATTGGAGACTCTCGTCGTGGGCCCCTGGCGGCTGATCCGTCTGGTGCTGCCGCTCATGCGCGCCCGGGGCCACGGGCACATCGTCAACGTCTCCTCGGTGGCGGGCCGGATGACGTTCCCTGGGCTGGGCGCGTACGTCGCAGGAAAGCACGCCCTGGAAGGCATGAGCCGGACACTGGCCGTGGAGGTGGCCTCGCAGGGCATTCGGGTCACCGTGCTGGAACCCGGCGGCTTCTCCACCCGCTACGGCACGTCTCTCGCCGAGTCGGGCCGCCGGATGCCCGAGTACACGGCGGTGACTGCCGAAACCCTCGCAGGAACACGCGGCATGGCGGACAACCCCGACATTGGACGCCCGGAGGACTTCGCCGCCCGGTTGTTCGACATCGTCCGCGCCGACGGCCCCACTCCGCTGTGCGTCCCGATCGGCGACGACGCCTACGCCTACCTCGAAGCGGTGGAACAGGCCTTACGCGAGGAACTCACCGCCGCCCGTGCCCTGACGCAGGGTGGATCACCGTCGCCCGCGACGACGCCGTGACCATTCCGCGTAGCGCCCGCAGCCGCCGGGGAACGACTTCCTCCGTTCACGCCGTCGCGAGCCCGACGCGGCCGCGCAGTTTTCGGTGAGGACCGCAGCGCCAAAGGCCGGACTATGTGACCAGACGGAACAGCGATCCGCAGAACAGAGGGGGCCGCAGTCCGCACGGTCGGTCGGGTGGGTCCCGTCGGCGCAACCTGCTGCTCGTCGTCTGTCCCTGCGCGTGCCGACAACCTCCGTCACCCTATGCGACCTGCGCGTACTCGTGGATAAGGTCGCCGAGGCGGTCACGCCGGAGGATGCGCGACGGGGCGTCGACGGCGGGTGGTTCGGACGCGCCGAGGCCGTCGGGGCACTCTTGTCCCAGTGATCGGTGAGGCCGATGCCCGTTGTGGTGATCGGCGTGCTCACCGACGATGAGCCGGCAGGTGCCGCTCCCCGGTGACCAGGAAGCGGTCGGTGGCCTCGCGCCTGCAGGATCCGACCCGGCGCTCGGCGATCGCGTTCGTCCGGGGCACGCCCGGCAGGAGGGCACGACCCGGGCACCGACGGCGGTGAAGACCGCATCGAAGCCCTCGGTGAAGTAGCCGGCGTTGTCCCGGATGAGGGATCTGACGCCTTCACCGCGTGTGTCGTCCCAGCTCATGAGGAGGTTCCGGGCGCACTGGGTGGCCCACGCGGCGGTGACGTGCCGGGTGACGCCGGCGACGCGGACCCGCCGGGCGCCGTGCTCGACGAAGAACAGGACGAACAGGCGCCGCAGGAGAACGGTGTCCACGGGGAAGACACCGACGGCGGGGATTCCGCGGGTCTGAGTCTTGAGGAACCGGGCCCAGGAGCGGTCGGCGCGCTGGGGCGCCGGGTCGGTCCCAGCCTCTTGGAGGATCTTCCACACCGTCGAGGCGGCGATTTTCCAGCCCGGGTTGAGCAGTTCGCCGTGGATCCGGCGGTACCCCCGCCCGTCGTTCTCGCAAGCAAGGCGCAGCACCAGAGCACGCAGCACCTCGGGCTTGGCCGGACGACCCGGGCCTCGGTGCGGACAGGTCCGCTTCTTCGCGACCGGTCTCGCGAGCCAGCGCAGCACGGTACGCGGGGTGACCAGCAGCTTCAGCGGTGAATGGTGACGCCTGCTCAGCAAGCGGAGCAGGGCGGCGAGCACCGCGCGGTCCCCGCGGGTGAAGGCTGGCTTGGGGCTGCCGCGCTGCAGGACGGCCAGCTGGTGCCGGAGCACCACCAGTATCCCGGCATCCTTGGCCGCGGAGGAGCGGGCCGGCAGGCGCAGCCAGCCGAGCAGGAGGCAGCCGAATCGGTGGACCAGGCGG
This sequence comes from Streptomyces sp. NPDC096105, assembly GCF_044763335.1. Taxonomy (NCBI): domain Bacteria; kingdom Bacillati; phylum Actinomycetota; class Actinomycetes; order Kitasatosporales; family Streptomycetaceae; genus Streptomyces; species Streptomyces sp. NPDC096105. Next base: position 41,107 of record NZ_JBIWGC010000017.1, read on the forward strand.
AACGTCACGCTTCCCAAGCCTGTGCCGACGGGCTCGCGAACACCTTCGATGTGATCCCATGTAACTCTGAAGCCGCAGCTCAGCACAGGTGACGGGGTTGTCGGCACCCACAGGCGCGGTGCCGCCGAGCGGCCGTCCCGGTGGCGGAACCGCCGCGGGCAGACCCGGCGGAGTGAGGAACGCGATCGAAGCAAGCGTCAGCCAGTCAGCGTCCTTTGCGCCGACAAAGCCTCACCGTCGGCGCCGTACGGCCGATTGCCTGGTCCTGATGGTCAAATTCTGCACGGAGGACGGTACTTCCACTGCGGGAAGTACTGGCGCCATTCGGCGCGGGTGATCGCCGGGAAGGCCGTGGCGCAGATCCGGAAGGCGGCGCGTTCGGTGTCGGGATCCCAGAGCAGAACGGTCCAGTCCTGGCTGCCGGTGGCCAGGGTACGGCCGTCAGGACTGAAGGCGAGGGTGTCCACCGGTTTGGAGTGGGCCGTCAGCAGTGCCGGTTCCCGGACCTCGCCGCGGGCTGTCAGACCGTATAGCCGCACCTTCTTGTCGGAGCTCGCGGCGGCCAGCGTTCGACCGTCCGGGGTGAAGGCGACGGCCATGACGCCGTCGGTGTAGCCGGTGAGGCGGTTGCGGGAAAGCGGGTGGTGGAGGTCGGTGAGGTCCCAGACGCGGACGGTGCGGTCTTCGCTGCCGGTGGCCAGGGTGCGGCCGTCGGGGGCGAAGGTGACTGACCTCACCGCGCCGGTGTGGCCGGTGAGGACCGTCAGGCGGGAGGGGTGCCGTCGGCTGGTGACGTCCCAGAGGACGGCCGTGCGGTCCCGGTCGGCCACGGCCAGGGTGCGGCCGTCGGGGGCGAACGCCACGGAGTCCACCGCACCGGTTCCGCGCAGGGTGGACAGCGGGCGGGGGCGGCGTACGTCCGCCGTGTCCCAGAAGCGTACGGTGCCCTGTTCGCCGCCGGCGGCCAAGGTGCGGCCGTCGGGGCTGAACGCGAGCGTGTTAACGGTGCCGATCCGGGCGGGGATGGCGTCCAGTGGACGGGGACGACGGCCGTCCGCCGTCCCCAGGGCCCACAGTCGCAGAGTGCCGTCGGCGCCGGCGCTGGCCAGGGTGCGGCCGTCGGGGCTGAAGGCGACTGACTGGACGGGTCCGGTGTGACCGGTGAGCGGGGGCAGTTCGCCCGGGTGGCGCTTGTCCGCGAGGTTCCACAGGCGCACGGTGCGGTCGTAACTGGCGCTGGCGAGAAGTCGGCCATCGGGGCTGAAGGCGAGGGAGCAGAGCGAACTGGTGTGGCCGGTCAGAGCCGGGCCGGGCAGGTCCCACAGGCGGGTGCTCTGGTCCTCGCTGCCGCTGGCCAGCGTGCGGCCCCCAGGGCCGAAGGACAGGGAACCGATGCCGCCGGTGTGTCCCGAGAGCACCGCCGCTTGGCGCACGGAACCGGAACGGCTCACTTGCCACCGGCGTACGGTCGCGTCGGTGCCTGCGGTGGCCAGTTGGCTCCCGTCAGGACTGAAGGCGACGGCGTTGACCGAGTCGGTGTGCGAGGTGAGCGTCTGCATCCGGCGGGGCAGGCCCGGTCGGCCCACGTCCCACAGTCGTACGGTGAAATCGGCGCTACCGGTGGCGAGTTGACGCCCGTCGGGGGAGAAAGCCATCGCGTTCACCCGGCCGGTGTGGCCGACGTGTCCGAAGTGGCCGTCGTCTCCCGTTCGGTCGGCCTCGCCAGTACCGTCGCTCTCGCCGTTCCGATTGGCCTCACTGGTTCCGCCGGCCTCGCCCGTCTGACCGGGGACGGTCGACAGCCGACGCAGTCGCTCACCCGACAGCGCCACCTCCCACAGCCGCATCGTCCCGTCACCATGCCCTGTAGCCACTGTCTGCCCGTCCCGGTGGAACGCCACCGCCGTGACGTCGGCACCCGCGTCCAGGATGTCGAGGCCGCGTGGTCGGCGCGGATCCGACAGCTGCCACACCCGGATCCCGTCACGGGCGGTGACCGCGAGGGTGCGCCCTCCGGAGCCGACCCCGAACCCGACCCCGACCACCGGACCGGCGTCGCCCGGTAGCCGCGTCGTGAGCCGGGGCCGCCGTACGTCGCCGATGTCCCACACCGCCACTGCCCCGTTCTCACCCCCGGCAGCCAGAAGCCGTCCGTCGGGGCTGACGGCGACCGTACGTACGGTGCCGCCGATGCGCCCCAGCGTGACCGGTCCGGCCGGCCGGTGCGGATCAGTCACCCGCCGTAGTCGCACGGTCTGGTCGGCATCGCCGGTGACCAGGACGCGGCCGTCGATGCTGAACACCACCGCGGTGACGGCGCTCCGTTCGTCGGTCAGCTGGGTGGCGTACGGAGTGGCGAAGGAGCTGAGCACGCTGCCACGTGCCTCGGGGGTGGGCGACAGACGGTAGGCGGCCAGGCTCAACTGGGCGGCCAGCGCCGGATTGACCGTCCGCAGCGCCGCGGCCCGTTCGGCGACCCGCTGAGAACCGGCGACGTCGCGCTGCTGGTCCGCCGCCTGCTGCGCCCGTATGGCGAGAACAGCGGTCGTGGTGGTCAGCACGAGCAGGAGACTCAATAATCCCAGGCCCAGGCGCCGGAACCGGGTCCGGCGCCGCACCGCCGCGTGTTCCGCCGCCTGGGCGGCCAGACCGGCGTCGAGGAACTCCCGTTCTGGCACGGACATCGCCATACGGTCGAGTCCGGCGGCCAAGGCGAGGCGGGTGCCGCGGTAAAGTGCGCCGGGTTCCCGCCCCAGCGCCTCCCAGGTCTGGGCGGCATCGGTGAGGCGGCGCGCCGTCCGGGTGGCCTCACGGTCCTCGGTCAACCAGCCGTGCAGGCGGGGCCAGCACCGGATCAGAGCCTCGTGGGCCAGCTCCACCCGCTCGCGGTCCAGAGTCAGCAGTCGTGCGCCCGCCGCCAGATCCAGTACGGCACGGACCTCGCCGCCGTCACCGTCGCCCTCGCCGTGCCCGGCCAGCCCGACCAGCTCCTCCAGGCGGGCCGGGCGTCGGGTGTCCTCCGTCCCGTCCCCAAGCGCGGTCAGCCGTACGAACACCTGACGGGCCAGCTTCCGCCGTCCCGGGTCCAGCTCCTGATAGAACTCCTCGGCGGTGCGGGCGAGGGCGCCCTCCAGACCGCCCGCCGCCTCGAAAGCGTGCAGTGTCAGCGCGGTGCCCCGCCGTCGCCGCCAGGTCTGCAGCAGCGCGTGCGACAGCAGCGGCAGCACGCCTGCCTGGCCGTGCGCCTGCGCGATGAGCGTCGCCAGCAGCGCACCCTCGACGGTCAGCCCGGCCCGCTGAGCGGGCCGCATCACAGCACGGCGCAACTCGTCCAAGCTCATCGGCCCGACGGGAACCTGTGCGTCGCGCATCGCCTCCACCAGGGGCGCGTGGCGGGTGCAGTGCGCATAGAAGTCGGCGCGTATTCCCAGGGCGACGCGGCATCTGCCGTCGGCGTCCGAGGTGGCGGAGACGAGGGCCTCGATGAAGAGGTCCCGCTCGGTGGTGTCCTGGCAGAGCGTGAAGGCTTCCTCGAACTGGTCGACGACCAGGACCAGTTCCCCGTCGTTGTTGCCGTGTGCCGAACCGGACCGGGCGATGATCTGCCGCACCACGCGCCCCAGGTTCTTGGGGTCCTCCCTCAGCTCTCTGTACAGGGCACCCGGGGTGAGGCCTGCCATCGTCCCCAACCACACGGCGCACTCCTCCAACGGCCGCGCCCCCGGGGTCAGGACGACCGCCGTCGTGGCCGCAGCGGCCTTGAGGCGTGGCACCAGCCCGGCCCGCAACAGCGACGACTTGCCCGAGCCCGAGGCCCCGATCACCACCACGAACCGCTGCCGCTCCAGCCGCTCGACCAGCTCCTCCAGCAGCCGTTCCCGCCCGAAGAACCAGTCGGCGTCCTGCTCCCGGAAGGCCCGCAGCCCCGCGTACGGCGGGACCGGGCCGTCCTCGGTCTTCGGCCCGAACTCCGGATACGCGTCGCCCAGAAGCTCCGCGGCCTTCCGCCAACGCTTCCGCCACTCCTCGACGTCCCCGTCACAGGCGCGTACGTACGCCAGCGTCACCGCCAGCGTCGGCAGCCGTTGCCCGGAGGCGGCGGAGGACAGGGTCGAAATCGAATAGTGCGCGAGTTCCGCCAGTGTCCGGTACGGCGGGTTCCCCGCCTCCCGCCTCAGCCTCCTCAAGCCTGCGGCGAATTCGGCCAACGGACCGTCCTCAGTGTCCAGCGGTCGCTCTCTGCGCGGCATGGCCGTACCTCCCCGTTCCCCGTGCCGTGCCCTGCAGTCGCGGCATCGTATTTTTCAGGACTTGTTTGTTCGGTACCAGGCTCCGAACGCGAACAACCCCCAACGCGCTACATCTGGAACAGACGGCCCGGTCCATACGCGTGGCGACCGGACGCCGTCCGTCATGCACCACACACCACGGGCCGCACGGCACAGATCACAGCAGTACGCCGCTGCGGGCGCGATCCGTAAGGGGAAAAATGAACAGAATGCTTCAGAAGAAGCGTGTTCTCGGCCTGATCGGCACGGCGACCGGCCTCGCTGGTCTGCTGCTGGTCACCGCACCGACGGGCGCGTCGGCCACGCCGTCGACCTCCACCACTGGCACCGCCGGTGCGGCGGCCGGTAGCTGGCACGCCTACGCCTCGACGGGCTTCTCGGGCCCGAACGCGTGGTTCTACGGAAGCACGGGGACGTGCACTTACGTCGGCGCCGGCTGGAACGACAGCGTCCGATCCGCCCGCACCGAGAGCAGCCTCAGGGTGGAGCTGTGGGAGCACGCCAACTGCACCGGAACTTCGATCACCATCGACAGCAGCGGCTACGGCAACATCGGCCCCTGGGTCAGCGCCTACCGCGTCACCAACTAGCACTCCAGCAGGATTTTGCTGTCTGACCTGAGGGTTTCGCTGGGCGTCTGGAATGCAGCGGGACTTCGGTCGTGCAGGGGCGGTCTCACGGGGGCCGCCCCTCGATCGTGCGATGACGCCGCAGATACCGCAGATGGAGGGCGTCTGAAAAGTCTGCCAGCGGGCAAGTCCCTGGTAGCGGGGTGGTGACGGGTGTTCGGGGGTGGGGCGTGCGGGCTGCGTACCCGTCACTCGACGGATCTGTCCGATCAGGAGTGGGAGATCCTCCGTCCGCTGGTTCCGGCGGTCAAGCCTGGTGGGCGACCGGCGAAGCACGCGCGACGGGAGATCCTCAACGCGTTGGCACAGTGGCTGCGGGCCGGCTGTGCCTGGAGACTCCTGCCGCATGACTTACCGCCGGTGTACCGGTCGGACGTGTACCAGCGCACGGCGTGTCCTCTGCTCACCAGCTCACGTACGACGGGCTGGAGGGAGAGGACATGACCGGCTGCCGGAAGCGTTCCTACGAGAATGTCTGCCACGGAGACTCCTACGCGGTCCCCGGCGGCTCAGTTCACATGCCTGGCGGCGACGCTAGGACTCGGCCGCATGCCGCTCGAGGATCGCGCGCTTGATGGTCTCGCTGGTGGCGATGAACTGCTCGATGCCGCGCTCGTCGAGGTCGCGGACCGAGGTGCGCTCCAAGGTGGCCCACATGCGCTCGAGCGGCCCGCGCATCCCCTCGCCCTTCGGCGTGAGCCGGACCCGCATGGCCCGCCGGTCGTGCTCGGTGGGCTCGCGCTCCACCAGGCCGCGTTCCTGCATGCGCTTCAGGGACTTCGAGACGGTCGAGTGGTCCAGTCCGACGGACGCGAGCAGCTCTGCCTGGGTCTGCCCGTCGCGTTCCATCAGCTGCATGAGCAGGAGTTCCTGCCCGGGGTGCAGATCCAGCTCGCGCAGCAACTCAGCGGCGTAGGCGCGGTGGGCACGGGCCATCGAGAAGATCGCGAAGCTGAGCCGTCCGGTGCTTACGGGATTGGTGGGGGCCTCGCCGGCCGTGCCGTCTGCTTCACTCATGGTGCTCACTTCTCCGGTGTTGCGAGGGCCGTGCGCAGGTACGTGCGTGCCTGCTGGCTGCACGTGTCCACGGCAGGACGATCAGATCGCCCGTCGACGGTCTCCCTGCGATGACAGTGCATGATCACAGCCCTCCCGTCGCGCTTGTGTGGTCGACCACGGTATCAACGTGGGTCTCTTTTCCGCCCCCGCCCGTCCGAGCCGGGGAGGGAGTGGGCCGGGAACGTGCGGCGTTACGCCAGGAAGGCGGTCAGTTCCTCCAGGAGCGCAGCGGGACGTTCCTCGGGCGGGAAATGCCCGCTGCCCTCGATCACCGAGGGACGCACGTGCGGTGCTATGTGCCGCAGACCGTCGGCGAGTCCGGTGCCGACGTTGTGCTCGCCGCCGACGGCCAGTAGCGGCATGTCGAGGCGGCCGCCGGCGTCGGCCCACGCCGAGTTGGTCCGGCCGTCCTCGAGGAGCGTCCGGTAGTGCCCGAATCCGGCGCGCAGGGCCTGCCGCCCCCGGTAGGAGGCGGTGACCGCGTCGATCTCCTCCGGGGTGAAGACGCCCTCAGCCGCCGACAGACGGGGGAACCACCATTGGAAGAAGGGGCGTTCGCTGCCCTCGAAGAGCAACTCGGGTACCTCGTTCGTCATGAACAGGCCGAAGTGGAAGGAGCCGCCGCCGGCCGGATTCATCGCCCTCTCCAGACCGAAGCCCGGGACGGCGAGTTCGACCAGCGCGAGCCGCCGCACCTCTTGGGGGAAGAGCCGGGCGTAGGAGAAGGCGACCATGCCGCCGATGTCGTGCCCGACCAGCCGCACGGGTCCGGTCACCCCGAGCGCGGCGAGCAACTGCCGCATGTCCTTGGCCTGGTTGTCTTTGGAGTAACCGCCTTCGGCGTGCGCGGAGTCCCCTGTGCCTCGCAGGTCGGGTGCGATGACGGTGTAGCCCTGGTCGGCCAGGGGCCGCATGAGATGCCGCCAGGACCGCCAGGTCTGGGGCCAGCCGTGCAGCAGCAGAACGGGCTCTCCCACGCCACCGACCACAGCGTGCAAGCCGGTCCCGTTGGCCGTGACGTGGTGTCGCGTGAACCCTTTGGGCAGGTCACTGTTCGGGTCGTTGGACATGATGCTCCTTCTGAGGTGACTGCGGTTGTCAGGAGTGTCAGCCCTCCCGGCTCCACGGTGTGTGGCCGAGCGCGGCGAGCTGCTCCGCGAACGGGACGACCTCCGCCGTTCGGCCCGGTTCTTCGCCCTCGCCGGGTTCGTCGGTCACTTGGGAGGTGACGAGGCGCGCCAGTTCGAGGGCGGCTCGTCTGATCCTGGTCGGCAGGTCCGCGGTGTGGGCGTCGCCGGCCGTGCCCCAGTCCTCGGTGGCGGCGAACACTCCGGTCGGCACGGTGGCGGCGTGCAGGTAGGCGAAGAGCGGACGCAGCGCGTGCTCCAGGACCAGGGAATGCCGGGCGGTGCCGCCGGTGGCCGCTGCCAGTACGGGTGTCCCGGTCAGCGCGGCAGGATCGAGCAGGTCGAAGAACGACTTGAACAACCCGCTGTAGGAGGCGCTGAAGACGGGGGTGACGGCGATGAGTCCGTCCGCCCGGCTCACCGCGTCCAAGGCGTTCTCGACGGCCGGAGTGGGGGAGCCGAGGGTCAGGTTGCGGGCGATGTCCGCGGCGAGTTCGCGGACTTCGACGATGCTGACGTCCACTGTGTGACCGGAGTCCTCCAGGGCTCGCCGCGTCGCGTCCGTCAGCCGGTCGGCCAGCAGCCGGGTGGAGGAGGGAGCGCTCAGACCCGCCGATACGACGCTCAGGCGTACGTTCCTCATGAGGTGACCTCCCTGGCGGCGGTGGACTTCGCAGCCGTGCGTTGTGCCGGGTGCAGGGGGCCGTCCGGTACCTGGGCGGGACGGGTGGCGGCGAACTCCTTGCGGAGCACCGGGAGGATCTCCCCGAACAGGTCGAGCTGCTCCAGCACGGTTTTCTCCGGCATGCCTCCCGGGTCGACGTTGAACAGCTGGCGCTGGTAGTGCCCGAAGGTCTCGCGGAAGGTCAGGGTCTTATCGATGACCTCCTGCGGGCTGCCGACGGTCAGGGGCGTGTGCTCGGCGACTTCCTCCAGGGACGGTCCGCCGCTGTAGACGGGGGTGTTGCGAAAGTACGGGCGGTATTCCCGTAGGGCGTCCTGGGAGTTGGGGCGCATGAACGCCTGTCCGCCGAGGCCGACGACGGCCTGGTCGTGGGTGCCATGGCCGTAGTACTCGAAGCGGTCCCGGTAGAGGTTGACGAGCCCGACGAAGTGCCGCTTGGGGAAGAAGAGGTGGTTGGCGAAGAAGCCGTCCCCGTAGTAGGCGGCCTGCTCGGCTGTCTCGGGGCTGCGTACGGAGCCGTGCCACACGAAGGGCGGGACGCCGCCGAGCGGGCGGGGCACGGAGGTGAAGCCCTGGAGCGCGGTGCGGAACTTGCCCTGCCAGTCCACCGTCTCCTCGCGCCACAGGCGGTGCAGCAGCGCGTAGTTCTCGATCGCAAGCGGGATGCCGTCACGGACGTCCCGCCCGAACCAGGGGTAGACCGGTCCGGTGTTGCCGCGCCCCATCATCAGGTCCACCCGCCCGTCGGCGAGGTGCTGGAGGACCGCGAAGTCCTCCGCGATCTTCACCGGGTCGTTGGTGGTGATCAGAGTGGTGGAGGTGGACAGGATGATCCGCTTCGTCCGTGCCGCGATGAACCCGAGCAGGGTCGTGGCGGAGGAGGAGACAAAGGGCGGGTTGTGGTGCTCGCCGGTGGCGAAGACGTCGAATCCCACCTCCTCGGCCTTGGCCGCGAGGGTGGCCATCATCCGCAGCCGTTGCTGTTCCGAGGCGGGGCGCTTCGACGTCGGATCGGGTCTGACGTCGCCGATGCTGAAGATGCCGAACTGCATGGTGCTGTCCTCCGAGACGGGCGATACGTGCCGTGGGCGAACCCGTGCGACGGGCTGGATGTGAACCGCGTTGACCAGGGGCCCGGCCACGCGGAGGCAGTACGGCGCGGGGAAGCCGTCGCCGCAATTGCTTGGCCGACCACATAACTGTATCCTCAATTTACGTGGCCAGCCACGCATGACTGATCGGAGCCCCATGTCCTCCCTCTGGAACCCCATCGAACTGGGCAGCATCCCCCTCGCGCACCGCCTGGCGATGGCCCCGATGACCCGTGATCGCTCCACGCCGGAAGGCGTGCCGACGGCGCTGAACGCCGAGTACTACGCCCAGCGCGCGTCGCTGTCACTGATCATCACAGAGGGCACCCAGCCCTCCCCCGACGGCCAGGGCTACCTCCTGACCCCCGGCATCCACACCGACGAGCAGGTCGAGGGATGGCGTCAGGTGACCGACGCCGTCCACGAGCGCGGTGGCCGTATCGTCATCCAGCTCATGCACGTGGGCCGCGTCGCGCACCCCTCCAACACTCCGCACGGCCGCCCGCCGGTCGCCCCCTCCGCGGTGCGCCCCGAGGCCAGTATGTTCACCGCCACCGGCATGCAGCCGATGCCCGAGCCCCGCGAACTGTCGACCGCCGAGGTCGCGGAGGTCGTCCAGGAGTTCCGGCGCGCGGCGGCCGCGGCCGTCCGCGCCGGCGCGGACGGCGTGGAGATCCATGCCGCCAACGGCTACCTGCTGCACCAGTTCCTCTCGAGCAACGCCAACCAGCGCACCGACCAGTACGGCGGCAGCGTAGAGAACCGCATCCGCTTCACGGTCGAGGTCGCCACCGCGATCGCCGAGGAGATCGGGGCCGGCCGTACGGGTCTGCGCATCTCGCCCGCGAACCCGTTCAACGACATCACCGAGGACGACGTACCGCAGCTCTACGGCGCGCTGGTCGACGCCTTGGCGCCGCTCGGCCTCGCCTACTTGCACGTCGCCCAGACCGGTGACGAGACCCTCCTGAAGAGCATCCGTGCCGCGTGGCCGGGCGCGCTGCTCCTCAACCGCCCCGGCAAGGACTTCGACACCCGTGTGGCGGACCTCGACAACGGTCTCGCCGACGTCATCACCGTCGGGTCCGCGGCCTTGGCCAACCCCGACCTCGTCGACCGCATCAAGAACGGTGCGCCCCTGAACGAGCCCGACCGTGCCTCCTTCTACGGCGGCGACGAGCGCGGTTACACCGACTACCCGACACTGGCCGAGGTCAACGGAAGCTGACGCGAGGGCGCCCCGCGCCGGTGGGCTGCCGTGGTGGTCCCGACCGTCACGGCACGTCCGGCGGCGGCAGGAACCGTGTGCCGTCGAAGGACAGGCGGACCACGGGGGCCGAGCCGGCGTCGAAGACGAGTGATTCCCCGCCGGGATGAGCGACGACGATCCGGACACGCGCCGCCAGGGCACCATGAGGAACTCGAGGTAGGCCTCGCGGTGGGCTTCCTCGATCATCAAGGACAGGTCACCGGCCGAGTCACCGGACTGGCGCAGCCCTTCGTCCAGGAGCTCCAGCGCGCCCCGGCTCGGCCCGGTCATCGTGTCCAGCAGCTCATCGAACCGCTCCGCCACCAGATCCGGCAGCGCGTCGTCCATGTAGTGGTGACGCACCTCCGGCAGCGCGATCCGCAGCTGCTCCACCTCACCGGCCGACCAGCGCAGCAGCCGCGCGAACTCCATCGCCAGGTCCCCGTCGGCCTGAAGCGGACGCTCGCCGATCATGACGAAATACAGATTCGCGTGCTCCGGATCGATATAGACCACTCAGCGCACCCTCACCGCCGGCGCACCGTCAGCTGCCGGAACCCGCACAGCGGGCCACGGCCCCGTCCCCCTCGCACCGCCCGGTCAGGACACATACCTCCACCTCCCCATGGACAGCCGTGTGCCACGTGCCGCAACGGCATGTGGACGGCTGCGGGTCCGTAGCCCTCAGCGATCACGGCATCATGCATGGCATCTTGATCGCGAACAGCCACCAGATGTTTACGGGCACGTAGGCATTGGTCGTTCCGTGGCCTCCCGTGGACACCTTGGTCCGTAGGCCACGCCTCGCCCACCACGTCCGTGCCGTCGGCGGCCCGCTCACCTGTGCGAGCGCGACAGTACGACCGCGTATGCTGCACGGATCGTAGGCAGATCCAGGTAGATCACTGACCATCAGCGAGGTAGCCATGAGCCTGGAGCAGAGAGGCTCATTCGCCGGCCGGCTGACCGCCGCGCGTGAGCGGCTGTTCGTCGGCCGGGCGGTGGAGCAGGCCCTGTTCCGCGGCGCGCTGGACGAGCGGCCGGGTGCCGCTCCGGTGCACTATCTGCACGGCCCGGGCGGCATCGGCAAGTCCGCGCTGCTCCGGCGGTTCGCGCAGGAGGCCCGACGGGCCGGCCGGCTGGTGGTCGAGGTCGACGGCCGTACCGTCCCTCCCACGCCGGAGGACTTCACCGCGGCGGCCAAGGACGCGGTCAGCGAACCCGGAGCGGTACTGCTGGTCGACACCTTCGAACACTGCCAGGGTCTCGAGGGCTGGCTCTGGGAGCAGTTCCTGCCCGGCATGCCCGTGGGCGTCGTCGTCGTGGTCGCCGGACGCGTTCCGCCCGACGCCCGGTGGGTGTCCGACCCGGGCTGGGCGGACCTCCTCAACGTAGTGGCCCTGCGCAACCTGACCCCTGGTGAGGCGCTGGCCTTTCTCACCGCGCGCGGTGTGCCCGCCGCCCGCCACGAGGCGCTCCTGCGTTTCACGGGCGGCAACCCGCTCGCCCTCGCGCTGGCCGCCTCCGTCGCCGTGGACGCCGGAGATCCGGGGTCCACGGCGACGGACGCGAACGGACCGATGCCCGACTGGTCGCCCAGCCAGGACGTCATCGCCATGCTGCTGTCCCAGCTCATCGGTGAGCCCGCGCCCAGTGACAACCACCGCAAGGCTCTGGAGATCTGCGCGCACGCCCACGTCACCTCCGAGAGTCTGCTGCGGGCCCTGCTCGGTGAGCAGGCACCCGAGCTGTTCGCCTGGCTGCGCGCCCAGCCGTACGTCGAGAGCACCGCCCTCGGCCTGTTCCCCCACGACGTGGTGCGCGAGACTCTGGTCGCCGATCTGCGCTGGCGCGACCCGGAGGGCTTTGCCGTCCTGCATAAGAAGCTGCACCAGCACCTCTTCGAGCAGTTGCGCGCGGCTCCCAGCGTTCATCTCCTGCCGGCCACGGGCGCGTTGCTCTACCTGTACCGGACCGACGGCTACATGGCCGAGTTCCACGACTGGAATCAGGCGGGCCTGGTGTACGACGGTCCCTGCCTCCCCTCCGACGAGGCCCGGGTGGTGGACCTCGTGGCGGAGGCCGAGGGCCCCGAGTCCGCAGCCGTCGCCCGCTACTGGCTCGACCAGCAGCCCGAGGCGTTCCGTGTCTACCGCTCCACCCGCACCGACGAGATCATCGGCTGCTCGGCCTGGCTGCGGCTGACCGACCAGCGTGGCTGTGACCTGGACCCGGTGGTGGCCGCCGCCTGGGAGCACGCCCGCGCCCACGAGCCGCTGCGGGCGAACGAGTACCTGGCCGTGGCCCGTTTCACCGTCTGTCCGCAGACGTACCAGCGGCCCGCGCCGGCCACCACGCTCGCCCAGTGGCGGGTCATGGGGGAGATCTACCGAGCGGACCGCCTCGCCTGGCACTTCGTCGTCATGCGCGACGACGGCTTCTGGGACGATCACCTCACCCACTTCGACATGCCTCCGACGCCGACCGCCGTGGTCGTCGGCGGCCATGCCTATCGCCTGTTCGCCCACGACTGGCGGGCGCAGCCCGTCATCTCGTGGCTGGCGGCGAGGACGGACGTCATCCTTGCCGGAGGGAAGGGCCCGGTGGAGGCGGCCGGCGACCCCGCCGTACGTCAGGTGCCCGAACTGGCCGTGCTGTCCCGCCCCGAGTTCGACACCGCCGTGCGCAACGCCCTGCGTGCCCTGCGCCGTCCTGAGGCCCTCGCCGCCAACCCCCTCAGCCGCAGCCGCCTCGTCCGGCAGAACGGCGGCGACCTCGGGGACGTCCTGTCGCGCGTCGTGGAGACGCTGCCCCGGGAACGCGGTGGGGACAAGAGATACCGGGCCCTGGTCACCACCTACCTCAAGGGTGTCCCGACCCAGGAGGCGGCGGCCGAACGTCTCGACCTGCCCTTCAGCACGTACCGTCGACACCTCACCTCCGCCGTGGAACGTGTCGCGGAACTGCTCTGGCAGCACGAGCTGAGCGGCACACCGCTCCCGGCCCCGGAACCGCCGTCCCGGTGACCGCTCCCGCACTGCCGTTCGTTGCCCGGTGCGGCGCTCGCCCCCCGGCAGGGGAGCGCGGCCGCGGGACGGTCGTACGGCGGCCGGTGGCCGGGGAGCGGCGGAGGGCCGTGCCGCGCCGCGCCGACAGGGTTCCCGGTGAAACCGCAGCTCGACCGGTATGCGGGCGCGCACCGGGCAAGCGCAGGTCCGCGAGGGAAGTTCCCGTCCCTTCGCGTCGGCCGGCAGTCAGGGCACGGTGACGCGGCCACCCGGGTACGGGTGTTCGTCATGGCCGGGCAACGGGACGGTGAACTCCAGATCGCCGAGCATGCGGATCGGCGCGGGCGCTCCCAGGCGGTGGGCGATGCTCCGCATGGCGCCGTTCTGCTCGCCGGTGGTGATGACGACGGTGCGGCAGCCGGTGCGCCGCCCGTGCCGCACCGCGTGCCGGGCGAGGGCGGTGCCCAGGCCGCGGTACTGCCAGTCGTCCTGGACGAGCAGACCCAGCTCTCGCACCCCCTCCCGCCCGGTGTGCGCCAGATGGGCGACGGCGATGACCCGGCCCGGCTCGCCTAGGTGCTCCGCGACCCAGCTCGACCCTGTGGCGGGATCGGTCAGCCGGGACCACTCGGCGGGACGGATGCCGAAACGCGGCGCGCGGTACCGGCCGATGACCGACTTCACCGTGCACCGTGCGTGCATGGCGTTGACCGCGTCGAGGTCCCCGGGGACCGCGTACCGGGTGCGGATCAACTCGCCGGTGACGAGAGCCTGCACAGACTTCTGGAAAACCGGATGCACTGGATGCCTCCTCCCGAGGGTTGCCCCGTCCGCGGTCGCCGCGGGCCGGCGTCCGGGTGGGGGAGCGGGCCGCGCCCCACCCGCGAGGTGCCCGTGCCGCCGCGCGGTGGCGTCCTCGCGCGCTGTCCGCGCGCTCGACCGACTCAACGACGTCCGGGCGCCGACGGTTCACCTCGCGCACTCGGACGGCGCCGAGGGGCGGCGGACGGGCGGGGCGGCGACAGGAGGGTCAGACCGGGCGACGGCATCGCGTGGCCGCGCGGGCCGCGTCGATGGCGCGCTGCGGATCGGGCATCCGCGGACCGTCCGCCTCGTGGGACCGCACCAGATCGAGCGCGGGCAGTACCTCGCCGAGTTCGAGGTACTCCTCCCGGCATTCCTCGCAGCTCCCGAGATGCTCGTCCACGGCTGCGCGTTCCGGCTCCTCGAGCGATCCGAACAGCCGGGCGGCGATGGCGTAACGGGCGTGCTCGCACTCCACGATGCCCCTCCGAGGCCGGTCCGTCGTCACACGACCGGTGCCGGTGAGCGGCATTGGCACCGAGGTCCCATTGTCGCTCACGCGGACGGTGAGCACGAGGGCCCGTCGCCGTGAACTGCCGAAGGCGGCGCGGGCCGGTGTTTGACAGCATCTATTATCTGAGTGAATAGTGCACCGGGTGTCTACCCCCCATGTGCTGCTCGGGCTGCTCGCGCCACGGGCCATGCACGGCTACGAGTTGAAGCTCGTGCACGACGAACGACTGCCGGGCGCCAAACCGCTGCCCTTCGGCCAGGTCTACTCGACCCTCGGCCGTCTCGAACGCGACGGGATGGTGGCCGAGGCCGGGCACGACCGGGCCGGCGGCCCCGACCGCACGACCTACGAAGTCACCGGAGAGGGGCGGGAGGCGCTCGGCGCGTGGCTGGCACGCGTGGAGCCGCCGGCGCCGCACCTGTCCAACGTCCTGCTGGCCAAGGTCGTCATCACCCTGCTGGTCAACGATGAGACAGCCGCCCGCCGCCAGCTCGCGGCCCAGCGTGCCGCCCACCTCGCCCGGATGCGCGCGCTGACGGCGCTCAAGACCGCCGCGCGCACGCCGGTCGCCCACGTGCTCGCCGCCGACCTGGCCATCTCCCACCTCGACGCGGATCTGCGCTGGATGCAGAGTGCCCTGGAGCGCGTCACCGAACTGCACCAGGAGGTGCGCTCATGATCCTCGAAGCCCGTGACGTGGTGAAGACCTACGGCAACACCCCGGCCGTACGCGGCATCTCGCTCGGCGTACGGGAGGGCGAGATCGTCGCCGTCACCGGCCCGAGCGGATGCGGCAAGTCGACGCTGCTGCACGTCATGGCCGGCATCCTGACCCCCGAGACCGGATCCGTCCACTACGGCGACACCCGTGTCGACACGTGCGGCGAGTCCCGGCGTTCGGTGTTACGCCGCACGGAGTTCGGCGTGCTTTTCCAGTTCGGGCAGCTCGTCGCGGACCTGTCCGCGGTGGAGAACGCCGCGCTGCCCCTCCTCCTCGGCGGTACCGGCAGGCGCCCCGCCGAGGAGGCGGCCCGGAAATGGCTGGAGCGGCTGGGAGTGGCCGAGATGGCGGACCGGCTGCCCGGTGAGATGTCCGGCGGGCAGCAGCAGCGGGTGGCACTCGCCCGCGCCCTGGTGACCGACCCGAAGATCCTGTTCGCCGACGAGCCGACCGGAGCGCTCGACACCCTCGCGGGCGAGGTCGTCCTGCGGCACATGGTGGAGGCCGCGCGCAGCCGGCGCATGTCCGTCGTCATCGTCACCCACGACGCCAGGGTGGCCGCCTACGCCGACCGCGAGGTTCGGCTGCGCGACGGCACCGTCGAGTCCGACGACCGCTTCCCGCAGGAGGGCATGAACGCCCTGACGTCCGTCGAGGGTCAGGGGAACCTCCGTTGAGTCCGTTCACCGTGGTCCGGCTCGCCCTGGCCGGCGGTCGCACGGACCGCACCCGCACCGTCCTGACGGCCCTGGGCGCCGCCCTCGCCACCCTGCCCCTGTTGGCCGCCGCCACCGTCCTCGCGGTGACCGGGCAGCACGCCGCCGGCTACACCAACGACCTGCTCGTCGAGGAAGGCCTGCGCCCCGGGGTCGCCTTCGGCATCCTGCTGCTCAGCATCCCCGTCCTCGCCTATGTGGCGCAGTGCGGCCGGCTCGGGGCACCGGACCGGGAGCGGCGGCTCGCGGCGATGCGGATGGCCGGAGCGACCCCCCGCCAGGTGGTGCGCATCGCGGCGGCGGAGACCACCCTGGCGTCCGTCGCCGGCACCCTGGCCGGGTTCGGCGCCTACTTCCTCGGCCGCGTCCTGCTCGACGCCCCCGGTGCCGACGGGCGCCGCCCGCTGCCGACGGACGTCCTGCCCCACCCCGTCGCCTTCGTGCTCGTCGCGGCGGG
Organism: Streptomyces sp. NPDC096105; assembly: GCF_044763335.1. Lineage (NCBI taxonomy): Bacteria > Bacillati > Actinomycetota > Actinomycetes > Kitasatosporales > Streptomycetaceae > Streptomyces > Streptomyces sp. NPDC096105. The sequence goes on from NZ_JBIWGC010000017.1 coordinate 57,456, forward strand.
CGTACCCCTCTTCGTCACCGCGCTCACGACGCTCGCCCTGCGCCGGGTGACCCTCACCCCGCTCGGTGTCGTACGCCGTGTGCGGACCGGACGGCCCGGCCCGCTCCCGGGAGCGCTCGTCCTCGCGGGCCTCGGCCTGTGCGCGCTCGTCGAACCCGCCCACCGCTACTTCACGCGCCGCCCCCGCACCGACGACCTCCCCACCCTGGTCATGGGGGGACTGGTCGTGACGGGCGTGCTCGCCGTCTCCGTCGGCGTCGTGTGGGGCACGGGGTGGATCTCGCACACCGCCGGACGGCTGCTGCACCGCTTCGCACGGCGTCCCGCCACGCTTCTGGCCGGTCGGCGGCTGATGGCCGACCCGTGGTCCGGCAGCCGCACCTTCTCCGCGATGATGGTCGCCCTCATCGCCGGGGCCGCCGCAGCGGGGCTCTCGGCGCTCACGGTGGCCACCGGGCGCGCCAGCGAGGAGAACCTGCGGCGCTACAGCCGACTGCTCGGGGAGCCGTACGTGCCGGCCGGCACCGAGTTCTACGAGCGCGCCTACGACCTGGTCGGCTACGCGGTGATCGGGGCGACGGCGATCGCGGCGATGGGACTGCTCGTGGCGTTCGCCGACGGGGTCATGGCCAGACGGCGCACTCTCGCCTCACTGGTCGCCTGCGGAACCCCGCGCGCCGTCCTGTCCAGGGCCCTGGCCTGGCAGATCCTCACGCCGGTCGTGCCCACCGTCCTGCTGGCGGTCGCCGTGGGCATCCTGCTGCCGAGGCTGGCCGTACCCGGCGCGGACGACGCGCAGCCCTTGGAGGCGCTGCGCTGCACTCCCCTGCCGGGCGACCCGGCGAGCGCCTGCGAGGACGCCGCCTACGCGCAGGCCCACTCCTCGCTGCACACGGCGGAGCGGGTGCAGGCCGTCGTGGAGGTGCCCTGGGGGCAGCTCGCGCTGCTGGCCGGGGGAGCGGTCACCGCGACCGTGGTGATCACCCTGGTCAGCCTGCTGTTCCTGCGGATGAGTACTCGTGCCGGGGAACTGCGCGTGCAGTGAGCGCAGCCCGGCCCCCGGCCCCGTGCGGCGGGCGGTACTCCGCCCGCCGCACGCACCGTCAGGAGCGGGCCAGCAGCTTGCGCAGCGCCTCCGCGATGTCCTCCGGGGCCTCCTCGGCCATGAAGTGGCCGCTGGAGACGGTGGAGTGGTCCAGGTCCTGGGCCCAGGCGCCCCACAGGGCGGCGGCCTCGTAGCCGAGGGCCGCGCCCCAGTCCTGCTGGAGCACTGAGACGGGCATGGCGAGCTGGTTGCCCGCGGCGCGGTCGGCACGGTCGTGGTCCACGTCGATGCCGGCGGAGGCGCGGTAGTCGGCGACGATCGAGGGGACGGCCTCGCGGCACGCCGTGAGGTAGGCCTCGCGCACGTCGGCGGGGACGGCGTCCGGGTTGTTGGCCCAGACGTCCAGGAAGTAGCCGAAGAACTCGTCCGAGCTGGCCTGGATCATCTTCTCGGGCAGACCGGGCGGCTGGGCCATCAGGTACAGGTGGAAGCCGACGGCCGCCGTGACACCGTGCAGCGCCTCCCACATGTCCAGGGTGGGCAGGACGTCGAGGCAGGCCAGGTGGGTGATGACGTCCGGGTGGTCGAGGCCGGCGCGGAAGGCGACCAGCGCGCCGCGGTCGTGGCCGGCCAGCGCGAAGCGCCCGTGCCCGAGCTTCTCGGCGAGCGTGACGATGTCCTGGGCCATGGTCCGCTTGGAGTAGGTGTCCGGGCCGTCCTCCACCGGCTTGTCGCTGTCGCCGTAGCCGCGCAGGTCAGGAACGATGACGGTGTGGTCGGCGGCGAGGTCGGCGGCGACATGCCGCCACATGAGGTGGGTCTCCGGGAAGCCGTGCAGCAGGACGACCGGAGTGCCCGATCCGCCGACCGCCACGTTGAGGGACACGCCCTCGGCGACGGGGACGCGCCGGTACTCGAAGTCCGGGATGGTGGGTGCCATGGTGCCGCTCGATTCTGGTGAGTCGTTACTGAGGTCCGGTGGGGCGACGGCCGGGGGCCGCTCGCTCCTCCATGTCCGAAGCCTGCGGGCGGCGAATGAGCAACCTATGAGCGCTGTACGTTTGACCTCGTGATTCCCTGGCAGAACGGACGACGTCGATGGGTCTGACACTGGGCGTCCTGGGGCCGGTGGCAGCCTGGGACCCACAGGGGGACCCGGTCGCCCTGAAGGGTCCCAGACACCGGGCGGTACTGGCCCGGCTCCTCGTCGCGCGCCGCCGTATCGTTCCCGTCGCACGGCTCGTGGAGGATCTCTGGGATGAGCCGCCGGCGGACGCGGTGAGTGCCGTGCGCACCTTCGTCGCCGCGCTGCGCCGCGCCCTCGAACCCGACCGGCCGCCCCGCGCCAAGCCCCGGCTGCTGGTCACCGAGGGGCCGGGCTACGCCCTGAAAGCGGCCGAGGAGGACGTGGACGCCTGGCGCTTCGAGCGCGCCATCGCCTCCGCCGCCGAACTGCCGCCCGCCGAGGCCGTCAGCCGCCTCACCGAGGCGCTCGGCTGGTGGCGGGGCCCCGCCTACGCCGGTCTCGACGACGCCGGCTGGGTGCGCGCGGAACGCTCCCGGCTGGGGGAACTGAACTGCCAGGCCGTGGAGCGCCGCGCCGAGGCGCAGCTCGCCCTGGGCGCCGCCGCCCAGGCGGTCCCGGACCTGGACGCGTACGTCACCGAGCATCCCTGGCGCGAGGACGGCTGGTACCTGCTGGTGCTGGCGCTCTACCGGTCGGGACGCCAGAGCGACGCGCTCTCGGTCGTACGGCGGGCCCGACGGCTGCTCGGCGAGCAGATGGGCATCGACCCGGGACCGAAACTGCGTCGGCTGGAGACCGACGTCCTGCGCCAGGCCGGCCACCTCGACCCCGGCCCGGGCGGTACGGCCGCCCAGGTCTGGGCGGAGGCCACCGCGGCCTACGAGCGCGTGGTCCCCTCGTACGCGCGGGCCCGGCTGGAGTCCACCGCCGGGCTGATGCGAGATCTGGCGGTCACCGGCGGCGGGGGCCTGGAGGCGGCCCGCCGTCACCGGGTGTCCGCCGTGGCCGCTGCCGAGCAGCTCGGCGACCCGGAACTCACCGCCCGCGTCATCGGCATCTACGACGTGCCGGCGGTCTGGACCCGTTCCGACGACCCCGAGCAGGCCCAGTGGCTGGTCGACGCCGCCGAGCGCACCCTGCGGCTGCTGCCCGCCGGCGTCCACGGCCCGGCCCGCGCCCGGCTGCTGGCCACCGTCGCCGTGGAGTCCCGCGGCACCCTCCCCGCCGAGACGGCGGCCTCCGGCGAGCGGGCCCGCGCCTACCAGGCGGCCCGGCAGGCCGAGCAGCTCGCGCGCGGCCTGGAGGACGGGCCGCTGCTGGCCTTCGCGCTCAACGGCGTGTTCATGCAGACCTTCCAGCGCGCGGGGCTGTCCCCCCGGCGGGACGCCCTCGGCGCCGAGATCGTCTCCCTGGCGCAGCGCAACGACCTCGTGACGTACGAGGTCCTCGGACACCTCATCCGGCTCCAGTCACGCTGCGCGGTGTCCGACCTCGCCGGGGCCGAACAGCACGCGGTGGCCGCCGACCGGCTCTCCGAGCGCTACGGTCTTCCGCTGGTAGGTGTCTTCACCACCTGGTACCGGGCCCTGCGCACGGCCCTGACCGGTCCGCTCGCCGCGGCCGACGAGGCGTATCGGGGGGCCGACGCCGCCCTGGAAGGCGCGGGGATGCCGGGGCTGCGCAACGGGCTGCTGCCGATGGCCCGGCTCGGGCTGTACCTGTCTCACGGCGTCGTGCCGCCCGAGGACATCGCCGAGGCGGACTGGGGACCGTACGAGAGTTGGGTGCGCCCGTGGCTCCTGGTGGGAGCGGGGCAGGCTGAGGCCGCGCGCGCGGCGCTGGAGGGCATCGCCTCACCGCCGCGCGATCTCATGTTCGAGGCCCTGTGGTGTGTGGTGGGCAAGGCGGCCGCGGCGGTGGGCGACCACGGCACGATGCGCCGGGCGGTCCGCCAACTGCAGCCCGCTGAGGCAGAGTTGGCGGGTGCCCAGAGCGGTCTCGTCACCTTCGGACCGGTCTCGGCATGTCTGCGGGAGCTGTCCGAGGGGCTCAACGGTCCCCGGTAGGGCACCTCGGGGTGTGGTCCGAATCCGTGCGAAGTCCTTCGACCAGGGGGTCCGTCGCCAGCCGTGGCAGTGCCTACTCGGCATCTCTGCTGCGCAATGTCGCGCTGAACAACCGCCTGGACACCGGCTCCGGCAATCTGCACACCTACCTGTCGTCCTGCTCCTCACCGGACCAGGGCCAGTGGTGGGCCGTCGGCTACCGCTCAACCTGGGACGAGGTCGCCGACGGCCCCCCGGACCTCCAGGGTCCGCCTCAGCGCGCGCAGCGCGTAATAGGAGCGTGACTTGACGGTTCCTACGGGTATTCCGAGGTGCTCGGCGGCCTGCGCGGTATTGAACTGGCCGTAGTAAAGCAGGTAGATCACCTGCCGCTGCTGGTCGGTCAGGTCGGACAGGGCGTCGAGCACCAGCCGGCCGCGCAGCAGCCGGTCGGTCGGGTCCGGCACGGGCAGGTCGAGGGTGCCGAGTTCCGTGCAGTCCGCCGGCCGCCGCTTCTCGCCGCGGTGATGGTCGATCGTCAGATTGCGCACCGTGGTCCACAGCCACGGCCGTACCTCGGACGCGTTCAGGCCGAGCGCGGTGGCGTGCTTCCACGCGCGCAGGGCCGCCTCTTGGAGAACGTCCTCGGCTCGGTGCCAGTCGCCGCCCAGCAGCCGGGCGGCGTACCGCAGCGTCAATCCTCCGTGCTGCTCGTACACATCACGGATGAATTGGTCACGCCGTTCGTCCGTGGTCGTCAATAGGGGCATGGGCAGAGCAAACCACCCCGAGGGCCAATCGGTCCAAGACCAATATCAATGGGGGATTAATTAATTTTCCATATCGTTGCTGCTTGTGGGCGTCTTTCGGCTGCACGGGATTCCGTGAGTTCGTAGCCCCGATGAACTGTTCGCCCGCGGACGGCGTGGTACCGGCAGGCAGTCGCGCCTGCGAGTCCGTGTCCGTTCACGGACGGCCGGGTCCGGCCCGGTCCCTGCCGCGCAGTTCGTGAAAGGACGACACGTGCGATCAAGTACGGCCAAGACCTGGAGCCGTCGCTCCCTGCTGCTCGCCGGTGCCGGCGCGGCCCTCGCCGGGGCGTCGGCGGTGCCCGGGGCGCACGCCGCCGGGCGGCGGGACGGGACCGTGGGAGCGCTGCGGGACCTGGAGCGCCGGCACGGTGCGCGCCTCGGAGTGTTCGCCTGGAACACCGTGTCCGGCAGGACGGTGCGCCACCGGGCCGGCGAGCTGTTCCCCATCTGCTCCGTGTCCAAGACCCCCGCCGTCGCAGCGGTGCTCCGGGACCTCGACCGGGACGGGAGCTTCCTGGACAAGGTGGTCCGGTACGGCGTCGAGGACGTCGAGCGGTCCGGGTATGCCCCGGTCACCGGACTGCCCGAGAACCTGGCCCGGGGCATGACGGTCGCCGACCTGTGCGCCGTGGCCATCACCCACAGCGACAACACCGCGATGAACCTGCTGTTGGGGGAACTGGGCGGTCCGACTGCGGTCACCCGCTTCTGCCGTTCGGTCGGTGACGACGTGACGCGGCTGGACCGCTGGGAGCCGGACCTGAACTCGGCCGAACCCGGCCGCAGGACGGACACCACCTCCCCGCTCGCCATCGGCCGGACGTACGCGCGGCTCGTCCTCACCCGTGCGCTCGCGCCCGCGGACCGGGAGCGTCTGACGGGATGGCTGCTGGCGAACACCACCGGGGACAACCGTCTCAGGGCGGGCCTGCCCGCGGACTGGACGGTCGCAGAGAAGACGGGAACCGGGAAGTACGGCACCACCAACGACGTCGGCGTGGCCTGGACCCCGAGGGAGGAGCCGGTCGTGCTCGCGGTCCTGTCCACCCGGCCGGAGCCGCAGGCGCCGGCGGACGAGCCGTTGCTCGTGCGGGCCGCGGCCCTCACTGCCGCCGCCGTGGGCTGAGTGGTGACCGCCCCCTGTTCCGGCTCGCCGCCGGGGCAGGGGATGGGAGGTCCCGCCCCCGTCCCGGGGGGGCGTGAGCGGCGGCGGGACCTCCTGTCCCGTCCAACGTCCGGTGGGCCCGCCCGGTTCAAGGGGAGCGGATCGGATGCCCGGAGGTTCTGGAATTTAAGTCCAGGTGCTAGATTTTGAGTCCAGTGACTTGCGAGGAGTCGACGGCACCTGTCATCGAGAGGCGTGGACATGCCGCACACAGAGCTGAACGAGACCGAGGATCACCCCTATTCGGTCGCCTATCGCAACGGAGACCTGGTGGCGGTGTCCGGGCGGCTGGGGGTGAGTGAGCCCGGAGTGCTCGTGCCGGGCGGCTTCGAGGCCGAGTGCGCCCAGGCGTTCGCCAACCTGGACGAGGCGCTGCGCTCGGCCGGCGCGACACGCGCCGACGTGGTCCAGGTCGTGGCCTACCTGACCGACATCGCCGACCGGGACCGGTTGAACGCCGCCTACGCGGAGTTCTTCGTCCAGCCCCGGCCCGCCCGTTCCTGCGTCGGCGTGGCGGCGCTCCCGTACGGCGGCTGCGTGGAGATCGAGGCCCTCGCCCGCGTGCGGACGGCCGTCGGGGCCGCGTGATGACGCCCGAGGAGCAGGCCCGGGAGCAGGACGCGATCCTCGCGGCGCTTGCCCCGGTCGTCGACGGCATCGCCGCGACCCTGGGCTCCTTCTGCGAGGTGGTCGTCCACGACTTCCGCCGTCCCGAACGCTCGGTCGTGGCCATCGCCGGCTCGGTCACCGGACGCGAGGTGGGCGGGGCGATGAGCGAGATCGGCATGGGCCTCGTCGCCCGCGGCGACGAGGCCGACGACGAGCTGAACTACCTCACGCGCACCCAGACCGGAAAGCTCCTCAAGTCGTCCAGCATGGTGCTGCGCGACTCGGCCGGCACCGTGTTCGGCGCGCTGTGCGTCAACCTCGACATCACCGCCGTCCAGCAGGCCAGCGTCCTGATCGCGGGCCTGGCCGGTGTCGCCGAACCGGCCCCGCTGCCCACGACGACCTTCGGCAACGACATCGACTCCGTCGTCGACTCCCTCGTCGACGCGCACCACTTGCGCCAGAGCAAGCCCTGGAGCGCCCTCGGCCGCGACGAACGCCTGCGCCTGTTCGCCGCGCTGGACGCCGACGGCGTCTTCGCGGTCCGCGGCGCGGCTCAGCGGGTCGCCGAACGACTCGGCATCTCCCGGGCCTCCGCCTACAACTACCTCGCCCAGGCCAGACAGACCCCGCCCGCGCCGCACCAGGACGGCACCGGGCCCCAGGACACCGATCGGGACGGAGAACGGACATGACGGTCACCATCGAGGACGTACGGGACGCCGCCGCGCGGATCGCGGGAGTGGCGCACCGCACACCGGTGATGCGCTCCCGCACCCTGGACGCCCTGGTGGGCGCCGAGGTGTACGTGAAGTGCGAGAACCTCCAGCGCATCGGCGCCTTCAAGTTCCGCGGCGCCTACAATGCGGCCTCCCGGCTGACTCCCGAGCAGGTCGCCCGGGGCATCGCCGCCTACTCCTCCGGCAACCACGCCCAGGCCGTCGCGCTGGCCGCCCGCGAACTCGGCACGACCGCGGTGATCCTCATGCCCGAGGACACCCCGCGCTCGAAGGTCGAGGCGACGCTCGGCTACGGCGCCGAGGTCGTCACCTACGACCGCTACACCGGGGACCGGGTCGCCATCGGCGAAGCGCTCGCGGCCGACCGCGGACTCACCCTGATTCCGCCGTACGAGCACCCCGACGTCATCGCGGGCCAGGGTACCGCCGCCCTCGAACTCATCGAGGAGGTCGGCGAACTCGACGCCCTCGTGGTCCCCGTCGGCGGCGGCGGGCTGATCGCCGGCAGCGCTACCGCCGCAAAGGGACTGCTGCCGGGCATCAGCGTCATCGGCGTCGAGCCGGAGGGCGGGGACGACACCAAGCGCTCGCTGGAGGCGGGCCGGCGCGTCTCCGTGCCGGTGCCGCGCACCATCGCCGACGGACAGGCCGCCGACATCCCCGGCGAACTCACCTTCTCAGTGAACCAGAAGCTGGTGGACGACATCGTCCTGGTCAGTGACGACGAGATCCGGGCCGCCATGCGCCTGGCCTTCGAGCGGATGAAGACGGTCATGGAGCCCAGCGGTGCCACCCCGCTGGCCGCGCTGCTGGCGGGCCGGATCGATCCGCTGCCCCGCCGCGTCGGCGTCATCGTCTCCGGCGGCAACATCGACGCCCAGCGGTTCGCCCAGCTCCTCGGCTGACGCAATGCGCCCCGGGGCGTACGGAAACGGCCCCACGTCCGCGGGGGTCTTGGACGTGGGGCCGTTGGGGCCCCGATGGGGCGGCATCCGGTGGCACGCCCGCGCGCGTCGCGGTTCACCCGCGCGGGCACCGCTGTCAGCCGCCGGGCCGGCCGGGTACCGCCAGGCTCCTGAGCCGGTCGCGGATGTCGTCGAGCGGATGCGCGTCCGGCCGCTCCTCTGCGAGCGCGAGCGCCCGGCCCCACGCCAGCCGGGCGCACGCCGCGTCACCGGCGGCCCGGCCGGCGTCACCCAAACGCACCAACGTGCCGACGGGGGTGTAGGCGTCACCGCAGGCCCGCATCAGCCGCAGCGCTGTGCGGTAGCAGCCGACGGCCCAGCGGTGGCGGCCCAGACGGTGCAGCGCGTGCCCGAGACTGTCCCAGGCGTACGCCTCCCGCTGCGTGACGCCCGCCCGGCGGAGCCCCGCCACCGACCGGCGGCAGTAAGCCAGCGCCTCCCGCGGGCGGCCCAGCACGGACAGCGTCCAGCCCACCGAGTTGCAGGCGTCCGCCTCCGTCACCAGGTCACCGTGCTCCCGCGCCATGTGCAATGCCTCGACGCTCCGGTGGAGCGCGGCGCCGTCACGCCCTGCGGCGTGCAGCAGCGCCCCGAACGACAGGTGCAGCCACGCGTGCTCCAGGTAGTCGTCCACGTGCTCCAGCAGGTCGGCCGCCCTGTCGAGATGGTCGAGACCCTCCCCGTGCCTTCCGGCCCTGCCCAGGCAGCCCGCGAGCGCCCGGTGCAACCTCGCCTGCTCCCGCGCGTCCCCGGCGGCCCGCGCCGCATCCAGCGCCACGCCCAGGACCGCCACGGCGTCGGCGGAACGCCCGTCGGCGTCCAAGTAGCCCTGCAGCCACCACGCCAGCCGGCACGCGTGACGGTGGAACCCGTCCCGCGCCGCCTGGCGCAGCAGGGCGTGCAGCACTTGCTCCTCGGCCGCGAACCACCGCAGGGTCTCCTGTGTCCCGGCCGGCCGCTCGGGCACGGCCTTGGCCGTCGAGGGCGGGTCCGGGCTGACCGGGACGCGGCACGGACCGGGCGCGCCGGTGCGGGCGGCGTCCAGGGAGTGGTCGTAGACCCGCAGCAGCGCCGCGGTGCGCGCGGACGGCGTCTCCTGCTCCCGGACCAGCTCGCCTGCGTACACCCGCAGCAGATCGCGCAGGGCGAAGCGCCCCACGGAGCTCTCCGCGAGCATCCGGGTCCGGGTGAGTTCGGTCAGGGCGGCGCGGGTCTGCGGCACCGGCAGGTCCGCGAGGCTCGCCGCCGCCGCGGTGGAGATGTCCGGCCCCGGGTGCAGCGCCAGCAGGCGGAACAGGCGTGCCGCCCGCGGGGAGAGTGCACGGTAGGTCCAGGAGAAGACGGCGCGTACGTCGCCGCTGTCGCCCGTTCCCGAGAAGGCGTCGAGGGTGCGCTCGCCGGCGCGCAACTCCTCCGCGAGGGCCCGCAGGGTGAACTCGGGATGCAGCGTCGCCCGGGCCGCCGCGACGGCCAGGGCCAGGGGCAGTCCCGCGCAGAGCCGGACGATGTCCTCGGCGGCCTCGGGATCGGCCTCCACCCGTGCCGCGCCCAGCCGCCGGGTCAGGATCGCCCGGCCCTCCTCCACCGGAGGCACGTGCAGGGTGATGGATCGGGCTCCCTCCGCGGCGAGCAGGCCGTGCAACTCGCTGCGGCTGGTGACCACGGCCATGCAGTCCGGCGTGCTGGGCAGCAGCGGACGGACCTGCTCCTCGTCGCGCGCGTTGTCCAGGAAGAGCAGGACGCGGCGGCGCGCCAGGACGGTGCGCAGCAGCGCCGTACGGTGGCTCACCGAGGCGGGAACGGCCGACAGGGACGTGCCCAGCGAGGTCAGGAACTCCTGGAGCACCTCGGCGGTGTCCCGGGCCGTGCCGCTGTCGTCGAAGCCGCGCAGGTCGGCGAAGAGCTGGCCGTCGGGGAAACGACCGGCGACCTGGTGGGCGAAGCGCAGGGCGAGCGTCGTCTTGCCCACCCCGGGGGCCCCGCCGACCAGGATCACCGGCGGGGCCGTCCCCTTCTGCTGGGTGTCGCGCAGGGCCGCGTGCATGGACTCCAGCTCACCGCGGCGGCCCGTGAACAGCGGTGACTCGGGAGGGAGCTGGGCGGGCCGCAGCGTCGGCTGGAAGACCAGGGGGGAGGAGCGGAGCAACCCGCCGACGGCGGCCGGGGCGGCCACCGTGCGTATCGACGGTCTGCTGTCGGCGCCGGTGACGCTCGCGGCATTGCCTCCGGGCGTACCCGGAGGGGTGCGGCGAATCCGGAAGGCCGGGTCGGCCGCGGCCGCGGGGTCGTGGTCCAGCCCGGGGGTGAGCACCGACCGTGCCATGCGCCGGACGAACTCCAGGTCGTGCCGGAGGATCGCCTCCTGCAGAGCGCTCAGTCCCGGACTCGGCCGCAGCCCCAGCTCCTCGGCCAGGCTCTTGCGCAGCTCCTCGAAGCGGGACAGGGCGTCGGCGTGACGTCCGGTGAGGTACAGCGCGCACATCAGCAGCGCCCAGGTGATCTCGCGCAGCGGGTGCCGGACGATCAGTGCCTCCGCCTCACCGACCGCGCGGTGCAGGTCCTCGTCCTGCACCAGGGCGCAGATGTGCAGCTCCTCGGCGGCGACCAGCGCCGTGCTGAGCCGCGCCGCCTGCCGCGCGGCGAACAGATAGTCCTGCGCGTCCTCCAGCGGCGCCCCGCGCCACAGGGACAGCGCCGACTCGATCTCCCGGCACGCCCTGCGGGACCTGCCGTCGGCCAGCAGCCGTCCGGCGCGCGCGACCGCCTGCTCGAAACGGACGCTGTCGAGAGCGTCGGAGGGGACGCGCAGGGCGTAGCCGCGGGTCTCGCGGACCAGGATCCCGGCCTTGCCGTGTGCGGGCCGGCCCGGCTCCAGCACCGCCCGCAGACGGCTGATGTGCGAGTGCAGGGACTGCACCGCGCGGGTGGGCGACCGCCCCGGCCACAGGTCCTCGCAGAGCCGGTCGGCCGACACGGCCCGGCCGTCCTCCAGCAGCAGGCGGAGAGCGAGAGCCCGGCGCTTGGGCGGCCCGACGTCCAGGACCTGCCCCGCCCGCTGGACGAGCAGCGGTCCGAGAACCCCGAGCCAGAGGTCGTCGGTCGTACCCGGCATCTTGTTCTCCGTAGCGCGCTCCGCAGTCAGTGCCCGATGGGGGGCCGACGCCAATCGGGTGATGCGGTGACTCCGCGTCGACCTCGGCGTTCTCGCACCGAACCTACGAGCAGGAGGTCGAACAGGTTCGAGTCCGGTATGAGGAGGTTGCCGGGAATCGGGCGCCATACCGACGGGTGTCGTTCCGGCGCCGCGGGCGCCGGCCCGAGCGGCGGGGAAGCGAAACGGCGGGAAACGGGCAGGGAAATGATCTGTTGAGTGAACACCGGCTGCCCGCACCCTGACCGTCGCCAATTCATCCGACGGGAAGGAAGCACTGATGCGCGTAGTGGTGTGGGGAGCCGGCTTCACGGGGCTCACCGCGGCTCTGCTCCTGGCAGCGGAGGGGCATCAGGTGACCCTGATCGGGCGCCCGCCGGAGGCGGCCACCGGCGTGCGGGAAACCGGCGGGCCCGCCCGGGACCCGGTCACCGGCACCTGTGTGCTGTGGCCCGAGACGATGGCGGCGCTGAGGGCCGAACTCCCCTCCGTGGCCGCGGCGCTCACCGCCCGCGGCACTCCCCTCGAAGGCGGGACCGCCACGGGTACGGAGCGCACAGGCGCGGGAGTGGTGCTGGGCCTGCCCGTCGCCGCGTCGGTGCTGACCGAGGCCGTCGCGGGGATGCCCGGGCTGACCCTCCGTGGGGACATCGACGTGACGGCCCTGCTCAGCGACGGGCGGATCCCCGGGCGCCCGCATGTGCGGGGCGTCCTGACCGAGGACGGCGAGGCCGTCTTCGCCGACCTGGTGGTGGACTCCACCGGCCGTCGTTCACCGATGCCCCGGATGCTCGCCGACCTGGGGGCCGTCCGGCCCGGCGGGGGCTCCCGGGACAGCGGGTACCGCTGCTACGCGGCCCGGCTCCCCGCCTGTGGTCCCGAGGCCGGGCGGGCGGCGTGGCAGCTGGTCCGGGGACCAGGCGCCTGGATCGTGAGCACGGCGCCCGAGGCCGGGGAAAGGTCCGTCGTCCTGTGCGTGCGCGACGACGAAGCGCTGTACCCGCTGGCCAGTACGGCCGCCTGGCACCGTGCGGTCCTCGCCTGCGCTCCCCCCGGCCTCCTGCCCGACGGCCCTCCCGCGCCCGGTGACGTGCTGACCACCGTCGTCGCGGCGAGCACCCGACGGGAGTACGTCGTGGCCGGGGAACCGGTGGCCTTGGGCGTCCTCGGGATCGGCACCGCATCGCTGTCGTGCCAGCCGTTGCTCGCGCTGGACGCGTCGATGGGGCTGGCTCACGCGCTGGTGCTGCGTGACGTCCTGCGGACGGCCGCCACCCATGACGCCCGGAACATGGCCCTGGCTTTCGACCGTGCCTGCCGCGCGACGGTGCTGCCGGTGTGCCAGTGGGCCGTGGACGTCGAGGAGCTGTCCTTCCCGGCCGACGACGGCCCCTGCACGCCGGCGGAACCGCCCACCGGCGCCGCCCCCGTGCTCTCCGGCACCGCGATGGCGCTCGCGCGCGATCTGGAAGGACGGATGCGCCGGTTGCGGCACGAGGACGCGCCGGACACCACCCCCCTGTCGAGCGCCCGCGTGCTCGCTGCGCTGCGCGGTCCGGCGGCCTCGCGCGAGGCGGCACCCGCGACCGGGGCGCCGGCGTGAACCGTGATCGGCCGTTTCCCGTTGCCACCTGAGGAAGCCGGTCGTTTGCATCGCTGCGCGGCCGTACTCGCCCGAAGGGGGAGAAGATGACGCTCCGGCGCGTGCGGAAGGGAAACCACTTGCCGTATGTCCCGGGCAGGCTTCCACAGCCGTCCCCTGGGCGGCGTCACCCCGTCGTCCGCGATGCGACCGCGGGCCGCCGTACACGCCGTGGCGCGCGACGGGCGGGTGCGCGGTGAAGCGGATCGGCGCGGTGGTCTCCCGGCTGGCCGGCCGCCGGGAGACGGAGCCCGGTGCTCAGGGGACCGCTGTGGGAGGCGAGTTGCGGACGGAGGTGTCGGACGGCGTCCGGCTGGTCCACTCGCCCTACGAGGACCCGCCGGGAGAGGACGTGGGAGCGTGGCGCTCGCTGCGCAGGGACGCGTCGGTCGTGACCGTGGTCGTCGGCGCCGTCGCTGCCGGTCACGCCGCGCTGTGGCCCGCGCTTGGTGAGGTGCTCGACTCCCTCGCCGAGGAGGGCGTCGAGGAAGTACGCCCGGCGCTGGCCGACGCGGCGGCCGAGCGAACCGGGGGCCGCGCCCCGCTGGCCGAGCGGATCGCCGACATCTGGGGTCTGCGGGTCATCGCCGCGCAGGGGGCGATCGCCGCCCTCCCCGACGGCTCCTTGTTCGCATACGGCGCGGGGGACCGCCGCGCCACCTGGTGCCGCTTCCGGCCGCAAGGCGGGACGGAGGTGCTCGGCCCCCGCGATCCGGCCCCGCCCTGGCAGGCGGCGTACGAGCGTCTGCCCCGTCGGCTGGACGGCGACTGCGTCGTCGACGCCGTTCCGGCCGGGGTGCTGGTACGCGGTGCGGGCGACGTGTCGACCGGTCCCGGCCACCTCGCCTACGCCGTCCCGCCCGACGAGCACCGGCCGCTGGTGCTGATCGGCGGCGCCCGCGGACGTCCCGCGCCCGCCGCGGCGGTCGCCACCGCGCTCGCCGCGCTGCCGGGCGACGCGCGCGACGCGACCGCCTTGGCGCCCGGCGCTCACCAGGACGTGCTCCCGGTCGCCCAGGAGGTGGCCGACCTGCTCGGCATGGAGGTGGAGGTATTGACCGGCCTGCCGCTGACCTCGGCCGACGACGCACTGGGCGCTCCGCACACGGTCACCCTGACCGACGCCGCCGGACGGCCGACCCGGCGGCCGACCGTGGGCACCGTACGGTGCCTGCCCACGAACGGCACGGCACGGCGACAGCCTCCGCGACGGGTGCGGCTGCGGTCCCCGCTGGCCGAGGGGCGGCTGTCCGGCGACGGCACGGTCGAACTGTCGGACCGGCGGCGGCTGACGCTGACGCGCCCCGGCGCCCTGCTCCAGGAGCGCTCGGTCCCGCCGGCGCACGCCGCCCACCGGCCGGTGGACCCCGAACGGTTCGTCATCGAAGTGGCCTGGCGGGGGAGCGAGACCGACCCGTCGCTGCTGCGCGCCTGCGAGTTGGTGCTGAACACCCTGCACCCGCAGCTGCGCCGCTACGCCGAGTTGCGCGTCGGCGGCATGACGGGGGAAGCCCTGCGGGACGCCACCCGCATGGCCGTCCGCCACGGCGTCGCCCTGACGCGGGGGCCGGTGCTGCTTCCGGTACCGGGGCAGGCGGGTGCGGGTGCGGTAGCCGGTGCGGATTCCGGTGCTGGAATGGCCCGCCCGCCGGCTGCTCGTCCGCAGGTCACCCGCCCGCCGAGCGCACGACGTCCGCGTAGTGGGCCCGGTGGATCTCGGTGAACTCGACCGTGCCGTCGGTGTCGGCGGACATTCCACCCTCTCGTTGTCTCTGCCCGTGCGTACGGTGGGCCGGTCCCGGCCGCGCGGGGCGACTCCACTCGCCCCCGTCTACGAGCGGAGCGGCCCACCGGTTCGGGCTCGGCCCACGTGTTTCCGGACCGGGCAGGTCACGCTCGCCGCGATCATCACCGACGCGTCCAGCACCGACAACGAGGCGATGTACATGGGCCCTGACCACGGTGCGCGCGTCTCCCCGCTCGCGGAGGCCCTGGACGGCAAGGAGCTGTCGGTGGTCGAACGGACCCGGGAGATCGGCCTGATGCGGGCCCCCGGCGTCTCTCGCAACGACGGTACGGTCACCGTCGCCGACCGGGTCGGCACTGATGACATGAGCACGGCTGCACGCCTGGTCCTGGGCCAGGCGGTGCCGGCCGGCTGACGGCCGTCCGCCAGGGCCGAGACGTCCGTCAGCTGGGCTGCACGCGTTCGGTGCCGACCCGACGCCGCCGGGGCGAAGGAGTGCCGGTGGTCATCCCGCTCCGGGCCTCGGCCCGGTGTCGCCGGTACCCGTGCAGCGGCACCACCGTCGCGAGTGGCGCGTCGGTCACCGGCCGCAGCGCGATCACCGTCCCGTGCTGCGCGGCGCCGTGGCCTCCGGAGACGTCCGTCCCACCGGGCTCCTGAACGGAGACGGCCGCCGTCATCAGGGCGCGCGCGAGAGCTTCCGGTGACCGGCGGCACAGCTCGTTCAGGAAGCGGGTGCCGTCGTCGTCACCTGCTCCGGTTGTGGCGGCGACGGCATTGAGGAGCCGGCACAGCTCTTCGGTGGGCCGCGCCGGGGCTCGGGGCCCCGGGGCCGTGCCGAGGGCCGGCCGGTGCGCGGCCTCGCGGACGCCACCGTGCCCGGCCGGTCCGTCCCCGCCTGCGCCCGCCGCCTCCTGCGCCGGGCCGGTGGTGGGCCGGGGCACCCTTCGGAGCCGTACGGCACCGGGCGCCCACGGCGACGGGCCGCTCCTGCCGGTGCCGCGGACCTCGTGCCGCAGGATGTCCTCGTGGGCCCGGCGCAGCTCCGGTCCGGGGTCCGCGCCGATTTCGTCGGCCAGCGTGCGGCGCACCGTCTCGAAGCGTCCGAGCGCCTCGGCGGCCCGGCCCGAGGCGTAGAGGGCGTACAGCAGGACCACCCATGACGACTCGCGTAGCGGCTCCCGGGCGACGATCTCTTCGGCCGCGGCGACGGCCCGCGGGTGGTCTCCCTCCTCGTACAGGGCCCGCGCCCGCAATTCCTGAGCCTGGGAGCGGAGTTCCGTCATGCGGTACGCCTCGCCCTGGGCGTAACGGCGGCCCTGGGCGTCGTAGTACGGTTCGCCGCGCCACAGGGACAGGGCCGCCTCCGCCTCTCGCAGCGCCTGTCGCGTGCGGCCGGCGTCGAAGTGGGCACGGGCCCGGTTGGTGGCCGCTGTGAAGAGCGTGCTGTCCCGGTGCTCCACGGGCATCCGCAGGACGTATCCGGTCGCTTCGCGCCGGAGCACCGCGGCGTCGGGGTTGGGACCGGACGGGTTGAGCGTCGTGCGCAGCCTGCTGATGTGCGCCTGGACGGAGGACGCGGCGGCGGCCGGCGGCTCACCGTCCCACAGGTCGTGGCACAGGCGGCGCACGCTCAGCGGACAGGCGTCCGCGATCAGCAGCCGCAGCAGGAGTGCGCGGCGCTGCGGTGGTCCCAGGTCCAGGACGTCCGGCTCGCCCTCGCGGCGCAGCCGGAGCGGACCGAGGACGTCCACGTACAGGGGTGCGCCGGCCCTGTGGCGGGCGGCGTGTGCCCCGTTCGCGGTCGGCCGGTCCGTTCCGGGCTTCTGCGTGGTCTCGGTCACTTGCTCCCCCTGCCGGCGGTCACCCTGACGAGCACATCGTCGTCCGGCGCACTGCTCACACGGCAGACCGGTTTCCTGCTCACTTCGATCGGGACGCGGGGGGCCGGGGTGAACCGGGAGGGCGGCCACGACGTTCCAGAGGTGGTGGCGCGGGGGAAAGCGCAGGAGTGGTCATGAATTGCGAACAGGCGAAATCCGACCTGGCGGCCGAGATGCTGGCCGGTCGGGACGAACCGCGGGACGCGGCACACGCCGCCCATCTGCGCGGCTGCCCTTCCTGCCGGAGGGAGCGGGCGGAACTCCGGCAGGTCATACGGCTGTTGTCCGGAGTGTCGCCCAGCGAGTTGATGGGCATCCCTCCGGCACCGGACCCCGAGCGGGCGATCGCGGCACTGCGAGGCGAGGCGCCGGCGGTGACCGGGACCGGGGCGATCGGCCCGGCCGGCGACGCGGGGCAGCGCGGACGGCACACGCACCTCGCGGTCGCGGTCGCCTTCGCAGCCGGACTGATCTTCGGCGGCGGTATGGCGGTGGCGGTGGCGGGAAACGCTGGCCAGAACTCCGCCGAACGACAGGCACTGGTGGCCGGGCCGGTCCGCTCGCTGCACGCCCGCGATGTCCTGACAGGTGTTGAGGGGGAGGTCGAGACGCGGGCGCGGCGCTGGGGCACCGAGGTCCGGCTCACCTTGAGCGGAGTGGAGGGCCCGCGCCGGTGCTCGCTCGTCGCCATCGGCGAGTCGTCGCGCCGGGAGGTGATCTGCAACTGGGCGGTGTCCGGCAGGCGAGACGCGCAGCCGGGCGAGGGACGGCCCCGGCTGAACCTGGCCGGCAGCAGCTCGCTGCTCCAGCAGGAGATCACCGCGTTCGAGGTCGAGGCGTCCGACGGGGAGGTGTTGCTGCGGCTGGCTCCGTGACCGGCCCGCGTCGGATCAGGCTTCGCCCTCCCGGAGCGCGGTTCCGACGCCGGGAACCGGGCCGGTGGCGGGAGAGCGCGCCGGAGCCTTGCGGCCGGACGGCGCGGGCCGGGTGTGCCTCGTGCTCGAGCAACCGCAGGTGTGGTCGACGCGTCCGGCCGCCGTACCGCCCTGCCCTCGATGCTGGAGCCGCTCGGCGTCACACCGCGCGTGCTGCGGGAGGGGACCGGCTTCCGCTACTGCACCCGTTTCTTCCGTGCCGACGGACGCGGTGCCCCGGCGTCACGCCCGTGGCCGCTCACCCACCACAACAGCCTGTCGCTCATCACGGTCCCCGCCGGCAACGACATCTGGTCGGTGACTCTGGTGGCCTCGGGCCGCGACCAGGAGTTGCGGCGGCTGAGCGATCCGGTGGTCTGGGATCGTGTGCTGTCGCTGTATCCGAGCGCCGCGCACTGGGCCGACGGCGTCCCGCTGACGGATGTGCGGGTCATGGGCGGTGCCGGCATGGTCCGCCGCCGCTGGGTCGCCGACGGTGATCCACTGGTCACGGGCCTGGTCGCGATCGGGGACGCGTGCATGACCAGCGACCCCCAGTTCGCCATGGGGATGACGGCCGGGCTGGGGCAGGCGCTGCTGCTGCGTGACACGGTGCGCGCGCCCGGCGTCCGGGACACGGTCGTGGTCGTGACCGGGCTCGACGCGCGCCTGGAGGACCGATACTGGCCGATGTGGTCGCAGGGCCAGACCTGGGACCGCCACCGGCTCGCCGAGATCGACGCGGAGATGCGCGGCGAGGCCTACGAGACGGACGACCCGACCTGGAACTCCCGCGTCGCCCTCGAGGCGGCGGCACCGCTGGACGCCGAACTCCTCCGCGCGAACGGGCAGATCGCGTGCATGCTGGCGACGGCCGCGCAGGCGCTGTCCACAACCGGTCTGCTGGCCCGAGTCGTCGAACTCGGGTCCGGCCGGCCTCCCGGTACCGGGAGGCCGGCCGGACCGCACGCAGTTGCTCACCACCGCCGGCCGCGCGGCCTAGGCCCGGCCGGAGAAGTCTTCGCCCCGACCGCGCTGTGCCCGGCGGTCGGGTTCCGGGCCGTGATGTGGGCCGGTGCGCCAGGCGGTCGGATGCTGGTCGCGGCGCGGGGTGGCGGATTCAGAACGACTGGTGCATGCGGGCGATGTCGTGCAGCGAGCTGCCCGCCACGAGGCCCGCACCGACCACGGCCGGTTCGTCCTGCCGCGCCTTTCGTCCGGGGCCGCCCCGGCGCGTCCACGCGACCCGGGCCCCTAGCGCGGCCAGGATGAACCACCCGGCGTCCGGCATCCCGACGAGCAGCCCCAGGCCGAACAGGATGCCCATCTGGCGGGAGGAACCGCCGAAGAGCTGGAGCAGGGCGCCGGGTACGGCCCACAGCGCCATCTCCCGCACGGCCGCTCCGCCGTCGAGGCCCGCGGCGATGGTGTCGGCGTACACCCGGGCGATGGGCGGCACATCCGACTCCGACAGGAACCCCCGCCAGGTGACGGCCACGACGACGACCGCGACGCCGAAGCCGACCAACTGGGCGAGGTACTGCTGCCGCCGCCCGGCCAGTTCGTAGGGCCGCCACGGTGTCGCGCCGCGCCGCAGCAGCCAGCCGCTCTTCAGGTCGAAGCCCATGTCGGCGAAGGCCGGCCCCGTGGCGGCGATGTATCCCGTGAGCAGGGCCAGCGGCACCGTCGGCATGCCGATGAGCAGGCCGGCCATCATGAAGACGACCGTGAGGGCGAACGCGGGGAACCAGCCCGAGTGCATGGCGGTCAGCCCCACGATGAGCTGGTGCGCCAACGCGGCCACCCCCGCGAAGAGCACCCAGCCGATCAGCGCGACACCCCCCAGGTCGGCGCTCAGTCCGCCGAACAGGGCCAGGGCCGACGCCCCCAGGATCAGGAGCACGCCGCCCTCCACCAGTCCGCGCCGCAGCCGCGCGCCGTCCACCGTGCGCCGCCCTGGATCGAACCGGTCCTCCTCCGCCGCGTCGGTTCCGTCCTCCCCGGGCGGGGTGGTGACGGTCTCCGGGAGCGCGCTGCCCTCGTCGGAGCGCAGCAGCAGACGGACGGCCTGGGCCAGCGCCACGCATCCGGCGCCGATCATGATGCCGTGCGGCACGTGACGGGCGGCGAGGTCGACGTCCAGCAGGGAGGGCACGTACTGGGCGATGAGGAGGCCCACCGCGAACACGCCCAGGGCCCATACGTTTCCCAGGAAGGCCAGCCCGGCCGAGCCCAGCGGGAGTCGCAGGGCCGTCCCGGCCGCTCCCACGAGGGCGCTCAGGGCCAGGATGCGGGCCTTGCGGCCTCCCTGGTCGCCTGCCTCGATGGTCTCGGCTGCCGCGATGCCGGTCGGCCACGGTGCGTCGGCGGGCAGCAGGGCCGAGTCGAAGGTCCGGTAGAGCACCCAGCTGTCGACGGCCAGCCCGACGACCGCACCGCCGAGCAGCGTCCAGACCAACTCGGGCCGGCCCAGTGCCACGGGGACGGCCAGTGGCATGAGCAGCGAGTTGGCGGCCCCGAAGGTGGACCCGGAGACGGCCGACTGCACCAGGTTCTGCCGCTGCGGGTCACGCATGCGGGACAGACCGGCCACTTCGGTCCGGCCGAGCGCCATGGCCACCACGGCGCCGATGACCGCGGTGTTGGCCGCGACGCCCACGGTGGTGATCAGTACCAGGCCGGTGACCGAGCCGAGTACGGACAGGACGACGACCAGTGACAGCGTCACCGGCTCGAAGGCGCGGGGATGCGCATGCCGGGCGGCCGCCGTGCCGCGGGTGGGGGAGCGGGACATGGGCCGGGACGGCCTTCCTGGGACGCGAAACGATGCCTTGTGACGTATCTGTCCGGCGGCTGTCCGCACGAGCACGGATCGGCAGGAACCGCCACGGGACACGCACCGCCGATCGGCGGTGCCGTAAGTCATTGTGTCCTACCGACTTGCCCCTCCGTGTGCGGGCTCGGTGGGAACGCGCAGGCCACGGGCTCGTCAACGGGCATGGAGGGAGTCCCCCGACGCGGTGACGAGACCGACACCGGGATAGAACTTCCGCTGGTTCGACAGGATCATGTCCCGCGGACCGGTCAGGCCGGCGGCGTCCCTGACCCGGGCGGCGAAGGCCCGGGAGGACAGCGGGTTCGCCCCCTCGGGACGGCACCAGCTCCGGTAGGCGCTGTAGAGCAGGGTCTGCTCGGTCCTCGTCGACGGATCCAGCCGGCAGCACTCCTCCAGGAAGCGGCCCGCGTGGTCCTCCGTCTGCGCGTAGGCGTCCGTCGCCGCCCGCACCCTCTCGGGGCCGGCGAGGTCGCGCGGCCCGTCCAGGTAGCGCCGCGCACCCGCGACGAGCCACCGCAGGATGCCCGGCCCCTCCTCGGCCACCAGGACGTCCGCCAGGTTCTCCACCGTACGGTCGTCGGCCACCACCCGTTCGAAGGGGACGACCCTGATCCTGCGCCAGAAGGCGAAACCGCCCGTGCCGACCTCGGGCCAGTGGTTGCCGAGCAGCCAGAGTTTGTGCGTCGGGCGGAAGGCGAAGAAGTCCTGGCGCATGCGGCGGGCCTTGAGCCGGTCGCCGCCGGTGAGCAGTTTCACCCGCGCCTCGTCGAAGCGGTCTCCGGGCCGCAGTTCCGAGCAGACGACGATGCGCCGCCCGTGCAGCTCAGCCAGGTCTGTGGGATGCCCGTCGAAGGGCTGGGCCATCAGGAAGCCGGGCGGTGCCGCGTCGGCGTAGTCACCGAGCAGTCTCATCATCACGTCGAGCAGCACGCTCTTGCCGTTCTTGCCCTGTCCGTACAGGAAAGGCATGACCTGCGCGCCCACGTCGCCCGTGATGGAGTACCCGAGCAGCTCGTGCAGGTAGGTCGTCATGCGCAGGCCCTCGGCGTCATCGCCGAAGGTGTCCGTGAGGAACCGGTCCCAGTGCGGCGTGGGCATGTCCTGGGGCGCGACGGCGGTGCAGCGGGCGTGCGGGTGCCGCTCCGGATCCGGGCGGGTCACCCCACCCGTGCGCAGGTCCACCACTCCGGCCGGCGTGCACAGGGCGTAGGGGTCGGCATCCAGCGCGGCCGGGTTCAGCACCATGCCGGGGGCGGATTTCGCCTGCTCCAGGACGGCCTTCATCCCCGACGTCGACAGTGCCCGCCGGCGGTTGCGTGCGAGCGCGGCGGTGGTGTGCCGGCCGGTGACGTCGCGCTCGGCCAGGGACTCCGCCAGCTCGCCCGCGGCCCACAGCGCGGCGTCGTCCTCGTCGAGCCGCCAGCGGCAGCCTGACCAGCGGTACCAGCCGTGACCCGGTACGTACCGGAACTCCCGGGCGTACCGGGCAACGAAGAGCTTGGCGTTGCCGCGGTCGGTCGGGCTGTCGGGTACCAGCCCGTACCGGGTCGCTGCGAGGGACGGCTCGCGGTACCCGTCCGGCTCGGGCACGTCGAACAGCGCCTCCGCCACCACGGTGGTCCGGTTACGCATGCACACCCCCTCGGGACGCCGCCCGGCCGGCCGGGCGTGAGCCGGCCGGACCGATGTCCAGCCCTCTGTTCAGCGACTGAAGCGACCGGCCTTCCGGTATGGGTCTACGAACAGGCCCGGCCGGTGGTTCACCCCGGCCCGTCGGCGCGGCCGGCACACGGGACTCACGACGTGGTCAGGGCGGGCGCGGTGACAGGGGGGGCACCGGAGGTCTCACCTCAGCCCCGCGCTCGGCGTTCCCTCCGGCTCGGCCAGGTCGCGGAGCGCCTCCAGCAGAGCGCCGTACGCGAGGGACGAGCGCGGGTGTGTGGCGCGCAGGTGTGCCTCGACTTCCTGGGCGGGCCCACGCAGGGCCTCCCCGGCCGCGGTGGCCGATACCTCGACCCGTCGCTCGTCGTCGGGCCGGCGGCGGCGGTCGACCAGCCCTGACGCCTCCATCCGCTTCAGCAGCGGGGACAGCGTGCCGGAGTCCAACTGGAGGAACGCGCCCAGTTCCCCGACCGTGGTCGGTCCGCGGTCCCACAGGACCAGCATGACCAGGTACTGCGGGAAGGTGAGTCCCAGCCGCTCCAGCCGGGGGCGGCAGCGGCCGGCCAGGGCCCGGGCCGCCACGTGGAGGACCAGGCTGAGGTGATCCCCGGTCCGGTCAGCGGCCGCGACCGGCTCATGCAGCGTCGCCACCGCCACCGTCGCCGACTGCCGGTCCTGGTCCATGCGTGTCCTCCCAGACGAAGCGGGCCGCCCGGGCGCGGCCGGCCTTCTCCGGTCCTACGTCGGACCGGCGCCCCGGGTTCGGTCGCCCGGCAGGAAGAACGCGTCGGCTCCCCGTCCCGTACGTGCTACCAGATGGTCACCCAGCACTGCTGCGCCAGTAGCACGTACGCCGCGACGGTGACGGTCCGGTGCTACAGGATGACGGCGACGAATTCCCGGATCGTCGCGCTGGGCCGGAAGCAGGCGTCGGTGGGTGAACCGAGCGCGTGGCCCCGCACTCCCGTGGCGCGGGCCAGAAGGGCGGCGCGGAAGGCGTGGAAGTCGTTGGTCACGATCACACACCGGTAGTCGGTCCCGGTCCGCTCCATGGTGGCTTTGTTGAACCGCAGGTTCTCCTCGGTCGTCCGGGAACCTCGTGTCTCCTCGCGCCGGACAGCGCGTACACCCGTCCCTACGAGGCAGGCCCTCCCGAGGTTCGGAAACGGTCGGGTTGCGTTTGGCAGCGACAAGGTTTCGACATGGGTGTCTCAAGTTCTATCCGTGCAGTGTGTGGTTGATCTGCCGCGTGTGAGCGGGAGGGCTGCCACAACGAGATCTGATCGACGATGAGGGCGCCACGGAATGAGGCGGGCCGACGGTAGTGCGCCGGGCCGGGTACGGGGACCGCGGGAACCGCGGACGAGTGCGAAGAGTACAACCGGTTGTTGTATGCGGAGCATGGATCGCTGCTGTTGCGGTACGCGGTGCGGCCGCTGACCAGGAACTGGCACCGGGCGGAGCGGGCTCCAGGAGGCCGCCGTCCGCGCGTGACGGCACGCCTCGGTGCTGGGGATGAAGGTCGAGGAGGCACGGCCGTCGATGTTCATGGTGGTGCGCAACCGGGTGACCGACCACCACCGCCACCGCCTGATCCGCCCGCCGGAGAGTGTGCCGAGGGAGCTGTTGGCCGATCGAGGACGGCCCGGACGGGCTGCTCACGAGACGGGCCGTGACCGAAGCGCTGGAGGAGTTGAGCGAGCAGCACCGGGAGGTCATCCAGCTGATGTACTGCCTTGAGTGCCGTGGCACAGGCGGCGGAGCACCTGGGGGTACTGCCGAGGACATGTAAACCGCGGTCGTGCTAAGCGCTGCGGGCTCTGCAGAAGGTCTTCGCCGAGCGGGGCATCACCCGCTGAGGCCGCTCCCGGTGGCGCCGGCAGCGGGGTTCCTCACACCTTCACCGCCACCCCCGCCGTCCGGGCGGTGAGCGAGGCGCGGGCCTCCTCGGACATGAAGGGCTCGGCCACGCGCAGGAGCTCCGTGCGGAGCGGCGCCGGACGCAGGGTCGCCGGATCGAGGTTCACCTGTGTCCGCCGGCCCGTGGCGTGCACCACCGAGCCGTCGGCCGACAGGAGGCGGAACGCGTAGCGGTAACTGGTCCGCCCCACCTGCTCGATCCAGAAGTGCACCCGGATCTCGCCCATCCGCGTGATGGGTGCCTCGTAGGTCACCTCGAGGGCTCGTACGACCTGCACCACTTGTCCGTTCCCCGTTGTGCCAGTGCCGCCCAGGGACACGTCCTGCGCCGCCCAGTGGGCCATCACCGCCCGTTCGAGCAGGACGGCGTAGCGGCCATGGTGCACCATCCCGTACGAGTCCAGGTCGTCGAAGTAGACCGGAACCGTCCTGTACGCCCCCACGCCGTCCCAGCGCTCCACAACCACCATCGTCATCACGCCTCATTTCGGTATTGGCCTATTTTTGCGCTTGTCCGAAGGGGGCAACGGGTGCGGTCGGGTTTCGGTTCACCGGGGGGCGTGGGCTGCGGCAACAGCAGCCCCTGTCCCGGGTGGTGCAGCCCGAGAGAGACCTATTTGCCGTCGGGGTCCAGGCGCTGGCCGCTCGTGCGCTCCTTCATGAGGAACCGCGCCCCGGGCCGATGTGCTGGAACTCCAGGTGACCTCACCGCAGGCGTTCTGCGCCAGCCTCCAACCGATCATCGTTGTGACTGCGCTGGTGCTGGCCCTGGGGAGCGCTGCCCTGGCGTTCGCGACCGCCCCGGAGGGGAGCGGTCTTCTCGATGCTGAGCCAGTGCAGGAGGATGATCTGCCTTTGCCGCCGGTCGACCAACCGGACGGATAAGCCATCACGCCGATAGACGGAACGGCCTATCAGTCTTCCTGATGGACCATTACGAAAGATACAGACTAAGCAGTCACCCACTGGTGTCGGTTGGTGCTACTGCACACCTCGGTGCGAACAAAATATGTGCCTGTGGTGCGTGCCAGGCAACGGCCGGTCTGCTTATTGACGCGTCGATTCTGCCCATCTACCGACCACTGCTGGTAGGTGCCTCCATTGCACTGCAGCATGTAGACATCACCTGCCGAGTTGCTGTCGAGGCACAGGAAGCTTATGAGATTCCTTATGGAGCCAGAATCCCAGAACCATGCCTGGCTGGCATTTTCGCTGTCGCAAGTATTGAGTCTTACATAGGAACCTTCAGGGTTGGAAAGGCAGATTCCGCCGTTTACGTTCTTGACAAGCCACCCATCGAATGTCCCGGACTGAGCGCTGCTTACGGCGGCTGGAACCTGCATGGGCTTCGAGGGCAGCAACGTGCCCCTCCTTGGTCCTTCAACGAAGAGGGCATACGACAGCCACTACGAGTGGTTCCCCCTGCCGGTTCACTGTTGAGGCTCGGAGGGGCACTGCACTGTAGGAGGCTCTGTTCCGTAGTCGGTGGTGACGGTGCGTTCTCCTTTGGATGTGGTGACGGAGAAGGTCGGTGTCCCTGCAGGCGCTCGGGGTGGGTGAGCAGGAGCCGGGCGAGGCGGCGGGGGATCGTCAGAGTGCGGTTGCCTTCGGCGCGGCCCTGATTGAGGTAGCGGGCCAGGAGGTTGGCGCTGCTGGCATAGCCCAGTTCCCAGGAGGTGTGTGAGGGGAACAGCCGAGTTGTCGGACCGCTCTGGCCGCCTGGTCGACCCCTGACGCGACCACCTGCGCCAGGGCCGGTGCAGGGCTGGCCAGCCACCAGGCGGGCGGTCTCCGCCTCACTGTGGTCGGGTCCCGTGACGCGGTAGGGCTCTTGGTCGTTGCGGCTGGTGATTTCACTCGCCAATGTCTCGACGCAGGGGCTCTGTTGGCCTCGTACCGAGCCATGCTCGACGTCCCTCATGAGGGCACGGGCCGCAGCCGGAGGGTTTCGTCATCCTCGACGGCACCCGTCGCCGACGCCAGCAACCGGATAGACGCGATGTGGGAACGGTGTGCCTGCGTCGGTGGCGCGGCGTTCGGTCCGGGCGCGCTGAGAGCCGGCCACGCATCGATGCTGATCACCGGCTGACCGCCAGACTGGTGCTCCTTGACCTGTTCGTTGATGTAGCGGAACTGTGCGTCCCGGTCGGGGTGTTGCTTGCCCTCCAGCGTCTTGGCGCTGGCCTGCAGACTGAAGCCCTGCCTCTTCAGCAGTCGGCCGACGGTCGGGGCGGAGACCGGGGGCCCTTGCCTGGTCAGCTCCTCGGCGAGGTTGCGCAGGGACTTGGTGGTCCAGCGCAGCGGCGACATCGGATCACCCCGCTCGTCCGGCTCCACCAGCCTTAGACGTCGTCTCATTTGGTGAGTCTGCGGTAGCAGATGAGGCTGCAGGCGATGGCGGTGAAGGCCAGGAAGTGCTCGGTCTTGCGTTCGTAATCAGACGCCGCTGCCGCTCGTTCAGATGTGGCAACAGGACCTGGAGCCGCAGCGCGAGCTGGTCCAGAACGCCGTCGGCGAAGCTCATACCAGAGCAACGGGGTTGTCCTATAAAAGCAACGGGTTGTTCCTTGACGGCTTCAATGCGTGCGACATCGCTGCCAGGACACGCCGGGCAGGACCGCGCCGATGGAGTCGACCAGGCCGGCGTGGGCGTCGGAGATGACCAGCTGGACGCCGGACAGGCCGCGGGCGATCAGCGAGCGCAGGAAGGCCAGCCAGCCGGCGCCGTCCCCAGCGGTGGCGACGTCCAGGCCGAGGATCTCACGGTGGCCGTCGGCGTTGACACCGACCGCGATCAGCGCGTGGATGTCGATGATGCGGCCGCCCTCGCGGACCTTCTGCGTGAGCGCGTCGACCCAGACGAACACGTAGGGGCCAGCGCCGAGGGGCCGGTTGCGGAAGGCTGCGTCTTGTTCGTCCAGGCGCTTCGCCATCGCGCTGAGCTGGGACTTCGACAGCTGGGTGACGCCCAGGGACTCGGCGAGCTTCTCCACTCGGCGGGTGGAGACGCCGAGGAGTAGGCGATGGCGACCACCGAGATGAGGGCCTGTTCGGCCCGTCGTCGTCGCTCCAGCAGCCGGTGCGGGAAGTAACTGCCGGACCTGAGCTTGGGGATGGCCAGTTCGACGGCGCCGGCGTGGGTGTCCCACTCGCGCGGGCGATATCCGTTGCGGTGGTTGACTCTCTCCTCGCTGACCTGGCCGTATTCGGCGTTGCAGACGGCGTCGGCTTCCGCGGACATGAGCGCGTCGACGAACGTCCTGATCATCGCCCGCAGCAGATCGGGACTCGCCGCGGCGAGGTTGTCCTCGGCGAGGGCGTGCAAGGGCACACTGCCAGGTACGGTCATCGTGCTGATCTCCTTCGAGCTTCGACACCCTCCGAAGATCAGCCGGTGGCCGTTCATCTATGCGGGCCTCATCCCGATGCCGGAGCAAACCCCCGAATCAGGTCGCACCCGTACACCATCTCCATGGACACAACCCCGTGCCGCGCTCTGTTAGGGAAACGAAACGCCTTGCCTCGGCAGCCTTGTCCCTGACGGCCAGGGACTGCCGGCCGGGGAACAGGAGGCTCCACCATGCGCGCACCCACCCTTCGCAGGCGCACGACACTTGGGCTCTGCGCCCTCGTACTCTCCCTCTCTTTCAACACGGCCTGCACCACGGAGAAGGAGAAGGACTCCGGGTCCCCGACCGCCACCAGCAGCCTCTCGGCCGAGGACAAGCAGGCCAAGGCCTACGACTGCCTGCGCAGCAACGGCGTCGAGGTCACCGAGGGCGAGAGCGGCGGCGGCGTGGGCATCAACAGCAACGGCATGTCGCAGGAGAAGCTGGCCGAAGTGGCCGAGAAGTGCGGACTCGACTCCAAGGGCCCCGGGGACACCCTGTCCCAGGGCGACAAGGACAAGGCGCTCGGGTTCGCCCGCTGCATGCGGGACGAGGGGTTCGACTACGACGACCCGGACCTGAACGCCGGGGTCTCCAAGGCCCAGCCCGTCCCCAAGGGCCAGGAGGAGGCGTTCGCCGCCGCCACCGAGAAGTGCCAGAAGAAGGCCGGCTTCTGAAGCGCGGGCCGGGACGGACGAACCGATGACCAGAGCCAAGAACAGCGGGAAACGTGCGCGGCGCGGGAAGATCGTCGCCGGTGTCGTGGCGGTGGCCCTCGCCTGCTCCGCCGCCGTGGCCGCCGCGGCGCTCGGCGGGTTCGACGGTGACCGGGCGCCCGCCGCCCGCTCCTCGCAGGCGCCCGCTTCGACAGCGGCCGTCGAGAAGGGCGACCTGACGCGGACCACACAGGTGCCCGGCGTCCTGTCGTTCACCGCCGAACGGAACGTCGACGCGGGCGGGCAGGGCGTGGTGACCTGGCTGCCCGCCGCCGGCGCCGAGGTGCGGCGCGACGGCAGGCTTTTCGAGATGAGCGGCCGGGCGGCCCGTCTGCTGTACGGCGACGCGCCGATGTACCGCGAGCTGAGCGAGGGCAGTGAGGGCGAGGACGTGGCCCAGTTGAAGCGCAACCTCATCGACCTCGGCCTCGGGGCGGGACTCGCCGCCGACGACGAGTTCACCGCCGGCACCACCCGCGCGGTCAAGGCGTGGCAGGAACGCCATGACATGAAGCCGACCGGCAAGGTCGGGCCCCAGGACGTCGTGTTCCTGCCCTCGGCCGTACGCGTGCAGCAGGTGCGGGCACACGTCGGCCAGCACCTGGCGCCCGGCGGCGAGGTGCTGACGACGACCGGAACCGCCCGGCAGGTGACGTTCCAGGCGGACGTCGAGGACGCCGCGGACCTCGCGGTCGGCGACGGCGTCCAGGTGGACCTGCCGGGCGGCAAGCGCACCGGCGGCCGGATCTCCACCGTCGGACGCGTCGTCGAGCCCTCCGGCGACGAGCAGGGGCAGCAGGAGGACGGTGCCAAGGTCGATGTCGTCGTGACCCTGGACGACGCCAAGAAGATCGACGGCGTCGACCAGGCGCCGGTCACCGTGCGCATCGAGGGGGAGAGCCGCAAGGACGTGCTGCACGTCCCCGTCGGCGCCCTGCTGGCCGGGCCGCGCGGGACCTTCCTGGTGGAGGTGGCGGAAGGCGGGACGACGCGCCGCGTCACGGTCGAACTCGGCCTCTTCGCCGACGGCCGGGTCGAGATCGAAGGACCGGGACTGCGCGAGGGGACGCGGGTGGGGGTGCCGCGGGAATGAGCACGACACCACCCCTCGTCCGCATGCGGGGCGTCACCAAGGAGTACCCGGGCCCCGTGTCGGCCCTGCGCGGGGTCGACGTGGACGTCGACCGGGGCGAACTGCTGGCCGTCACCGGCCCCTCCGGGTCGGGCAAGTCGACCCTGCTGCACATCCTCGGCACCCTCGACCGGCCCACCTCGGGCTCGGTCACGATCGCGGGACACGACATCGCCACCCTGCCCGACCGCTCCCTGTCCGCCTTGCGCGCCCGGCACATCGGCTTCGT
The DNA here is from genome assembly GCF_044763335.1 of Streptomyces sp. NPDC096105. Taxonomy (NCBI): domain Bacteria; kingdom Bacillati; phylum Actinomycetota; class Actinomycetes; order Kitasatosporales; family Streptomycetaceae; genus Streptomyces; species Streptomyces sp. NPDC096105. The sequence continues at coordinate 87,085 of NZ_JBIWGC010000017.1, forward strand.
CTTCCAGGCGTTCCACCTCGTCCCCGGCGCGGGAGCGCTGGACAACGTGTGCGAGGGCCTCAGGTACTCCGGCCTGCCGCACCGGCGCCGGCGCGCCCTCGCGGAGGCGGCCCTGCGCAGGGTGGGATTGGGCGACCGGATGGACCACCGGCCGCACGAGCTGTCCGGCGGCCAGAAACAGCGGGTGGCGGTCGCCCGCGCCGTGGCCGCCAACCCCGACCTGCTGCTCGCCGACGAACCCACCGGCGCCCTGGACACCGCCTCCGGCAACGCCGTGCTCGACCTGCTGCTGGAACTGAACGCCGGCGGGACCACCATCGCCGTCATCACCCACGACCGGGAGGTCGCCGACCGGCTCCCCCGGCGGCTGCACATCCGGGACGGGCGGGTCGTCGAGGACGTGCCGTGCACCACCACCCCAGCGGGTGCACGGTGAGGGCGCGCCGCCGGGGGCTGGTCCCCGCCCGGCTCACCCCGCGCGACGTGTGGCAGGTCGGCTCGTCCGGACTGCGGACGCGGCCCGTACGGGTGGTGCTGTCCGCGCTGGGCATCGCGCTGGGCATCGCCACGATGGTCGCCGTGGTCGGCGTCTCCGCCTCCGGGAAGGCCGGACTCGCCCGTGAACTCGACCGGCTCGGCACCAACATGCTGGTGATCACACCGGGCCAGTCCCTGCTCACCGGCAAGCAGGCCAAGCTCCCCCGCCAGGCACCGGGCATGGTGGCCCGCGTCGACGGCGTGGAGTCCGTCACCGCCACGGGAGCCGTGGACGCCAAGGTGTACCGCAGCGAGCACATGCCCCCCGGCGTCACCGGCGGCCTGACGGTGCTGGCGGCCGGTGAGACGCTGCCGCGCACCCTGCGCACGGGCATCGCCCAGGGCCGGTGGCTGGACCGGGCCACCGGCACCTACCCGTCCGTCGTCCTGGGCCACGTGGCCGCCGAACGCCTCGGCGTGCGCACCCCGGGCGACCAGGTGTGGATCAGGGACCGGTACTTCACCGTCCTCGGCGTCCTCGACCCGGTCCCGCTCGCCCCCGAGATCGAACGGGCGGCCCTGATCGGCTGGACCGCCGCCCGCACCCACCTCGGCTTCGACGGTCATCCCACCTCCCTGTACGAACGCTCCACGGACGCCTCGGTGAACCGGGTGCGCGAACTGCTGCCCCGCACGGTGAACCCCGAGGCCCCGCGGGACGTACAAGTGTCGAACCCTTCCGACGCGCTGGCGGCCAAGGCCGCGTCCGAAGCGGCCTTCTCCACCCTGCTGCTGGGGCTCGGCGGCGTGGCCCTGCTGGTGGGCGGCGTCGGCGTGGCCAACACCATGATCGTGTCGGTCCTCGAACGCCGCGGTGAGATCGGACTGCGCCGCGCCCTGGGCGGCACCCGGGGGCAGGTGCGGCTGCAGTTCCTCACCGAGTCGCTGCTCCTGTCCCTGCTGGGCGGGGTCGCCGGCATCCTGGCCGGCGCCGGGGTCACCGCCGGGTACGCCGCCCTGAACGGTCTGCCCTGGACGCTGCCGCCCTGGGCCGCGCCGGGGTGCCTGGCGGCGGCCCTGCTCATCGGCTCGGTGGCCGGCCTGTACCCGGCGGTCCGCGCGGCGCGGCTGCCGCCGACCCTGGCGCTGCACGCGTGACGCGGGCGGCGGCGGACGTACGTGAGGGAACGGACGGGCCGTGCACGAACGGCGCGAGCACGACGGTGCCGGAAAGGGATATCAGGATGCGCGTACTGGTCGTGGAGGACGAGGAGTTCCTCGCCGAGATGATCGCCGAGGGGTTCCGGCGGTCCGCGCTGGCCGCGGACATCGCCGGGGACGGCCGGGAGGCCCTGCGCAGACTGCGGTTCGCCGCGTACGACGTGATGGTGCTCGACCGGGACCTGCCCGGGCTGCACGGCGACGAGGTGTGCCGGCAGGTGGTTGCCCAGGGACTGCCCACCCGCATCCTGATGCTCACCGCCAGCGGCACGGTGTCCCAGCGGGTGGAGGGCCTGGGACTGGGGGCCGACGACTACCTGTCCAAGCCGTTCGCGTACGACGAACTCCTCGCCCGGGTCCTCGCGCTGGGCCGGCGGGCCCGCTCCGCGTTGCCGCCCGTCCTGCGGCGGGCCGGGATCGAGGTCGACACCGCCCGCAGGCTCGCCGCCCGGGACGGACGCCTGCTGCGCCTGACACCGAAGGAGTTCGCCGTTCTGGAGGCGCTGATGCGTGCCGAGGGGGCGGTCGTCGGCAACGACGACCTGATCGAACAGGTCTGGGACGAGGACACCTCGTACCGCAGCAACGCCGTACGCGTCACCCTCAGCCGCCTGCGCGGCAAACTGGGCGACCCGCCGGTCGTCGAGACCGTCCCGGGCGCCGGTTACCGGATGGCCGCATGTCCATGAGAAGCGAACGCGCCCGCCTCACCCTGCTCTACGCAGGTCTGCTCGTCCTGGCCGGGTCGTTGCTGACGGCGCTGGTCTTCGCCTTGGTCGAACACAACCTGTACACCACCATCAACGACGCCGTCGTGGCCGTCGACCGGGGCCAGACGGCCGTGCGCCGGCCCGGCCTGCCCGACGAGACCACCGCCACGCCCACCCCGCCCGGACACGGGAGCACCGAGCCCCTCGGTGTGGTGGCCGCGCACGGCGAGGTGACCCGGGCGGCCGAGAACGCCACCCTGGACCGGCTGCTCGCGGTCTCCCTCGCGGGTCTCGCCGGGTACGTGCTCCTCTCCGCCGCGCTGGCCTGGTGGGCGGCCGGCCGGGTGCTGCGCCCCATCGCCGTCATCGCGGGGACCGCGCGGCGGCTGTCCGGTGAGAACCTGCACGAGAGAATCGCCATGAAGGGGCCGCCGGGCGAACTCAAGCGTCTCGCCGACGCCTTCGACGCCATGCTGGAGCGCGTCGAGCACCTCGTCCTGGCGCAGCAGCGCTTCGCCGCCAACGCCGCGCACGAACTGCGCACCCCGCTGGCCGTGCAGCGGGCCGCCGCCGAGATCGGCCTGGCCGGCCGGCCGGACGCCGCCACGGTCGCGCACATCCGGCGGAAACTGCTGTCGGTGGCGGACGACAGCGAACGCACCATCGAGGCGCTGCTCCTGCTCGCCACCGCCGAACAGGGGATCCGCGACCGGGTCCCGGTCGCGGTGCACGACCTGCTCCCGGGCGTCGTCGAGGCGCTCGCCCGGGAAGCCGCCGAGCGCCACGTGGACGTGTCGGTCCACGCGGAGCCGTTGACGGTCGCGGGCGACGCCGTCCTGCTGGAGCGGCTGCTGCACAACCTCCTGGCCAACGCCGTACGGCACAACAGGCCGGGCGGCAGCGTGGAGGTGTGGGCCGGTGCCGGCGGAGTCACGGTGACCAACACCGGCGTACCGGTGCCGGAGCGGACCGTGCCGCTCCTGTTCGAGCCCTTCCACCGCGCCGAGGAGCGCCGGCACCGTCCGGGGGAGGGAGCGGGGCTGGGCCTGTCCATCGCCCGCGCCATCGCCCGCTCGCACGGAGCCCGCATCAGCGCCCGGGCCAACCCGTCCCCGGCGGGCGGTTTGACCGTCACCGTCGACTTCGCCCAGGAGTGACCGGCGTGAACCGGCCACCTCCCGCGCTCGTTGTACTGAGGAGAGGCAGGTGCCGCGACGAGGTACGTGCAATGAGAGGGAGCAGCGGAACATGCCCGACGTGTTCATCTACCACGTGGTCGTGGGAGTGCTGGTGGCGCTGGCAGGAGTGCTGGCGTTGATCGGCCTCGTCGGCCTCGTCCACCGGGCCTGGTCCTCGCGCGGACACCGGCACACCGGTCCCGCGCCGTCCGCCGCCGCCCCGCCCGCTCCGCGGGCCACCGCCGCGCCCTGAGCCGGACGGCCCGGAGCCGACCGCGCGAGCGGGACGCGACGCGCACCCCGCACCGTCCCGCGACCCACCGGTCGGCCGGCTCCGCCGTCGAACCGGTCTCCCGATCCGCACGTTACCGCGGACAGGCGTTCACCCAGACGCCTGCCAGGACACGCGGGGCCACCTGTACCGGCCCGACCTCACCGACGAACGCTTCCTCCCCGGCCCGTTCCGCCCCGGCACCGGCGAGCGTGTCCACCGCACCGGGGATCTGGCCCGCTGGCTGCCCGACGGCACCGCCGAATACGGGGGCCGCTGCGACGACCAGGTCAAACTGCGCGGCTTCCGTATGGTCCGACTCCACGGGCCTGCTGCACCACGCGGGCCGTGACGACGACCAGGTCAAGGTCAGCGGGCACGCGAGAGAGGACATGACCGCTCGCCCCGGGCGGACCCTTGTGCCGCCCGGGGCGGGGTCTCCGGCTCGGAGAAGCCCGCATGCCCACCCCCTTCACCTGGATCCGGGTGGTCGGGCCCGGGCCGCCGTTGCTTCTCCAGGACCGCTCCTCCGCTCGGGTTCAGCGCACCCCGGCGCGATCCGTTCCGTTGGGTCCTTCGGGCGCCGGGGCGGCGGGCGGCGGGGTGCCGGGCGTGGCGGTCATGATGTCGCGCAGGAAGTCCTCGACGCCCTGCGCCGGGTACGGGCCCCGCGCGGCCTCGTCGAGGGCGCGGAAGCCCAGGACCACGTTGTGGCCGCCGAAACCGAAGGAGTTGTTCAGCGCGACGACCGGGCCGTCGGGCAGGGCGCGCGGCGACGCGGACAGGAGGCCGGGGTCGATGCCGTCCTCCAGGCCGGTGACGTTGATGGTCGGCGGCGCGGTGTGGTGGTGCAGCGCCAGCACGGTGGCCACCGTCTCGACGCCACCCGCCCCGCCCAGCAGGTGCCCCGTCATGGACTTCGTCGCGGATACGGCGACCTGGCGCAGATGCCGGCCCAGCACCTGCTCCAGAGCCCTGATCTCGGCCAGGTCGCCCTGCGGCGTCGACGTCGCGTGGGCGTTGACGTGAACCACCTCGGACGGTGAGATGCCGCCGCTCACCAGCAACTGCCGCAGTGCGGCGGCGACTCCCCGCCCGGTCGGCTCCGGCTGGGCGATGTGGTGGCTGTCGGAGGACAGGCCCTGACCGAGCGCCTCGCAGTACGCCCGCGCACCGCGCCGCTCGGCGTGCTCCGCGCTCTCCACCACGACCACGCCGGCGCCCTCACCGAGGACGAAGCCGTCCCGGCCCTTGTCGTAGGGGCGCGACGCGGTCGCCGGGTCGTCGTTGCGCCGCGACATCGCCCTCATGTTCCCGAAGGCGGCGAGGTTCAGCGGCACGACGCACGCCTCCGTGCCGCCGGCGACGACGACGTCCGCGCGCCCGGTGCGCACCATGTCGATGGCGTGGCCGACGGCCTCCGCGCCCGACGCGCAGGCGCTCACCAGGGTGTGCACACCCGCCTGCGCACCGAGGTCCAGACCGATCTGCGCCGCCGGGCTGTTCGGCATCAGCATCGGCACGGTCAGCGGCGACACCCCGCGCGCCCCCCCGCTCGCGCAGCACGTCATGCTGATCCAGCAGGGTGGACACGCCGCCGACGCCAGTGCCCATCACCACCGCCAGCCGGTCGGCCCGCACCGCGCCCGGGCCAGTGCCGCCGGCCGCGCCCGAGAATCCGGCGTCCGTCCAGGCCTCCCGGGCGGCGATCAACGCGAACTGGCTGGCACGGTCGAGCCGGCGCGCCACATGCCGGGGCAGCACGTCCGAGGGATCCACCGCGGCCAACGCCGCGATGCGCACCGGCAGGCCGGCGGCCCATTCGTGCTTCAGGGCGACGACTCCCGACCGTCCCGCGAGCAGTTGCTTCCAGGTCGACTGCGCGTCGCCGGCCAAGGGCGTGGTCGCCCCGGCACCGGTGACGACGACGCGGCGAAGGGCGGGAGGGGACGGCCTCGTGGACATGGGCGACTCCGGGCTCGCTCGGGGAAAGGGGAAGAGGGAGGAATGCCGGACGAGGAGTTGCGCGTCGGCGGCACGCGGGCGCCGTGGCGCTCGGGGCCGGGCCGGAACGTGCGGCGGGGCGGCTGCTCCGGCTGCTCGAAACGATCATGGGAACGCCGCGTCGGCACGGGGACGGCGCGCGTCGCTCCGCCCGGGTGCCCGGTGCTGGTGGCCGGAGGCCTCACGCACGGGCTTTATGCGTGCGCGTTCGCCGTGGCGCTGGGCAGCTCCGACGTCGTGTACGCCGACTCCGACGCCCGTCGGCGGGCGATCGCCGAGTCCTACGGCGCGCGGACCGTTGAGAACGCCGGGGAGCTGGACGCCGGGACTTTCCCGGTGACGGTCGACGCCTCGGCTCACCCCCGCGGCCTCACCGCCGCACTGCGCGCGACCGCTCCCGGCGGCCACTGCCACAGTGTCGGCATCTACTTCGAACCGGCGAAGGTGCCCCTGATGTCCATGTACATGGACGCCGTCACCCTCACCACCGGCCGGCCGGACATCACCCCGCACCTTCCGGCCGTGCTCTCCCTGCTGGCCTCCGGACAGGTCGACCCCACACGCGTGTACAGCGACACCCTGGCCCACGAGGACCTGCCCGAGGCCCTCCTCGGCCTCCCGGCGAAGCCGCTGGTGCTCTTCGGCTGAACACAGAAAATCGCCCGGCCGTCGAACCGGCAGGGGAAGCCCTGCCGTAGTCCCTCATGACAGGCCGCACATGGCCCGCCCAGGGCCACCGCCGCAAGGAGAACACCACACACATGTCCAAGCACACGGTGAGAACGGCCGTCCGCTCGAAGAGCGTACGCGCACTGCTGGGCGCGGTGACCGCCGTCGCTCTGACTGCAGGACTGTCCGCCACGACGGCGAGCGCGGCACCGGTGGCGCAAGCCGGCACCGTTTCGGCGGCGACGGTACCCGCGGGTACAAAGTTCAAAATCGTGAACGTCCACGAGGACAGGTGCGCCGTTCACGACCGGGCCGTCCTCGGCAACTTCGTTCCCTCGTATGCGAAGTTCGTGTGCCAGGGCGATGCCACTGTCTGGATGCAGGGCAGCGGCAACAGCATCCGGCACCCCGCCACTGAGCGGCAGGCGGGCAACGGGACGCACTTCTGCCTGGACTCCGACGGGAGCGGACGGGTCTACGTCGAGCCCTGCAACGGTGGCAACTACCAGAAGTGGACACGCTATTCGGACAGGATCGTTGTGAACTGGGCGACCAAGAGGTGCCTGGACATGAAGTCGGGTCTCTTCCAGGAGTTGTACACCCGTGAGTGCCTGAAGCACGACTGGCAGAAGTGGGACTACGAGTTGGTGTGACCCCCGCGTGACGGCCCCGACTTCCGCGAGTCCGTCCAGTGCGTGAACGAACCGGGCGGCGGCAGGCACCACCCGTCGGCGAGAACCCGGAAAATCTTCCGGCTCTGCTGAACCGAAGGGGGCCCGGACAAGTAGTCACCGGTGGCGACTCCGTACGTCCCGCCTCGCGGCCCTCGTGGGACGCGCCGCCCGGCGACCCCTGCGGGAGATGAACATCACCGAGGTCGCGCACACCCGCAAGCCCCGCGTCATCCGGGACGAGTGACCCCGCCCGCCGTCCCAGCCGCGCGGCTCGCGGAACCGGAAACGGGAAGGGCCCGGCACGCCGAAGCGGTGCCGGGCCCGGGCGGCCGGACGGGTCAGCGGCCGAGGTCGAACGCCAGCAGCTCCGTGCCGTCCTGCGACTCCACCGTGAGCCGGGCGATGTCCTGCGGTGCCAGGGAACTGCTGCCCCGCACCGCGCCGTCGGCGCCGACGGGCGGACTGTCCGGCACCGACCAGTGCGCGACGGTCTCGCTCGCACCGGACACCGCCACGGCGACGAGACGGCACCGGACCGGGCGACGCGCGGCACGGGCGAGCGAGTGCCCCAGCGAGAACGGCGACAGACTGATCTCCGAGCCCCACGGGCGGGCCAGGACTCCCACGGGTGCGGACGGGTCCGTCACGCGTCCGTCCGCGTCCACGTGTCCGTCCGCGTGGTGGCCGCCATCCGGGGAGCCGGGCGCGGCGGGCCGGCCACGGCGGCCCCCCGGACCGGCGCGCAGGCGGCCCGCCGACAGCACTCCGGCCGCGAACGCGGCGGCCAGCGCCAGTGCCGGGAGCCGCACCGACGCCCGGCGTACCGGCTGCCCGGCCGGGAGCGGCCCGCCCTCGGGTGTGTCCACGGTGCGGGCGGCGCGCCGGCGAACCGCGCGCACGGCGCGCTCCGGGTCGGGCCGCAGCGGTCCGCTGTACGGTTCCTGGGACGATGCCGTGGCCAGCAGGTCCCTCAGCCCGCGCAGTTCCTGGCGCTCCCGGCCGCACGGCGGGCAGCGGTCCAGATGAGCGGTACGCGCCGCCTTCTCCGGTTCGGCCCTCCCCGTCAGCATCTCTGCCGCCAGATCGATCTTCACCTGCTCGCAGTTCATCGTTCACTTCCTGCACCTGTGGGTCCCCGGGCTCCGCCTCTTACTACGTAAGGACCCACGCGGCAGTTCACCGCCGTCCGCACGCTGTGGAGCGAGCAGGTAGCCGAGAGTGAGACGGAGCGAGGCCGCCCGCGGCAGGGGTCACCTCGCCGGGTGGCCGCGTGCGGCCATGGCCTTCTTGAGGGCTCGCAGGGCGTAGTACGAGCGCGATTTGACGGTGCCCGGAGGAATGCCGAGGTGGTGGGAGACTTGGGTGACGCTGCACTCCAGGTAGTACATGAGCTGGATGATCTCCCGGTGCTGCTCGCTGAGGTCATCGAGGGCCTGGGTGACGACGTGGGAGGTGAGCAGGCGCTCGACGGCGTCGTCGGTGGCGGTGGCGCTCTCCAGAGTGTCCAGGGAGAGGCTCTCGGGGGGCCGGATGTTGCGGGCGCGCCGGTGGTCGATGACCAGGTTCTTGACGACCGTGAACATCCAGGGGCGCGCCTCGGCGACGTTGAGGCCCAGGGTGGAGGCGTGCTTCCAGGCGCGCAGGGAGGCTTCCTGGAGGACATCCTCGGCGCGGTGCCAGTCGCCGCCGAGCAGGCGGGCGGCGTAGCGCAGCAGAAGCGCACCGTGCTCGGCGTAGAGGCGGCGGATGAAGTCCTCGCCGCTGATGCACAGGGGGTCGTTCAGGCCGCTGGGTGGGGGAGGTGTGGCAGTGGGGGTGTCCGAGCCCGGCAGGAGCTCCGTGGTCCGCCTCATGGTGTGGCGTCCTCATCCGTGATCAGTGTGTTTCGGTAGCGGAACCACACTGATGGGCCGGACTTGGACGAACCTTGTCGCAACCTTGCCGCTCACCGCCGGGCCGTGCTTCCGGGGACCGCGCGCGCGTCGTCGGCCCAGTGATACCCCCGTGAAATCCCGTCAATCCTTCCGGTCCGCACTCGTGTCCGGCCGCTCGGGCGCTCAAGCGGTCCTGCGCAGCCCGGCCATGACCGTCCTGGTCTTCTCGTACTCGGCGCGCAGGACACGTGCCGTGCCCTCCCGGCCCAGCCGGCGCAGCAGTCCCAGGCGCAGTCCCCTGCGTTGTGCGGGCGTCGTCGCGCCCCAGATGCCGTCGTACGCGAGCGTCGGGTTGTCCAGGGCCCAGATCAGGCAGGGCCGCACCAGCGGACAGCGTCCGCACAGCGCGGTGGCGGCCAGGACCTCGGGGCTGCCCGCCGGGTACTGATCGAGGAAGAAGGCGTCGGAGGCGGTGGCGCACGCCTCGGAACCGGTCATGAACGGCATGGGAAGGGACTGCGGGGTCTTCATGGGGTGGGTCACTCCTGTGGCACTGCCGACGGCCCGTACCGCCGCCCGCCCTACGGCGCGGCGTGTGGTCCCCGGCTTCTTCGCGGCACAGGGAACTACGGCCGCGGACGGTCGGTGGTTCGGGTGTGCCGTACGCCGGGGCCGACGGCCGCCGCGCCCCGCTCCCGCCTCCCACCGGCCGGGATTCTCCTCCACCTCCGGATAGAGGCCGGGTTCCTGCCGCCGGGCGACGCCGTGCCCCGTCGCGGGGCAGAAGCTTGAGTCATGCCGAGCACGACGGCACCGACACCGCGCCGGGAGGCGCCCCAGCAGAAGGACACGACGACATGACCGACACACCGCGCAGCAAGCAGACCGTCACCGCCCGGATCGCGGGCAACCGGATCAGCCAGGGCTACCTGGCGCTCGTCGCCGCGACACTGGTCTGGGTGGTCCTCGACGGCGTGCTGGTACACCACGCGGACGGCTCCTTCGCGGCCGTGTGGCCCCTGCTCCTGACCGCGCCGTCCAGCCTGCCAGTGCTCTTCCTGCCGCTGGGCGAGGGAGCGGCCGCAATGGCGCTGTATGGCGCGGTGGTCCCGGTCGCGGCCTTGGCCAACGCGTACCTGATCGGCGCGCTCGTACGCCGGGTGCGCCGCGGCAGCCCCGCCGCCGCCTGACCCCCCCGGCACGCCGCATCCCGCCCTCGCCTTCCTTCGCCTTCGCATCCTCGCGGCACACGCTCCGTCCGGCGCCGCCCGTCACCCGCCCGCCAGGGCAGAAAGTGGTACCCCATGCAGGTCAACGTCACCGCTGTGATGGCCGCGGTCGTCGTCGTGGGTCTGGGCACCCTTCTCATCTCCCGGGGCCGCTGGTCCGCACCGATCTGGCTGGTCGTGGCCGGCTGCGTGGCGGCCTATCCCTTCAGCCGCATGGTGCTGGAGCGGATGGAGGACGCCCCTGACACCTGGTTCGGCATGCTGTTCCGGCTCTCGTGCGGATGGCTCCTGGCCACCCTGCTTGCCCCCCTCTACCACCGGCTGCGCAAGCGGCGTGCCAAGGGGGCCGTCGCCCAGCAGGAGTCCCGCACGGTCGACGCGCCGCGCTTCCCGACCTGAACCCGGGCCGGGCCGGGTGGGACAGCTTCACAGGACGAAGGCGAAGAAGGCGAAGGCGTACGCCTTCGCCTTCGGCGTTCTCGCGCACCGGCCCGGCGGCCCGGCGCGACGGTGAACCGGAGGCCCGCCGCTGTCGTTGCAAGGGCCGGGCGGCCCGTTCGCGGCTCGCCCGCACCTCCGCATCCACTACTCCACCTGGGGGCTCCATGACCCGTACCCGACGACGTTCCGCTCCCGCCCGCAGAGCGGCGGTGGCGACGGTCGCCGCCACCGCCGCCGGCGTCTCCCTGCTGTCCGCCGGAGCGGGTTCCGCGCAGGCGGCGGACGCGTCCGCCGCGGGCGCCTACAAGCACTACGTCGCGCTCGGCGACTCCTACGCCGCGGGCACCGGCCTGCCGCAGGCGACGAACGACACCTGCAAGCGCTCCACCTCCAGCTACGCGTCCCTTCTGGCGGCGGCCTACAAGCCCGCCGTCTTCAAGGACGTCACCTGCAGCGGTGCCACCACCAAGTCGCTGTGGAACAAGCAGGGTTCCCAGGCCCCGCAGGTCAACGCCCTCACCAAGGACACCGACCTGGTCACCGTCACGCTCGGCGGCAACGACCTCGGGTTCACCGAGACGCTCACCCAGTGCGTGGTGGCGTCGCAGCTGGGGAACACCTGCAAGGCATCGGTCGCCAAGACGCTGGACGCCAAGCTCGACTACGTGGCCTCGCGCACCCGCGACATGATCACCGACATCTCGCGGCGCAGCCCCAACGCGCGCATCGTCCTGGTCGGCTACCCGCGCCTCTTCCCGGCCGACGGCAGCAGGTGCGCGCCGTACAAGGCGCAGGTCCCGCTGGCCGCCAGTGACGTGGCCTACCTCGACCAGGTGACGCGCGAGCTCAACGTCACGCAGGCGCTCGTGGCGCACCAGGCCAAGACCGAGGGCAAGAAGGTGACCTACGCGGACACCTACTCCGCGTTCACGGACGCGCACATGTGCCAGTCCGATGCGGCGAAGCGGTGGATCAACCCCGTCCTGACGCCGAACGCGAGCACCGGCAAGCTGACGGTCACGTCCGGTTCCGCCCACCCGAACGGGGTGGGTCACCTCATGATGGGCAGGAAGGCGTACCAGGTGCTGCAGGGCTGATCCCCTGATGCCGCCGGACCGTCCCGCACGGTCCGGCGGCACGAGGGGCGGGCGTCAGCAGGCGACCCGCGTGCGGCGGTGGCTGTCCGTGCCGAGCACGGACAGGTCGTGCCGCTGCATCGCCCGCCGCAGCCCGCGCAGTGCCGGACCGGGACCGACGCCCAGTTCCTCGTGCAGGATCCGGCGGGCGCGGTCGTACTGTTGCGCTGCCTCGGCGGACCGGCCCAGCAGCCACAGGGACCGCAGTAGCAGATCCCACGCGGACTCGCGCAGCGGCTCCTCGTCGATGAGGGCGTGCGCGGCGAGCACGGCCTGGTCCGGCCGCCCGGCCATGAGCAGCGCACGCGCACGCAGCTCCTGCGCGTCGTGCCGGCACTCCGTCAGACGCGTGATCTCCCGGGCGGCGAAGGGCAGGGTTGCGGCGTCCTCCAGGGCGTCGCCGCGCCAGTGGGACAGGGCCGCGGTGAGCACCTCGGCGGCCCGCTCCGGCCGTCCGGCGTCCAGTAGTTGACGCCCGGCCGCCACGGCGCGCTCGAACCGTACGGTGTCCCGGTCCTCGTCGGCGACGTGCAGGACGTAGCCGTACGGCGTCGTGGCGAGGACACCGTCCTGCACCGCCGCGGAGGGCTCGGCGGGGTGCAGGACGCGGCGCAGTCTGCTGATGTGCGCGTGCACCGAGGTCGCAGCCCGCGTCGGGACGCGCTCCTCCCACAGGTCGTCGCTGAGCTGCCCGAGGCTGACCGCGCGGCCGCGGGCGACGAGCAGCCGGATCAGCAGCACGCGCCGCTGGCGCGGACCGAGGTCGAGGACGACGCCCTCCCGGGTGGCGGTCACCGGCCCGAGCAGGCCGAAGCGGACACCAGCGGCTTGCGTGGACATGATTGCCCCTTTGCTTGTCGGTAGGGTCAACGGGCTTGCGCGTCGCTACGGCCGGACGACGCGGATGCCGGGCAGCGGAACCGTCGGGTACGGCGGCATCGCCACCGGGCGCGGGGCCGAGGCGGAGATCCGCTGGGGCCGGTGGCGGCGGGCGAGCCAGAGCACGAGGGCCCCGTAGAGAACGATGACGGCCATGTCGACCACGGCGAGGAGGACGGGGGAGTCGGCCGCGGTCTCCGCGCCGGTGAGGCCGCCCACGACGGTCGCGGCCAAGCCGTAGCCCAGCAGGTTGTTCAGCACGTGCAGGGCGATGGCCGCCTCCAGACCGCCGGTGCGCACGGTGAGACAGCCGGTCACCAGGCCGAACACGCACAGGTCGGCGAAGCCCCACACGGTGCCCCAGCCGTGCGCGGCGGCGAACAGCACCGCCTGCGGCACCACCGCGAACCACGGCGAGTGCAGGAAACCGCCCACCGCCTGCATCATCCAGCCGCGGAAGACGTACTCCTCGGCCGCCGCCTGGAACGGCACGCACAGGGCCACGACCGTCATCGACACCGCGAACGACGACCAGCCCACCCATTGATCCGGCTCCGCCGCCACACCCGAGGTGTCGTCGAACGGAACGAGGACCACCACCAGGGCCAGCACCGCCACGGCCGGCACTGCGGCCGCCAGGCACCAGCCCAGCCACCGCCAGCGCAGCCGCCCCGTCACCGACGACACCGTGCCCGCCGGACGCCGCCCCGGCCACCGCACCGCCAGCAGCACCAGCGGCAGCAGCGACGCGATGAACAACAGCCCCATGGCCGTCGCCCCCCGCTCACCGAGCCGCATCGAGCCGTCCGGCAGCTCCCGCATCCCGGCGGCGGGACCCGCGGCGTGGACCACCGCGTCGATCACCAGGAAGGCCACGGCCAGGCCCGTGAGCAGCAACAGGAGGCCGAGCACCGGACGCCACCAGCGGTGATGCCCGGTGTAACGCGCCATCCGGTGACAGGGGAGCGCGGTGAGCAGAGGTTCAGCGGCCATGTGCACCAGCGTCTCGGCGCGGCAGGCCCGGGGCGTCCGCCACCGGCACGAACGGTGTCTCTATCCCGGGGTGGAGACATCCCCCCCGCGCCGGGGGCAGACGCGGGTGCGGCGCGGGTGGCCCACGCTCACACCCGGCATGGAATCCACACGTAACTGGCTGCTGCCGGCCATCCTCGCCGTGCCCAACGCGGGCATCCTCGCCATCGCGCTCCTGTCGGACGAGGTCTCCGGGGTACTGCTGCCCGCGGGCATGCTGGCCGGGATCGTCCCGCAACTCGTCGCGCTGGGACGGCGGCGCAGCGAACCCCTGCTCGCGCTCGCCGGGACGGTGGCCGGCATGCTGACCGGCGCGTTGGCCGCCCCCGAGTACTTCGCCAACCCGGCGGTCCTCGTGGCGCTCCACTCCGTCGCGGTGCGCTGCGGCGGACGGATCACGGCCCTGTGCACCGCCGTCGTCGGCTGCGTGTGGCTGCCGGACGTCCTCTACGCCAGTTCGGTGGTGGCGTCGCTGACCCAGCTCGGCATCACGGCCTCCCTGTACGTGCCTTGCGCGGGACTCGGCGAGGCGCGGCGGCAATGGCTGAGCGGCCGCTGGGCGGCGGCGGGTCCGGTCGCGGAACGGCTGCGCGTGCAGGCGGAGTCGGCGTCCGGGCGGATGAGCGTGGACCGGACCGGTACGCTGCGGGTGTCCGTCCCGCCCGGCACCGTGCCGGTCCCTGTGGAGGAGGTCCTGACATCGCCATACGCGTACTGGTCGTCGACGACCAGGCGGTGGTGCGCGCCGGGTTCGTGGCCGTCGTCGACGCCGAACCGGACCTGACCGTCGTCGGCGAGGCGGGTGACGGCACGAGCGCGGTCGCGCTCGCGGAACAGACCGCCCCCGACGTCGTCCTGATGGACATCCGCATGCCCGGCATGGACGGACTGACCGCCACCCGGCTGATCACCGCTCTGGAGACTAGCCCGAGGGTGCTCGTCCTGACCACCTTCGACCTGGACGTGTACGTCTACGAGGCGCTGCGCGCCGGCTCGTCCGGGTTCATGCTCAAGGACGCCGTGCCCGAGGACGTGCTCACCGCGATCCGGGTGGTCGCCGCTGGGGAGGGCATCCTCGCCCCGACCGTCACCCGGCGCCTGATCGGGCAGTTCGCGCAGGGAGCGCCCCTGCCGCCGGAGATCTCCGGCCAACTCGCCCAGCTCACTCCGCGCGAACGGGAGGTGCTGCTGCTGATCGCCTCCGGCTTGACCAACGCCGAGATCGGAGTGCAGCTCGGCGTGACCACCGGCACGGTCAAGTCGCACGTCAACGCGCTGCTCACCAAGCTGCAACTGCGCGACCGCGTACAGGCGACGATCCTGGCCTACGAGTCCGGACTGATCCGGCCCCAGGGCTCTCTGGAGGACCCGGTCGCCGCACCGCACTGAGCGGGTGACCGGGCCCGGTGGCGGCGGCCGATCAGTCCGGCGTGCTCCGGTCCAACCGCTCGCCGCACGGTCGCGCCCGGCTTCGCTGTCGGCCTGCTCACGGGGTGGCGGCGCGTCTTTCGCACAGGACGCCCAAGGCCGCTGCGGGGGCGGGTGGGCGCGCCGGGTGGTGCCGGGGCCCGTGGGGGGACGGGTGTCATGGCGTCTTCCTCACGATCCGCCGGGACCGGCACAGCCGGCCGGCCCCGGTCCACGCCGGGGTGATGGGGCGGTGGCCCCTTCGCACGAGATCCTCGACGCCGCCGCCTGCGCACTGCTCCTCCAGCAGTGCCGGGTGTCCTTGTGGTGAGGGCCGGGCGTAAGCGGCAGGAACCGGTCAGCAAAGTGACCTGTCGAATGAACAGTGGTGCGCCGGATCCTCTGACCGAAGACAGTCAGCGTCCAAGGAGTCCGCATGACACACATCCTGGTGATCGGCGCCGGTATCGTCGGCAGTTTCGCTTCCATGATCCTCGCGCGTGAGGGGCATCGGGTGACCGTGCTCGACCGCGACCAGGTGGGGGCCGTTGCACCGCAGTCCCGCCAGGGGGTCAAGCAGTACGGCCAGACCCACATCCTCATGCCGGGCGGCGCCCGCATCCTCGACAGGGAGACCCCCCACGCGGTCCGCCGCATACTCGACGCGGGCGGCCGCTCCCACGACATGCTCGCCGGTGTGTGGGCCGCCGGAACCGTCGGCCCGCGCCGACCCGGCGACGAGCAGTACGAGACGTACGCCGCCCGGCGGCCCGTGCTCGAAGCCGCCCTCCAGGGAGCCGCGGCGAACACCGACGGCGTCACCCTGCGTGCCGGTTCCCGGGTGCGCGCGCTGCTGACCGGCGAACCGCGCGTCCACGGCCGCCCGCACGTCACCGGCGTCGTCACCGACGACGGCACCCGCATCGAGGCCGACCTCGTGGTGGACGCCTCCGGGCGCCGCACCGAACTGCCCGCCATGCTGGAGCGACTCGGCGCGGTGCCCCAGGAACTGCGGGAGGAGACCGGGTTCCGTTACTACTCACGGTTCTTCCGTGCCGACGGCCGCGGCCTGCCCGTCTCCCGCTACTGGCCGCTCACCCACCACGACAGCGTCTCCGTCATCACCGCCCCCGGCGACGGCGACCACTGGTCGGTCACGCTGGTCACCTCCGGCCGCGACCAGGCCCTGCGCCCGCTGAGCGACCCCGACGTGTGGGACGCGGTCCTCGCCCTGTACCCGGAGGCCGCGCACTGGGGCGATGGCGTCCCCGACGGCGATGTCCGTGTCATGGCCGGTACGGGGACCACGCACCGCCGGTGGGTCAGCGACGGCGAGCCGGCCGTCACCGGTCTGGTCGCGATCGGCGACGCCCACATGACCCTCAACCCCCAGTTCGGCATGGGGATGACCGCTGGGCTGGGCCAGGCCCAGACCCTGCGCGACGTCGTCCGCCGTACGGGGCTGGGCGACCCGGCGGACCTCGTGCTCGCCCTCGACGCGGATCTGGAGGAGCAGTTCTGGCCGATATGGCTCGACGGCGACACCTGGAACCGGCACCGGCTCGCGGAGATCGACGCCGAGATCCGCGGCGAGTCCTACAGCACCGACGACCCGGCCTGGGCGCTGCGCACCGCGCTGGACACCGCGGTCACGCTCGACGCCGACGTGGTCCGAGGCTACGGCCTGGTGGCCTCCCAGCTCGCCTCCGCGGAGGAGGCGCTCATCAAGCCCGGCCTGGTACAGCGGGTCGTCGAACTCTCCACCGGGCGCCCGCGTTACGCGTCTGGCGCACCCGACCGGGCACGGCTGCTGCAGACGGTCGGCCGGCCGGCCTGACCGGAATGCTCGAGAAGGCGGCACGCGAGCGGCACGGTGCACGCGGGGAAGACACCGGGGCGGGGGCACGTATCGCGCCCCCGCCCCGGTGTGTGACAGGCTGTCAGGTGCTCCGCGGGGTGGCCGGTCAGCTCAGTGAGTCCCAGAACGTGGTCAGTTCCCACGCACTGTGCCCGGGGTCCTCCAGCATCCACCAGTGCCCGAGGTAAGGCATCTCGGTGTGGCGCGCCGAGGAGGTCGGCCGTCCGCCGGGACGTCACGGCGTCCTCCACGTGGTCCTTCCCCGGTATCGGCACCAGACCGGGGCTCTCCGGGGCGCCGGTCGTCGTCCCCCCAGTCGGCGAACACGTTCGGCGTGGCCGACCGGATCGCATCGCACATCGTCCGGTCCAGCCGCCCGTTCATGGCCACCGCGTGCTCCTCGGGCACGCCCCAGCCGCGCATCGCCGACGCGGTGCTCTCGGGAGGGTCCGTCGGTGTGGCCAGCGCGTGGTCCATGAACGCCTCACCCGCTTCGGGCGTCTGCCGGATCCGGGCCAGGTCGTGCCAGACGTAGGAAGGGCGGTAGATGCAGGCCACGTCCATCACCCAGCTGCGCAGCGACACCGACCGGGTCGTGGCGATCCGCGCGGTCAGCAGCGCGCCCCAGTCGTGGCCGACGGTCGATCGGGGCGTCCAGCTCTTTCAGGGCGTCGGCCAGCCAGTCGGCGCAGAACTCCTTGGCCGGGGCTGCCCCCTCCGGCAGCGGGGTACCGAAGCCGGGCAGGGACAGCGCGACGCTGTCGCGGCCCAACAGGGGGCGCAGTCCGTCCCAGACCTCAGGGGTCTGGGGAACACCGTGGACCAGGACGACGGGCATCAGCGGGCTCCGCTTCGTTGATGAGAACCGGTGCGCGCGTCGTGTGCCGCACCGGTGGGTGCCCTCTGAGTACGTCAGGGGAGTGCCGCGGGTCCGGACCGGTCTGTGGGGGTGTGACCGGGTAGCGCCCTGCCGGAGGGGGAGGGACGGCCGGGGCCGCCCTCCCGCCCGGCGGTTCAGCAGCCGTCGGAGAGCGACGGGGCGCGCCGGGCGGGGCCCGACGCCGACGCTCCGCCGCCGCCCGTGGCGGTCACGCGGGTCACGAACGGCACGCTGACGACGACGCCGCAGCCGTCAGGCGCCAGACCTGCCCGGTGTCCTCGGTGGTGCAGTCGGAGAGGTAGAGCTTGGTCTCGTCGGTGTCCAGACAGCGGTCGGCGCCGACGTGCTTGAGCAGATGTGTTCCGCCGCCCGCGTCGTGGCGTCGCCGGCCATGGGAATCGCACGGGCCCTCCCGGCACCCCGCGCGTCCCGCCGCGCCAGGCAGCTGCCGGTCGTCGCGGCCGCCAGGGCATGACTCGCCGCCTCCCACTGCCCCTCCGGGTATCGAGGCCAGGGTCGCGGCGGGGCCTCCGCCCCGGACCGGCCGCCCGAACCCGATCCGGGAGCGCCGCCGTCCGGAGGCGCGCCGGAGTCCGCGGCCCCCTGGTCATCGTTCGCGCGGCGCGGTCCGTCCTCGTCGGGTTGCCAGCCGGCGGGCATCGATGTGCCTTCCATTCGTCCTCCGTCGTGGCCGGGGGCCGCCCTCCCGGCGGCTCCGTCCGGCCATGGCCTTGCTCCCAGAAGTACGACGGCCCCGCGTTTCGGCTCAGGGGTGCGCCGGAGAACGGCGTGCCAGTCGTCCTCCGGCACCGTGAACCCGCACTGCCCCCCTGACGTTGAAGCGAGTGGAAGGGCTGTGGGGCCCGGACAGGGAGCCCCTGACTCCTGGGGAGGAGTCAGGGGCTTCGTGCCGAGCCACGGCAGCATCCCTGCCCGGCCCGTCCCCGGCCCGCCCCGCCGAACCCGTCCGCCCGGACGGACGTGGAGACGGGTACCGGAACGGCAGGAGGTTCTGATGGACGAGGCGCTCATGCAGCGGCAGGAACGCTTCCACGTGAAGCAGAAAGTCGCTCTCGCGGTCAACAAGTACGAGGTGACCGCGGCGGGGCCGGACGGCGCGGACGGGGAGACCGTGGCGTTCGCGCAGCAGAAGCGGATGGTGCTGAAGGAGCGGGTGGCCTTTTACGAGAGCCAGGACGAGGAACGACTCCGATTTGCCTTCCGGGCGCGCAGTGTGGTCGACCTGGGCGCCGGGTACGACGTGACGGACGCGGACGGGCAGGTCGTCGGGACCTTCGAGAAGAAGTTCCGGTCCTCGTTGCTCCGTTCGACCTGGATGCTGCGCCAGGAGGGACAGGAGCCGCTGACCGGACGGGAACGCAGCACCTTCGTCGCCCTTGTGCGCCGGGTCTGGCAAGTGGTGCCCTTCGTGGACATGCTGCCGTTCGCCTGGCCCTACCACTTCGACTTCACGGGCGCGGACGGCCGTACGGTGATGTCCGTGACGAAGAAGTTCAGCCTGGTCGACCGTTATGTCCTGGACATCGCCTCACCCGACCTCGACCGCCGTCTCGCCATCGCTCAGGCCGTTGCTCTGGACGCGCTCCAGTCCCGCTGAACCGCCGAACCACCCCAAGCCCACGAGCCCGAGAACAGACGAGAACGAGGACCCATGCGCGCGGACATCCGCCAGGTCGCCGACGGCACCTACCTGGTGCACGGGAGCAACACCAACTGGATCATCCTGACCGAGGGCGACGAGGCCACCCTCATCGACACGGGGTACCCCGGTGACCGTGCGTTCCTGCTGGAGTCGCTGACGGAGGTGGGCAGTGCACCGGAGCGGGTGGCGGCCGTACTGCTCACCCATGCCCACAACGACCACCTAGGGTCCGCCGAGTACCTGCGCACGACCTACGGCACCCCGGTCCTCCTGCACGAGGCCGAAGTGCCGCACGCGCGCCGTGAGTTCCTCCATCAGGTGTCCGTCGGCACGGTGCTGCGCAACGCCTGGCGGCCCGGTGTCCTGCCGTGGGCCGTGCACACCCTGCGCGCCGGCGGCACCGCCCAGCATCCGGTCGCCGAGCCCCGGCCCTTCCCCGCGGCCGGCGCGCTCGAGCTGCCCGGCCGGCCGGTACCGGTCCCCACACCCGGCCACACCGAGGGCCACTGCGCCTACCACCTGCCGGACGTCGGGGCGCTCGTCTCCGGAGACGCCCTGGTCAGCAGCCACCCCACCTCCCGCGTCACCGGCCCGCAGATCCTGCCCGACATGTTTCACCACGAGCGGTCCCGCGCCGTGGCCTCGCTCGACGTCCTCATGGCCCTCGACGCCGACCTCCTGCTGCCCGGTCACGGCCCAGTTCACCACGGGCCGGTGGCACGGGCGGCGGAGGAGGCGCGGACCCGGGCCCTGGCCACCGCGCGCTGACCGGCGCCCGGTCCGGCCGAGCGGGGCCGGTGCGTGAACCGCACCGGCCCCGGCGCCGTTGCCACGAGGGAAGCGTCCGTTCGTCCGCACGTCCGCCAGGCGGCATCGGCGGGCCCCGGACGCGGACGAGCAACGCGACGCGACAGAACAGGAGCAGCGGATGGACAGCCCCCGCCCCCGCCCCACGACCGAGATCCCGCGCACCGGTGACACCGTGCTGGTGACCCGGGTCCTGCCGGACGGCACGATCCACCGCTTCCGCGGCACGCTGGACCGGACGGCCCCGCCCGGCGGGTTCAGCGTCACCGGTGAGGACCTCGGCACCGGTCTGCGCACCCGCGGGTACTTCACGGCCGAGGACACCTCGCCCGGCACCCAGCAGTACGTCGAGAAGGTACCCGCGCCCGTCGGCTGAACCCCGGCCGCCTCCGGCCCGTAGGGACAGGCGGGCCTACTGCGGAATCATCCCTTCCACCCCGCGCGGGAGGGACGGCGTCTCCCCGGTAGGCGCCCGGTCGATGCCCACACCAACATGGTGACCGCCTTCCACACCACCGGCTACAACTCGGGCAACCTCGGCATCGCCCTGCTCGAGACCTTCACCGGGCGGTCCCCGGCACCCGCCGCCCGCGACTCCCTGACCACCCTGCTGGCCTCACTGTCTGCGGCCCACGGCCTCGGCCCGCGGGCCGTCGGCACCTTTGTCAACCCGGTCAACGGTGTCACCCGAAGGGTGAACGTGATCAGCGGCCACCGGGACTGGCTGACCACGGAGTGCCCGGGCGCCGTCCTCCACGATGACCTGCCGGCCCTGCGCGAGGACGTCGCGGCGGTGCTGTCCCGCAGCTGACCCCAAGCCGGCCGCTCGTCCCCGAGGAGCGGCCGGCTCTGTCCGTCACATCACGCAGTCCGCGCCGTGCCACGGGCGGGCGGCTCCCGACACCCCCGCGCTGTACGACGGCCTGCTGACCACCTGCGCCCGCAACGGCTACGTGCCGCCCGCCGTCCGGCACGGGCAAGGAACCGGCTTCGTCCGGGGCTTGATACTGTCGGCCGACGTCGTCGCGTTCGCACCCCGCGACCCGGCCCGTCCCGACGTCGGCGGCGCGTCGGGCCCCTCCGTCGCCTGACGCCCGCTGGCCGGGACTCCGCTCGCGGTGCGCTCGTCCGTGGTCTGGCTCCGGGGCCGCGGCGACACCGCCGTCCAGACGTTCGCCGAAGCCGTCGGTGACGCGCTCAGGGCGACCGCCGGAGCCGGACCGGAGGTTGCCGCCCCCTCCACCTGCGCCCGGCAGCGGAGTACTTGTTGTGACGCCGTCCCCCGTCCGCCGCATCCACGCCGCCTTCGCCGAGGCCGGCGTCACCGGCAGCCTGCACGCCGTCGACATCGACTCCGGCGCGCAGATCGACGCGGGGGCCGACCGGCCGGTGGTCACCGCCAGCGTGCACAAGCTCTGCCTGCTGGTGGCTCTGTACCGGCAGGGCGCGGACGCAGTGGTGAATCTGACCGAACGGGTCGAGTGTGCCGTCGCCGGGCGAACGGCGGGACCGACGGGCCTCGCCGCCCTGCTCGACCCCGTGAGCCTCTCGCTCAGGGACGCGGCCCACCTGATGATGACCGTCAGCGACAACGCGGCCGCCGACCTTCTGATGGCACGCGTCGGTACGGACGCCGTCAACCGGGCCACGGCCAGTCTGGGACTGGAGCACACCCTCGCCCTGCACGACTTCGCCGGCATGCTCGCCATGCTCCGTGAGGACATCGGCCCGGACGGCCCCGCCGCCCTGCTCACTCCGCACGCCCTCGCCCGGCTGCGGGCACTGGACCCTGCCCGCACCAACCGCACCACCCCGCGGGACATGACCCGGCTGCTCACCGCCGTGTGGACCGACGAGGCCGCTCCGGCGGAGCACTGTGCCGCGATGCGCCGTGTCATGGGCCTCCAGGTCTGGCCGCACCGGCTGGCCTCCGGGTTCCCCTTCGACGATGTGCGGGTGGCGGGCAAGACCGGCAGCCTGCCCACGGTGCGCAACGAGGTCGGTGTCGTCGAGTACCCCGACGGGGGCCGGTACGCGGTCGCCGTCTTCACCCGCTCCGCCTCCACGGCCGCCAATCTGCCGGACGCGGACGCGGCCATCGGCACGGCGGCCCGCATGGCGGTGGACGCCCTGCGCGCCCGCTGACCTCCGGCCCCGGCCTCGTGCACGACGGCCCTCGACCGCCGTGCCGTCCTGGAACAGGACGGCACGGTGTCACGCGATCAGGCGTTGGGGCAGTCCGAGTCCAGCGCGGAGAGGCGCCACTTCTGCTTGTCGGGGTTGTCCACGTCGTTCAGGGCACGCAGCGTGGGCCGTCCGTCGTTCCAGCCGGTGAGCTGCTTGTTCGTGACTGCGTGGGTGATGTAGCCGTGCGACGAGCACGTGCCGAACCAGTGCTGCCCCTGGTCCGCGGATGTGCAGTCCGAGAGGTAGATCCGGCCGGCCGTGTTCCCGTCGAGGCACTTGCCGATGGAGACGTTCCTCACCAGCGGCACGTTGTTCACCCTGACGAGTTCCCAGTCGTCGTGCTGCCGCGGGCAGGCCGCGGTGGCGAGCAGGTGGTCCGCGCCGGACTTCTCGCCCACCAGGCACTTGCCGGTGGCCACGTTCGTCAACGTGAACCTGTCCGCCGAGGCGGCACCGGCGGAGGTGGACGACACCCCGACCGCTGTGAGGGCGAGGGCCATGACCGCGAATGTGCGGCGTATGCGCATGAATGCTCCAAGCGTTGTTTCTCGGCGTCGATGACACGGCGTACGGCGTTGCGGGATCCGGATGTACAGGGGGACCGGAAGACCCGTGCCAGGTCCCCGCCCCCTGGCTACGTCCGTCGCCGTCCGCCGGTTCACGTGCCGCCGCCCGTGCCGGCGGTGGGGGGCGCTGGTGTGTCGGCGGGCGGCCAGGTCGCTCCCGGCGCTGTCCTTGACGGTCCGGGCCGTGTGCCCGGTGAGGGTGGGCACGTCGCCGTTGACCTCGGCGGACGACTTCTGGCAGATGTTCAGCAGGTCGGCGATCCACCAGTCGGGCCTGCCCGCCGCGCGCAGCTCGCTCCAGGCGCGGTCGGTGTCGACGTAGTCGATCTCGATGCCGGCGCCGAGGACGGAGGCGATGACGTCGGCCGCCTCCCGGGTGGTGACGGTGGCGGGGCCGGTGGGCACCACGATCTGTCCGGTGAGCGGCTCGGTCGTCAGCAGGACCGCTGCCGTGTCCGCGATGTCGGCGGCGTCGACCATGCCGACGGGCCGGCCGTCAGGGATGTAGGTGACCAGCTTGCCCGCACGCGGGGCGGCCTGGTCCAGCAGCAGGTTCTGCTGGACGTACTGCGGGCGCAGAACGGCGTGCGGCAGACCCGACTCCTGCGGCGCCAGCTCGCCGTCCCAGTGCCGGCGGCCCATGTTCCACCCGGAGTCCGCGCCCGTGTCGTACGCGGAGAGCTTCACGACCCGGCCCACGCCGGCCTTGGCCGCCGCCGTGACCTGGATGCGCTGCCACTCGACCTGCCGCTCGCTCGGCGGTGACTTCAAGAAGTAGGCGTCGGCACCGTCGACCGTGCGCTGGACGGCCCTGGCATCGCGGAAATCGGCCTCCACGGCCTCCAGGCCGTCACCGGGGGTGAATGCGGGCTTCCCGCCCGCGCCGACGACCGCGCGCACCGCGTGCCCCGTGGCGCGCAGACGCTGGACGATACGGCTGCCGACATACCGGTGGCTCCGCTGACGGTGATCATTTGAGCAGTCCTGTCTCTCTCTGCGCTGCGGGGCGGGTGGCGGCCCGCCCGGACCGACCCCCTTTGGTGGACGACCACCTAACGGTATTTGCCTAGACATGTTTTTGGTGGTCGAGCGCGGCGACGCCCGCTGATGCGGTCAGGGTTGCGGCTCGGCGTGTTGCTCGTGACGCGTCGACTGCCTAGGTGAACGCTGGGTCCACCTCACCTTGCGGTGCGCGGATGAGCGTCGTACAGTCAAGATAATTGCTCGGACAGGTAATCGGAGGCAGGGTGATTGGCCGGTGCCGAGCCCTTCACGAGGAAGATGATCAACATGAGCATGCCGTACCTGGCTCAGGCGGACGAGCAACAGACGCTCGAATGGATCGACGGAGGTACGTTCTCCGTTCTGCTCGACAGCGAGGCGACCGAGGGGCAGCTGACGGTCGGCCGCTTCCGGGTCGGCAAGGGGGAGGCTCCGCCCTTCCACATGCACACCCGTGAGGACGAGGTCTTCATGCTCATCAAGGGCAGCGCCCTGCTGTGGGCCGGGGACGAGCAGATGGAGATGACCGAGGGTGGCATCGTCTACCTCCCGCGTCGCATCCCGCACGGCTACCGCATCACCTCCGACGCCGCCGACCTGCTCATGATCGCGACGCCGGGCGGTCTGGAGGGCATGTTCCGGCACGCGGGACGGGACGTCAGGACGCCGCGGCCGGAGGACTTCAAGCTGGACCCGGTCAGGATGGCGGAAGCCGCCGACAAGTACGGCCAGGTCGTCCTCGGCCCGCCCCGCTGAAAGGGGTGAAGGCCCCTCGGCGGGTGGCGCCGCCACTGTGGTGTGCGCGCCGTCTGGCATGACGCCCGCCCCCGTGCGAAGCCCTGCCGCCGGTATGGCGCCCTGGCCCCTTTACCTGTTCGGACATCATTATTCGGCTAGAGTAGGTGGTCGTCGACGGGAGGTCTGTCGTCACTCCGAGAGAAGGTGTAGTGCTCATGCCCGAAGTGCCCGAGCGGGAGATCGGACAGCCGGCCACCGCGGTGAGCGGTCCCGTCAGCCACGCGATCTTCCGCGTCTCCCGTCTGCACCGCATGCTCGCCGGCATGCTGCTGCGGGACGTGGGCCTGTACCCCGGCCAGGAACTGGTCATGATGCAACTGTGGGACACGGGACCACAGCGTCAGACGGAACTGGCCAAGGTGCTCGACTCGGACGCGGCCACGATGACCCGCACGGTCCAGCGGCTGGAGAAGGCCGGATTCGTACGACGCAGCCCCGACCCCACCGACAGGCGGGCGTCCCTGATCGAACCCACCGCGGCCAGTCAGGCGCTGCGCCGGCAGGTGGAGGAGGTGTGGCGCCGGCTTGAGCAGCTGACGGTCGCCGACATGCCCGCCGACAGCCGGGGCCGGCTCCTCGACCACTTGCTCGGCGTGGAGAGCAACCTGCTCACCGCCGCGGAGGAGCTGCGCGCGCGGGACTGACGCGCACGCAGCCACGGCGCCCGCGCCGACAGGATGGCTGTCCCCGGCCCGTACCGGCCGGGGACAGCCATTTCCGCGTCCGGGCTCGTTTCCCGCCCCTCGGAGTCGTACCCCTGAAACCCTTGTAGGTGTCCGGGCAAGTTTTTTGGGTTCTCGGCTTGCATCGTGCCTAGGTGTGGCCTACTCTCCAATTACCTGCTCGAGCAAGTAAAGGGCGGGATGGCGAGATTGCACCCCATTGGTTGCACCCCACAACAAGGAGATACTCCATGGCACTCGACCTCTTCACCCCCGAAGACACCGCCATCGTCCTCATCGACCACCAGGTCGGCACGATGAGCTGGGTGGGATCCATCCCCTTCAAGGAAATGAAGGCCAACGCGCTCGCCCTGGCCAAGGCCGCCAAGGCGCTGGACATCCCCCTGGTGCTGACCACCTCCATGGAGGACCACGCCCAGGGCCCCCTGCTGGAGGAGTTCGCCGAGATCGCCCCGCAGGAGTACAAGGACCGCGTCCAGCGCACCGGCGTGGTCAACTCCATGGACGACCCGGCGTTCGCCGCCGCCGTGAAGAACACCGGCCGGCGCAACCTCATCATCGCGGGTGTCACCAACGACGTCTGCACCGTCTACCCCACCCTCACCGCGCTGGAGGAGGGCTACAAGGTCCGCGTGGTCGCCGACGCCGGCGGCTCCATGACCAAGCTGGCCGACGACACCGCCCTGCGGCGCATGGAGAACGCCGGCGCGGTCATCGCCTCCGTCAACACCGCGCTGACCGAACTCGCCGTCAACTGGGCCTCGCCCGCCGGCCAGGCGCTTCTGCCGGTCGTCGTCGAGCTCATCCCGCAGCCGTAACCAGCGCCCACCACGCCGCGTGCGCCGGCCCCACCAGCATGAGCACCTGGGCCGGGGCGCGGGGATCACACCCCTCACCCCGGCCCCTGCCTGTCCGACCATCGAACGCGCGAAACGAGAAGGCGCCGTGAAGACCCCGTCGTACGGACCCGCACTGACAGCCCTGGCCGCGTCCCAGTTCGTGGTGATCATGGGAACGTCCATCGTCAACGTCGCCCTTCCCGCCGTCCAGGAGGGCATCGGCCTGGCCGACAGCGGCATGTCCTGGGTCGTCAACGCCTACGGGCTCGCTTTCGGAGCCCTCCTGCTCATCGGCGGCCGGGTCGCCGACCTCCTCGGCAGGCGTCGCCTCCTGCTGGGCGGTCTCGCCCTGTGCACCGTCTCCTCCCTGGCCGCCGGCCTGGCCACCGAGCCGTGGAGCCTGCTCACCGCACGTGCGCTCCAGGGCGTGGGTGCGGCGGCGGCGGCCCCGGCGTCGCTCGCCCTGCTGCTCCATCTCTTCCCCCCGGGGCCTGGCCGGGGCAGGGCACTGGGCGTGTGGGGCGCGGTCTCCGGAGCTGGCGGCGCGGCAGGCGTGGTGATCGGCGGGCTGCTCACCGAGAGCTGGGGCTGGCCCTCCATCTTCCACGTCTCGGCGGCCGGCACCCTGCTGGCCCTCGTCGCGACGGTCCTCCTCGTCGACGCCGGGCCGGCCGACGCCCGTGCGGGCGGCCGCCTCGACCTCACGGGCACGCTGACGATGAGCCTCGGTCTCACCACCCTGATCTACGGTCTGACCGCCGCCTCGGACTTCGGGTGGTCGTCCTGGCCCGTCCTGGCCTCACTGGCGGCCGGCGCGGTCCTGTTGACGTCGTTCGGCATCATCGAGTCCCGCCACCCGGCCCCGCTGCTGCCCCCTCGCCTGCTGGCCCAGGGGCTGGTCACGCCGACCAACCTCATCATGGCCCTGTTCGGCGCCATCTGGCTCGGCATGTTCTTCTTCCTGCCCGTCTACCAGCAGCGTGTCCTCGGAGCCGGTCCCCTGGAGACCGGGCTGTCGCAACTCCCGCTCGCGGCGACCAACATCGCCGGTTCCGTCCTCGCCCCCCGCCTGGCCCGCCGCTTCGGACCGTACGTCACCCTCGGCGCCTCCCTCGGCGCCCTGGCCGCCGGACTGCTGTGGCTGGGGCGGATCTCCGCAGACGGCGGCTACGTGGGCAACCTGCTCGGGCCCGTCGTCGTCATCGGCCTCGGCTCGGGCATCGCCTTCGTCCAGCTCACCGGCCTCGCCGTCACCGGCGTCCGGCCCGCCGACACCGGCCTCGCCAGCGGACTGGTCAACGCCACCCGCCAGTTGGGTTCCACCGTCGGTCTCGCCCTGCTGACCACGCTGGCCGCGTCGGCGACCGCCTCCTCCCACGGCGACCCCGCCGAAACGCTGACCGACGGCTACCGCGCCGCGTTCCTGGTCTGCGGCGCCGTCGTCACGCTCACCGCCCTGGCCGTCCCCCTGCTGGCCAGGAGGGTACGCCGGCAGGCTGCCGCGGCCGCCACCACCACCGACCGGACCGATACGGCGCGGACCGCGCCGAAGTTCCCCCAGCCGGCCGCACGGTGACGCGCCCGGCGCACGTGGAAGACGCCCGTCACGGAGTGAACCGGGACCGCGGATGCTCCGTAGGAAACGATGAACGGTCGCTTCCGCCGAGAGGGACCGGCCGCAGCTCCCACCCCGGCGACCCCGAGGACGTACCCGATGGCCAAATCCGACCGGGTGAGCTGCCTCCGGTTCGTCGAGAACTCGTGCGCGGACAGCGGTCGCCGGACGTGAGCACAAGGAGACCCGTGAAGCCCTTCGCGTTCCAGGGCCGGCCGCCCACCCCCCTCCATGAGGTGGCCGGCCTCCTGTTCGCCCGCGCGTTCCTGACCCTCTACTGGGGCACCGTGCACCGCGTCCGCAGCCGCCGGCCCCACCCGTCCCGGCCCGTGCTCCCACGCGGCGGTGGGGGGCACGGGCGTGGGGGCAGCGCAGGCCGAAGGCCCGGGTGATCGTCTGGGTCACGCCGTTGCCGGCACTGTCCCCGACAGTGACCCTGAGGGTGACGTGACCGGCCCCCTCCGGGGCGCGCAGCGCCGTCCGCGCCGGGGGCGCGCCCCGCTCCTTGCCGCCGGAAGCGGTGCCGCTCCCGGCGACGGTCGAGGCGACGTGCGTGCCGTGGCCGTTGTAGTCGGCGATGTCCGCCTCGTAGGGGACGAAGCTGGCGCTGCCGTCGATCCGGTCCGCGAGGCCGGGGTGGTCCGGGTCCACCCCGGTGTCCAGCACGGCGACTTTCGCGCCTCCGCCCGTGTTCCCCCGGACCACACCTCGGGCGCGCCGATCTGCGCGGTCGACTCGGCCAGGTCGGCCGTCACCTTGCCGTCCGGCCAGATCTTGGCCACACCGTCGGCGAAGACCGGTCCTCCCGACCGGGCCGCGGCGTCCGGGCCGCCGGTGGCCGCCTCCCAGAACTCCGCGGTCCGCTTCCGATCCTGCGTCAGGGCCGCGCCCCGCACGCTGTCCAGCCGGTGCTCGACGCGGGAGCCGGGCACTTCGCGCAGCCGGCGGGACTTGGCGGCGGTCTCGGTGCAGCCGACGATGAGCGGCAGCCGGGAGGAGTGCGCGTCGTCGTGGCCGTCCGCGATGAGCCGGGTGACGTCGAACAGTCGCCGGTCCAGCTTTCCCGCGCCGACGTAGGGCAGGACGGAGTCGGGACAGACGTGGGTGGAGCCGTCGACGACCGTGCGGGTGAAACCCGTGGTGGTGCCGTCGGCGCCCTCGAAGGAACGGACCTCCGTGCCGTCGGCGGCGGTGGAGACGGTGACCTTGTCACCGGTGATGGGGGTGACGGTGCGGGTGCGGCCGCTGCCGGGCGGCTGGACGGCGGAGGGGTGGGACCGGGCCGTCCGGCGACGCGGAGACCGCCGCCGTGGCGGGCAGGGCGCCCAGGGTCAGGGCTGCGGTCACGGCGAACATGACCGGGCCGGGTCTGGCGAGGGGAATTCTGCGCATGACGACTCCTTGGATCGGGAGGACGGGAACCAGCGGGCGGTGGGGAACGGCGAGGCGTGCCGTACCGGGAGACGGCACCGGTCGGCTTCCGGCACGGGAGGCGGTACGTCTCACCCGCGCCCGGGCAGCCCCACGGTGACCTTCCCGGCTCCCGGAGGGCGCCGGGCGGCATCACCGCTCGTCACGCTTTACGGCCGGACTGGCCCGGGGATTCGCATCCGGCCATGGGGAGCGGCGCGCACGGTGCCTCAGCCGGTCAGCACGCGGCGACGCGGTCGGCGAAGCTCCAGCTCCGCTTCCATGACGCTCCGGTAGCCGGCGTCGCCGCTGCACTCAGTACCCTGCTCGGAGCCGCCGAAGACGGAGCGCCGGCCGGGACGTCCCTGCCCTTCCCGCGGCGACGCCGTGACTGCCGCGTGGAAGGCTGCGACCGCTCGTAGCGGGAGACGGGACGCCGTCGGCGGCCCGCCTGACAAGGAATCGGCACGTTTCCACGGAACCGGTCCGGCCGTTCAGGCAGGCGGGCCCGGGGAAGCCTCCGAAGTCGCTGCCGCCCCGGACAGTTCCCGGTGCCACAACTCGTCCGTCAACCTGCCGAGCCCTGCTGTGAGATGCCTGCGGTAGGTGCTGAACGGAAGCCCCAGACGTTCGGCCGCGGCCTCCTGGGTGGGGGCACCCGTCAGATAGGTGGTGCGCAGTGCCCGCCGGTGCTTGTCCGACGAGCGGTCCGCGGGCAGCGCGTCGATCGCGGCGGTGAGCAGTCCGGCGAGCGGGACGCTGCTCTCGACCACCAGGCGGCTGCGGTTGAGGGGGCTGGCGGCCAGGTCCGCCGGCCGCCGCAGGTTCTTCAGCGCGTCGCGCACGGCCGCGTCGAACTCCGCCCGGGACAGCACCACCAGTTCCTGGCGCGCCCGGGTGGGTGCCGTCGGCCGCCCGTCGCCATGGCGGTGCGAGAAGACCGCCTCCGACCGGCTCTTCAGCCAGGGGCCGACCGGCTGGGCCCGCCAGTCGTGACTGAACAGCGCGTACCGATGGGAGCCTACGTGCGCGGTCCGCCCGGAGCGCGGCATGGCGAAGTGACGCATGTAGTCGTCCCAGTGCCCGTCGTCGCGTTTGACCACGAACGACCACGCCAGCCGCTCGTCGCGGAATATCTCACCCAGCCCCCTCCAGTGCATCAGGTCCATCGGCGCGGAGGTGCGCTGGTAGCGGGCCGGGTGCACGGCGAACCGCATCATCGCCATGTGCTCACCGGGCCGCAGCGGGGCGCCCGCCCGGGCGTGCGCCCACGCGGCGTCCACGACCGGGTCGGCGCCGGGCGGGGGCGGGGTTTCCATGCGCAGCCAGGCGAAGAAGGCCACGGTCTCGCCGTCCTGGGTGGAGCGGTAGACCCGGAAGGCCTCCGGCTGCCGGTCGAGCCAGTAGCGCACGATCGCCGCCGACTCGGCGCCCTCCGCGGACTCGGCCAGCTCCAGCACCCGGTCCCGGTCGGCGGCCCGATACGGCTCGTCGGTGACGAGCCCGCCCTCCCGCCACTTGCGGAAGTCGACCAGGGCCTCGGCCCGGTACAGGTACAGCAGGGCGGTCGTCGCCGGCAGCATTCGGGTCTCCGGAACCCTGCGGACCCGTTCGACCAAGTACGCGTGCACCGTCTCGTGCATCTGCGCGAAGCCGTCGGGATCGCGCCAGCGCAGATCGGCCTCCAAAGCCTCGCGGACCACGTCGTGCGGGAACAGGCCGGCGTCCGTCGACTCGATGAACGGCTGGTCCCGCAACCAGGCGAACACTTCCGCGGCCTGATCGCCCATCAGCTCCCGCAGCAGGGACTCGGAGGTGACGTAGGTGTGGGCGCAGATCTCCAGTGCGCGGCGGTGGCGGGGGCCGGGGATGTCACCCACCAGCCGGGGCAGCAGCGTGGCGATCACGTCCTGGCTCGGCGCCCAGCCGGACCGCACCTCCCCGTCCTCCTTGACGGCCACCGCCGCGGCCAGCGCCAGACCCAGGGGATTGCCACCGGTGAAGGACAGCAGGGTCTCGTGGAAGTCATGTGGCACGCCGCGGGCCTCGAGGTACCCGGCCGCGTCACCGGGGGCGAGGTTGCGCAGGCCGGTGACGTGCAGCAGCCCGGACCAGCCGGGGTCGGACAGCCAGCGGGCACTCGGCGGCCGGCGGCCCGCGACCACGACCACGGCGTCCGAGGGCAGGGTGGGCAGGAACTCCTCCGACAGCCAGCCCTCCAGTCCCTGGCAGTACTCGAAGGTGTCGACCAGCAGGACGGCGCCGGCTTCGCGGGAGCCCGCGGCGGCTGCCGCGAAACCCTGGGGTGTCGGCGTCACGGTACGGGCGTCCACCTCGACGACCGGCCGCCCCGCCCGGGCGGCCTCCCGCGCCAGCCGCCGCAGCAGGGTCGACTTGCCGATGCCTCCCGGCCCGTGCAGATACTGCACGGGACTGGCGCCCGGCTCGCCCGCCAGCGCCGCCCGGAACAGTGCGATCTCCATCGCGCGGCCCACGAAGGCCCGGTCGCGCCCGGCCTCCACCGCCCTGCCGAGCACCGCGTCTGCGCACACCTTGGCATCCCTCACTGTCACGTCGTGGGCCGGAACCCGGACCCCCGCCGGAACGTCTGCGTACCCCCGCCGGTACTCGCCCACCGGGCAGGGGAACGTACTTCGCCGATCTTTCCACCACCTGGAACTGCCCCGTGCCCCGGTCGGCCCCGCGGTGCGCGAGGCGGACCGAGGGAAGAGCGGCGACCGGTCCCCGCCGGCCGCCGTGCGGGAAGGAGGGCTCGCCCCCGTCGTGCGGTCCCCGCGGGCAGGAGGCCGTCGGTCACGCCGGCTCGGCGTCCAGCAACCCCGCGACCGCCAGCGCCGCCTCGACCTGCACGGCGACCAGATCACCCAGAGGGTAGGGATCGGCGACCAGATAGGCCTCGGCTTCCGTGCACCAGTGGTCGAACAGCGCGTCGGCCTCCCGGCGGGCCGTCCGCACGGCGGCCCGCTGGTTGCCGGCGCGCTGTTCCACGTCCAGGTGCCGGCGGAGCAGGCCGGCGGCCCTGAGCCGCAGCATGTGACCGGTGCACCGTACGGTGAACTCCTCGGCCACCGTGGCGTCCCGGCCGGCCCATACCGATTCCATCGCCCGGTAGCCCGTCCTCAGCGCTCGCGTCTGCTCCAGAGAACCGCTCAGGGCCCGTCGCAGCGGAGTGGGCACGGTCAGGAACGGCTGCACCGGATCCACGACGTCCGCGATCCGCCGGACGGTCTCCTCCAGGTCCCGGCCACCCTCCTCCAGCACCTCGGGGCAGGCGCGGCCGGTGGTGCCGGCGTCGCTCGCGCGGGGGTCGCGCCACAGTGGTGTCTCGACGATCAGTGTCGTGGCGCCGTGCCGGCCGGCGTAGTGGGAGCTGGACGAACCGAAGCGCGCGGTGCCGTCGTCGCGGACCGCGGCGGCGGCCAGTGTCTTCGCCTCGGGCATGAGGTAGACCGCGGGTCCCGCCTGCTCCCAGCCCAGGGTGTCCATGGGGCCCTGGGAGAGGGCGAGGCCCCGCCGCGCGCTGACCTCGCCCAGAGCGGCGGCGGCGCCGGGCAGGTCCCGGTCGAGTATGTGGAACACCCCGCCGAAGTCCGCGTTGTGCAGGGAGTACGACAGCCGGGGCTTCAGCTCGTCGATGACGCGCGCCAGTGCCTGGGTCTCCGGCAGCATCGCGTCGAAGTAGGCCCCCTCCTCCAGGACCGGGAACGTCCACTCCGGCTGGTCGTCGAGGGCCGGACGGTAGAACCGCTCGTGGTAGCGGCGGATGGTCAGCGGCCCGTCGAACCAGTCCTCGTTCAGGCGGGTGGCGTCGGGGTCGAGGCAGGGCACGAAATTCCACGTGCGGCGGCCCCGCGCCGTCTCGTCCCCGGCGACCAGCCGGGCCAGGTGTACCACCGTCCAGAGCCCGACGGGCTCGTTGGGGTGCGGCCCGCCCACCACCAGGACCTGCTCCGGTCCGTGTCCCACCGACAGCAGGGTGAGGGGTTCACCCTGGCGTGACGAGCCGATCCGGCGCAGGCGGCAGAGCCGGGGGAAGTCCCGGACGATGTCATCGACGGCGGCGTTCAGTTCGTCGACCGTCAGCAGCCGGTCGATCGGGCCGGGCTGGTATCCGTGATCCATGGGGTCCATGACCTTTCGATGGTGAGATGCCGACGCCCGGCGGACCCGTCGGCTCACGGCCGGTCGGCCGCTGCGATCAGCGCGACGGCGAGGTCGGCCCACCGGTCCGGGGTGGAGGTGCCGCCCGCGAGTGCCTGCTGCTGGGCCAGGCCGCGCAGCAGTGCGGAGACCGCCGAGGCGAGCTGTGCGGCCTGGCGGCCCGTGAGCCTGCGGTCGTCGTCCTCGGCGACGGTCCTGCCGGTCAGGACCGAACCCAGGCGCTCGTCGCGGCGAGTGGCCGGGCGGAGCCGGTCCGCGGATCCGTCCTCGTCCCGCAGGACGACGGCCAGCACGTCCACCTCCAGCCGCAGGGCCCTGCGTCCGTCCCGCGAGGTGACGACGCGGTGGTACTCCTCGGCGTAGGCCCTCACCACGGCGGTGACGGTGGTCGTCCGATCACCGTCCACCTCGGTCAGCGCGGCGTCGAGCCCGTCGAGCCGGTGGTCGAGCACGGCCAGCAGGAGATCCAGCTTGGATCCGAAGATCGAGTAGATGGCTCCGCTGGTCAGGTCCGCGGCGTGGGCGACCGTCTGGACGCCGACGTCCCGGTAGCCGTGAGCCGTGAACAGCCGCTCGGCGGCGGCGATCAGGGCTTTCCTGTTCCGGCGCCGCGCCTCGGCTCTGCGTCCTGTCACCGGTCGTCCTCGCTCTCGGGGTGAGGGCACAACCGTAACAACGTTATTGCCGTAACACCATTACGAAATTCGTGAGGGGCCGGGACCGGGATGCCGTGGGCTCGTCGGCCTGGCGGTGGTGGTGTCACCGTCCTCGTGCCTGACTCCGTCGGGCCAGCAGGACCATTGGTCCGCCGGCGAGCGTCGGGGCCGGTGACGGTGCGGGACGGGTGAGACGTCCGCCCAGGGGCCGGCAGCCGGTCCGGGGAGGGTGCTGCCTGGCCGGACGAGCTGCGGCCCCACTGTGGGGACGGTCGGTCGCGGTGGGTCAGCGTGTGACGGAGAAGGTCGCGGCACGGGGCAGGAACACCGTGCCGCCGTCCTTGGCCGTCGCCAGCGCCGACACGTACCAGGTGCCCTGGTCCAGCTCGGCTGCCTCTTCCTCGGTGACCTTCAGGGTGTAGGTGCAGTGGGAAGCCGTGGGGGAGGTGCTCCGGCAGGTGGCGCTGTCCACGTGCCGGAGTTCGGCCTTGGTCGGGTCGAGCTTCGAACTCGCCGGCCAGGCGATGACCTTCATGTTCCGGACGCCTGAGTCGTCGTTCACGTCCGCGGTGAAGGTGACCGAGCCGGTGCCGCCGTCGAAGGGAGCGGTGTAGCGGGCCGAGCTGTTTTCCACGGTCGGTGGCGTGGTGGTCGACGCCAGGGCGAGACCGCCGGCGGCCACACCGCTGATGACGGCGGCACCGACGAGCGACGAGACGATGATGCGCTTGGACATGGGGATCTCCCTCGAATACGGATAGGAGCGGGCACGGTGTGTCCGCGGAAGGGCGGGGGAGCGGCAGATGCCGGAGCGAAGAGCCGCTGCTGACATCGGTGGTCGGCCGGTTTCCCCGATGTGCTCGAGGCTATTGCGCCGGGCACGGCCCGTTCGTCGGGCGGCCGGACGATTGCCCCCTCTAACCAGAGGTGGAGAGCCCACTGGCCGGTTCGCCGCCCGGGCGTAGCCGCGGCCGGAGCGCCGGGGCGGGAAGGCTACCGGACTGCCGGGCGTCGCCGGCCTGCGGTGACGTGTCCTTGTTCCGCCCAGCTGTCGGTACCGACCGGGCTGACGCGGTCGTCGATGCGGGACGACCGCGTCACCCTTGCGGTGACGCCCGCGCTCTGGCGGGTTCTCGCCCGGGGCGTCCGGGCGTCGCGTTCAGGCGGTCACGGCGTTGCCTGGCCTGCCACAGACGCGGATCTTCCCGGCCGACGACCGCGTGGAGACGACGGGCGAGGGTGCCGGAGGTGGCCCGGGCCCGTCGCAG
This sequence comes from Streptomyces sp. NPDC096105, assembly GCF_044763335.1. Lineage (NCBI taxonomy): Bacteria > Bacillati > Actinomycetota > Actinomycetes > Kitasatosporales > Streptomycetaceae > Streptomyces > Streptomyces sp. NPDC096105. Next base: position 122,701 of record NZ_JBIWGC010000017.1, read on the forward strand.
GGCGGTGTGCGCGGCACGCCCCGTACGACGCTTCCAAGCGCTGCGCGGACCCCTCCCCCGACTCGTCAGCCACTTGCTGCATGCCCGTCCTTCGTCTGGCCGGCCGAGCCGCGGCGACCAGTGCGAGGCAGGCGGCTTCGAGAGACGTCTGCCGTGAGCACGAGGGGCGCCGGCGGGCTCCCGCCGTCGGGCGACGTGGTGTGACACGCGGGGCGCCCATGCCGAAGCAGCTGACCGGCCGGTGACTCCGGCGCGACGATGCGGCGGCCCGGCCGGTTCCGCGACATCGGCCATCGGGCCGGGCGGTCCGGACGCGGGCGATCCGGCACCCCCGGCCGGATCCTCGGACGGGATCGTCAGGTGAGCGTGGCGTGGGAGCGGGCACCGTCCATCGCGCTCTCGTACGACGCGGCAGCCATGTCCTTGAACTGCGCGAGCCGCGGCACATGCGACGCCTTCGTCATCTCCGCGTGCAGGAAGATCAGGTCGGTGGAGAGCCCCACCATGCTGAGCGCTGCCCGCAGGTACGGCTCCTGGTGGTCGAAGTCGCGACGCGGCGTGCCCGGCCCGTAGGCGCCGCCGCGCGCGGACGCCACCACGACCTTCTTGCCGGACAGCGGACCCCGGTCAGCACCCTGGGAGACGATCAGTGGCGCGATCATGATGCGATCGAACCAGGCTTTGAAGGTGGACGGCACGGAGAAGTTGTACATCGGCACACCGAGCAGGATGGTGTCCGCCGCCAGCAGTTCTTCGACCAGCGGCCACGTCACCGCCCAGCTCGCCTCCTCCTCCGGTGTCCGGGCGGCGTCCCGGGCCGTCCCCAGGTCCCGGATGCCTTCCGTCTCGAGCCGGTGCATGACCGCGATCTGGGCGGCGTCGATGTGCGGCACGTGGTCGGCCGCCAGGTCGCGGTAGACGTACCGGCCTTCGGGGTTGCCCTTGCGCCAGGTGCGGGCGAACTCGGCGGAGACCTGACGAGAGACCGAGTCCGGGCGGGGACTGGAATCGATGTGCAGCAGGGTGGGCATGGCCGTGCCTTTCGAGCGAGAGATGAGCAGAGGACTCTCTGCTTTCCGCCTCCCATTGAAAGTGCTGCCTGGCCCGGTGCGGCGTAAACTGGCGTGACGGTATCCGATCATCGGCGTAAGCGAAAGTGACGGTGGCAGGCGGCGATGCTGAATGTGCACAGACTGCTGCTGTTGCGTGAGGTCGAAGCTCGTGGGTCCATCGTCGCCGCGGCCCGAGCGCTCAACTACACCCGCTCCGCCGTCTCGCAGCAACTGACCTCCCTGGAGGCCGAGACCGGCGCGACTCTTCTCGACCGCAGCGGTAACCGGGTCGAACTCACCGCCGCCGGACATCTTCTGGTCCGCCATGCGGATCGGATCATCGGCCAGTTGGAGGCTGCCGAAGCGGAGTTGCACGCCCGTGACGGCGTGATCACCGGCACCTTGCGCATCGGCGTACCGCTGCACGAAGGGCCGTCCTTGGTGGCACCCGCTGCCACCCGCCTGCGCTCCCTGCACCCGCGGCTGCGTGTCACCCTGCACGGCGTCACGCCGGCGGGCGGCCGGGAGGGCGTTCGGCTGGGCCAACTCGACGTCGCCCTCGCCGCCCGTTACTCGCATGTTCCGGTGACCGGCAGACCCGGCCTGTACGAGGAGGAACTGCTCACCGACGAGATCCGGCTCGCCGTCGCTCCCGGTCACCCCCTCGCCCGGAGCACCGAGCCCCGTCCGCTGGCCGAGTTCGCCGACGAGTCCTGGGTGCTGGACCGCACTACGGACCTCGGCCGGCTGGGACTGCACGTCTGCGCCGACGCGGGCTTCGTGCCCGACGTGGTCTGCGACACCGGTGACATGCAGGCGGTCCTCGGTCTGGTCTCCCTGGGCTGGGGCGTCGCGCTCGTCCCCGACCTGGCCCCCGACCGGGCGGGCCACCCCGTGGTTCGCGTCCCGGTCCAAGGACACCGGCTGCGCCGCCACACCACTCTGGTGGTCCGTGAAGGTGCCCTGAACAGCCCGCCGGTGGCAGCGCTGCTGCCCGCTCTGCGAGAGGCCGCCGGCCTGCTGGCTCCCTCGCCGCCCCATTAGCTCGGACGCGCCGGCGGTACGGACTCGTACCGCCCGGCGAGGCGCGGGTTCCCCGAGCGGCCGAACCGGTGGCGGCACCCGTCGTAGCTCAGGGGGAGGCGGACCGGACGGCACGGGGCGCCGGAACCCTCCCGTACGGTCCTTTCCGAAGGCCGGCGGACACCGGCCGCCCACGACAGCTTGTGCGAGGCGGGACTCGACGCGGCCACGGCAACGCCGCTGCCTCCGCGAGCGAAGTCGTACGGTCCCCGAGGCCTGAGGCGACAATCCTCGCCGGAGGCGGCGGCGTAGGTTTGGCGGGTGGAGAGCGGCGAGTGGGACGAGCAGTGGGAGGACGACGGCAAGGGACTGCGGTTTCCTTCCGGGGTCCTCCTCGGCCGGGCACCGCGTGAGCCCGCGGCGCCCTCTCGTCGTGTCCCGGCGCCGGTTCCTGGAGGACTGCGTCGTCCGGCTGGTGAACCAGGAGCGTGAAACCGCCGGGCTGGCCGCCCTGCCGACGGAGGAGATGCTGCGGCAGTCGTCCCGGACGCACAGCGAGGCGATGGCGGTCCGGGACTTCTTCGCCCATCTCGACCCCGACGGCACGTCCCCCGCCAACCGGATGCGGGTGGCCGGCCACCCCTTCCCCGGCGCCGAGAACATGGCCGTCCACCTGCCCAACGCGCTGGAGGTGGTCCGGGCCTGGATGGCTTCGCCGGGACACCGGGTGAACATCCTCGGCCCCGACTTCCGCGCCATCGGGGCGGGCCTGTTCCGGGAGCGGGGTGACCGGCTGGGGTGGTGGACGCAGAACTTCGGCTACGTGTGACCCGGGAGGGAAGCCGCAGTGCCAGGACACCGCCTCTCCTCCAGTGGTCGTCCTGCGCCACGGGAGCGGGCTTCCCGCCGCGACCGCGCGGGTGCCGGTTCCAGGCTCGGGGGACGTGCACCGGAACCGGCACCCGTCACAACGCCCGGGACGCCGGTGCGGTTCATCGCGGAGAGGGTCTTCTTCCGTCTCGTGACGAACAGTAGGTGAATGGGATCCAATGCCTCACCGGCCCGGTGTGGTCTTGCGCGTCCGAAGGCGGCCCCGACCGGACGCCACAGGGACACGAGATGGGCGCTCGTACCTCGCGGCACGAGCGAGCACCGGGCGATCGGCCTCCCTGCACGCGACGGTCGCCGGCGCTCCGGTGCACCCGCGTAGCGGCTTCCAGCCGAACGCCCCGATCCGCTTCTGGACCGCTGGTGAACCGGCGTCCGTATCCGGACGTTCCAGTGATCAAGCGCGGACACCTCGACGGTGGTGGTGCGTGCCCACCCGATGACATTGCTGCCCCCTTGCCTGACCGGTTTTTCCTGGTAGCGAAGCACGAGCGTTGACCGAGGTGCGGAGATGTCTGGATCGCGTGATGGAAGTCGTGAGCTGATGGCCGGACAGCTTGGCGTAGGGCACGCGCACCAGCTGAATCCGGACAATCCGATCTACAACATGGGTGAGTACGTGGAGGTTCACGGGGAGGTCGACCCGGGCCTCTTCGAGGCAGCCCTTCGGAGGGTCGCGTCGCCGGCGGTCGTCGCCGGGGCGGGCAGCGCGGTCCGGTCGAGCTTGCCGTTCGCCGTCAGGGGCAGTTGCGGGAGGGCCACGAAGGCCGCGGGCACCATGCACGGAGGCAGGCACCGGGCGGGACGACCGCGACGCCGGCACGAAGAACTGCAGCACCAGGGGCCTCCCGTTGCGTACGGCGACGCCGTGAGCGGCGTGCTGGTCGCCGACCCGGCGAGCAAGATGCGTCCGAGGGGCCGAACTCGCGCTTGACGACGGGCGCGAAGAGGTACAGGCCGATGATGTCGACGACGGCGAGCAGAAGAGCACCGCGTGGGCCGAACTCCACCACTGACCCAGCTCGGCTGGGGCTGCGTGTCTGCACCGACGCGGGCTTCGTGCGCGACGTGGTCTGTGACACCGGTGATGTGCAGGCCGTGGTCTCGCTGGGCTGGGGCGTCGCGCTCATCCATGGTCCGTGAAGGCGCCACGTGGCGCCAGGGAGCGGTGCGGCGCCTCATGTTCCTGAGGGCGGAACGTCTCTCCACCCAGAGGCAGAGGCCGCGTTCGTCCCCACGGGCGACGAAGCGGCCCGCTGTGGACGGAATGCTGGAGTCATGCCGGCAAGCGGGGCTGTCAACAGCCGCGGACCACGCGGCAGGCAGTCCCGAGTTCCACGCTCATCCCACGGCCCGGACCGAACGAAAGCGGTACCCGATGCATGTGAACCTCACCACCGAGACGACCACGGTCACGATGGTGGGACTGCCGCAGAGCAAGGGTGGAGCACCACGGTTCCGCTCACCACCAACCACCACGGGGCGGGCCAGCGGCCCCTGACGCCAAGGAGGTGGTGCCAACGGCGAACCACCTGTCCACCGGCACACGGTCCTGCCCCAGAGGACTCGACGGAGGGAGGTGAGCACTGAGCTGAGGACCGCCACCTTTCGAACGCAAGCCAACCAGAAGGAGATTCCCGTGCTGAACCATGCCCGGTCCCTGTCCCGCCCCACAGTGCTACTGCTTGCGCTGGGGGCATCCGTCTTGGCCCTCACCGGCTGTTCCACCCAGGACGCGGTCTGCGGAGACGGCGATTACCCGGTGGCCGCCGTGGGCCACGCCGGCGCCGGCGACTGCGTGTCTGATGGGGACAAGCCGTCCGACGGATACGTCCGCTACCCCGAGGGTAAGGTGCCCAAGAATGTCGGGGACAAGTGGGACACGTACTGGATGGAGCACGCCCTCGACGCAAAGGGACGCGAGATCAAGGGGAGTGATCCCACCGACACATCTCGAGAGGAGTGATGAACCTGGCGACGTCGGCGATCATCCCCGGGATACTGGTCGTCCATGGATGAGGTCGAAGTCGTCGTCGCTCATTCCGAGCGCGCGACTCCGCGCGTCGGTGCCGTGTTCTTGAAGGTGGACGCCGATCAGGGACGCATCGACGTCGAGATCGAAGCGATGTTCCTCGCGCCGCTCCCGACCCCGAAGGTCCTGTGGCGCAAACCGCACGTGCTCGCGATCGCCGCACTCCCGGGACGACGCTTGGACGCCTCGGCGGGTCGGCGGCGTGGGCCGCGGCGGGCGCCGCCATCCGCAAGCTGCGTGAGGCGCCTCTGCCGGGCCTGCCGGGCCGGGCCGGCCGGAGCGTCGTCGCGCTGGCGGCGGAACTCGACGACGAGTGCGAGTTGCTCGTGACGAACAGTGTCCTGCCCGCTGATCTGGTCACCCGCAACCGCCAGGTCGCCGGGGCCGCACTCCGGCCGTGGACTCCGGCGTTCACACGCGGCGACCTGCGGATCGCGCACGTCTTCGTCGACGGCGACGAGGTCAGCGGCATCATCGACTGGTCCGAGGCGGGCCAGGGTGATGCCCTGTACGACCTCGCCACCTTCACACCCGGACACGAGGAACACCTCGATGATGTGATCGCCGGCTACGGCATTGACATCGACCTCGACGCGATCCAAGCGTGGTGGTCGTTACGAAGCCTGCTGGCAGTTCGCTGGCTGATCGAGCACGGCTTCGACCCCTTCGCGCCGGGCTGTGAAGCCGACGTGCTGAGATCCCGGATGTGAGGCTGCGCGGGCCCGACTGCCACGTAGGCGTTCTGACGCATCGAGCAGGCCATCCCCTGGGACGATCGCCCGCTCTTCCTCTCAGCAGAGTGCGGTGCGCAGTCGTCGCCAGCAGATGACGGCGCAGCCGAGGGTGAAGAACGCATGGTGGACCCCGTCGCGGATCCAGTGCGGGGTGATCTGGAACCGGCGGACCTTTTCCCGGTAGACCTCGTGGTCATAGCCGCGGTCGCGCGGATGGTGGCTGGAGTCGACCGCGACGCGGGAGAAGTCCAGCAGGTCTGCGGCCCGCAGCTCGGAAAGCAGCAGCTCGTGCAGGCGCTGCCGGACCTCGGCCTCGTTCCCGTCCCGCAGCCGTCGCCGGCAGGCCATTCCCGAACCGAAGCCCGGTTCCTGGGGCACCCAGCGGATGCCGGTGCACAGCACGACCAGGATCCCGCACAGCACCTTGTGGCTATCAAGACGCCTGCGACCTGGACGCCGCGGACCGTAAGGGACGACCGGCAGCAGCGGCGGACCAGAAGCCTCTCTCGGCAGGAGTCATGAGGCGCGGCCGAAAGCCACCGGACCAGTGCCAAATGATCTCGCCCCCTGCGCCCAAGGCGGAAGGTCAGGCTTGGCGGGCGATGCAGATGCGGGCTCTGAGCCGTGGACCGGCTTCGTAGAACATGTACGCAACCCCGTTCTCGGTGCCGAGAAATGGCGTGGCCACGCGTCCCTCGTCGGTGGGATCTGGGAGTGGAAGATGCCGGAGTGGTTCTCTCGGTCGAAGGCGTTGCCCACTTCGCCTGCACTCCGGGCCCGCAGCATTCATGCATGCCTCCCGGAATGCAGGACGTACAGCGTATCGAGAAGAATGGGCGGCCTTTCCTCTCTCTACGCCCAGTTCCAGTGCTGCTTCCGGTAAGTCGGTGAGGATGTGTCGTACACAGGGGGCTCGACAGTCACCTTGCCGTCGTTCCAGCCGGTCAGTACTTTCGTCCTGTCGGAATTGAAGATCACCATTCCGGGACCTTCAGCCACAGGCCACCAGTTCATGCCCTCGAAGTTGAAGGTGCACGACAGGACATAGACGTCCTTGCCATTGTTGTCGAGGCATGACGCGCCGCTGTCGGCCGTGTACCGGATTCCGGCCCTGTCGGTTCCCTGCATCCACTTCCATCCGGAGCAGGCACCGGTGTGGACGAGGTTGGAACCGCCGCTGCTGATGGGGGTCAGGCACCGCCCGGTGGATGAGTTCTTCAGATACTGCTTCACTCCTGTCCAATGTGTGTCGGCGTGTGCCGGTGTCGACAGGCCGACCATCGCTGCAGCTGAAGCGAGGATGGTCATGCCCTTGGCGACCTTGCTCCGTGGTGTTGCCATAGTTGCTCCACTTGTCCGTGTCCTACCGGCCGAGACGTGTGTGCCGTCTCTGCCTGCGTTCTACGACGACTCGTGCATGGTGGTTCACGCCGCGGCACACTCAGTCTCCGGTGAAGGCGCTGTCACGTTGTTGGGCGGGCGGTCGCTGATGGTGCGTCACGGCCTGATGGGGCCTGGTTCCGGGCTGTGCTCAGGCCGCGGTGGCGACGCCGGTGATCTGCTCCCGGATTGCGAAGCGGACGGTCATCTCGGCTCGGTGGGCAGCAGTGGTCATCAGATGGAGGCGGGGCCGGAAGTGGGCTGAGATGCCGCTGAACGCGGAGAGGAACCGCTGTGTTCCGCCCGCCGAGCGGAAGCCTTTCATCGCCCGCTCGCGTTGCCTGGTGGGCTGGTGGCTGTTCTCCGCCCGGTTGTTCAGGTACTGCGACTGCCGGTGTTCGACGCAGGGCATGACCTCCCGGTGGGCGGCGCCGTAGGAGCGGAGCTTGTCGGTGACGATCACCCGCGGCACCGCGCCGGTCTTCTTCAGAAGCCTGCGGAAGAAGCGCCTGGCCGAGGCCTTGTCCCGGCGGTTCTGCACAGGATGTCCAGGACGCTGCCCTCCTGGTCGACCGCCCGCCACAGGTACTGCAACCGCCCGTTGATCTTGATGAAGAACTCGTCCAGGCGCCACTTGTCCCCAGGCCGAGGCCGCCGACGGCGCAGCGCGCCTGCGTAGGCCGACCCGAACTTGGCGCACCAGCGGCGCACCGTCTCGTAGGAGACGACGATCCCGCGCTCGAGCGTCAGCTCCTCGACCTCGCGCAACGACAGCGGGAAACGGAAGTACAGCCACACACAGTGGGAGATCACCTCGACCGGGTACCGGTGCCCCTTGTACGACAGCGGCACGGCCCCCACGGACAGCCCCCTCCAGCACGGTCAACCAGGAGATCATCCCCCCGGCCAACCAATGTGACAGCGCCCGTAGCGGAACTTGCTCCTGAAAGCTTCGTCTTCTTCACCCGGCGCGAGCCCCAGACGCACGCACTCAGCCGGAACCTCGTAGGACTTCAACTCGGCTACAACGCTGGCTGTAGCGGAGCGCAGCGTTTCCGGTTGACCGCATCTCCCATGGCCGGAGACTACTGGCCCGCGTTCCGACGATCGACCGCCTTGAACGCTGTGCTTCACAGGCGCGGATCGGCCGGCACAGCTCTGCGGGCGCGGCGGGCACCGAGGGGACGGTCTTCCAGTGCGGGTGGGCCCGGCTCGGAGTGGCCCGACGGCTCCGGCGGCGCCGCGGCTTCGATGCGGGCAGTTTCGGCGGCGGCCTCCTCCCGGGCGACGTCGTCATCCCGGCAGGGACCGCACACTGACTGGTCCCCGGCCCGTACGGCGGTCCGGTGCACGGTGATCTCCTCCCATCGCTCGTCACTGAACTTCCGCCCGCAGCGGCTCTCACGCCTACTACAGCGACATCGTGGTCAGCATGCCTCTCGGATCCGCCTCACAGCCCGCTGAACCGACGGCGCAGAGCAACCCCGCTGGCGAAACCTGGTGGTCACCCGACGCACTGCCCAGCGCCCTCAAGGTGATCGGAGACGCCCAGCGTTTGATGTCAGCTCAAATTATCGCGGCTCAGGAAAAGGATCAATGCGGCAGTTGCGATAATTACCACCCCTAGAAAACGGAGAAGCCTTACGCGCTTCCGGGGCGGCGAATATCCCCGGCACGCAAGCTCCATCAGCCTTTCAGGGAAAGCCGTGCAAAGCAACCCAAATGCGATGATGACAGAGAATAAAATTGCAACTTCAGGTTTCATGAGACCTCTATAAAGGTGCGGGGATTGTTTGGCGCATACCGCTCTCACTGACGGCTGGACCTAGAGGTTGTCCCGTAACTGCTGGTCACTAACCTCGCGCTTTCATGAGGTGGGGTGTCCGAGACTTGATCAAATAAGCGGAGAGTGCCCCTGACCTGCAACGATGGGACTTGTCGAGGGTCCTGTTGGCTGCACGGAAAGAAGCACTCTCCAGGTGAAGAAGCGTATCGGGTCCTACCCGCGTGTCCGCATCGAGGGCGGCGGCCGGGCGGTGGTCTCGCAGGCCGGGGGCGTGTTGCTGGTCGAGACCGTCCGCAAGGCCGGCTTGGACACCGCGATATCAGCGGCGCTGACGCCGTGGCGGAAGGCCCGGGCGGTGCACGATCCGGGCAAGATCCTGCTGGACGTGGCCCTGGCGGTCGCGCTGGGCGGGGACTGCCTCGCGGATGTCGCCATGCTGCGGGCGGAGCCGGCCGTGTTCGGGCCGGTGGCCTCCGACCCGACGGTCTCCCGCCTCATCGACACCCTCGCAGCCTCCGGAGAGAAGGCTCTGCGGGTCATCCGTGCCGCGCGGGCTGAAGTCCGCGAGCAGGTCTGGCGGTTGGCCGGCCGCCGGGCGCCTGATGCGGGCGGGACGGTGACTGTGGACCTCGACGGGGTGCTGGTGATCGCGCACTCGGACAAGGAGGACGCCGCACCCACGTGGAAGCGAACCTATGGCCACCACCCGCTGATGGGGTTCGTCGACCACGGACCGGGCGGCACAGGTGAACCGGTCGCGGCCCTGCTCAGACCAGGCAACGCGGGATCGAACACGGCCACCGACCACATCACCGCCGCTCAACTGGCTTTGGCCCAGCTGCCGAAGAAGTACCGGCGCGGGCGCCGGACCTTGATCCGCACCGACTCCGCGGGCGGCACCCACGACTTCGTCGCCTGGCTCGCTCAGCGGGGGCGGTGGCTGTCCTACTCGGTCGGCATGGTGATCACCGAGCAGGTCCACCAGCATGTCCTGAAGGTTCCGGCCTCGGCCTGGACGGCGGCCGTCGAGGCGGACGGCGAGGTCCGCGACGGCGCCTGGGTCGCCGAGCTCACCGGCGACGTCCTGGACGGCCGGCCCAAGGGCATGCGGCTGATCGTCCGCAAGGAACGACCTCACCCCGGGGCCCAGTTGCGGCTCACGGACGCGGACGGCATGCGGCTGACCTGCTTCGCCACCAACACCTTGGGCCGGCCGATCGCCGAACTCGAACTCCGCCACCGGCTGCGGGCCCGGGCCGAGGACCGCATCCGCGCCGCCCGGGCCACCGGTCTGCGCAACCTGCCCCTGCACCGCACGGCCCAGAACCGGATCTGGCTGGAGATCGTGCAGATCGCTCTCGACCTGCTGGCCTGGATGCCCATGCTCGCCCTGACCGGCAAGGCCAGGCTCTGGGAGCCCCGCCGCCTACGATTCCGGCTGTTCTCCGCAGCCGCCCAGCTCGTCACCACCGGCCGACGCCGCATCCTCCGCCTCGCCCGGCACTGGCCCTGGACCAGCCAGATCACCACCGCCCTCGAACGGCTCGCACTCCTGCCAAACCCCGGCTGACCAGCAGATTCACCCGCTCCGACGACAGCATCACCCAACCTCCGGACAGTGGAATCCGGCGCCCACCCGACGCGACAGCCGGGCCGCCAGCCTGCCCACCATCAGCCCCGAAAAGCGGGAGGGTCCACCGACTCCGTCGGCGGACCCTCAAGAAAGATCGAGGCTAATGAGATGATCTTGCTGTGTCTGGTGTGATCACGGCGTCGGAGCCCTCCTGGACAGCCCCGTTCACCGGGCTGAGCCCGCGCCAGTTCGGCAGGCTGGTCACCGCGCTCCGGGGTGAGGGTGCGGACCCGGTGCGCAAGGGTCGGCCCTGGAGCCTGCCCCTGGAGGACCGCGTGCTCCTGGTCGCCGCGTACTGGCGGACGAACCTGACCCTGCGCCAACTGGCGCCGCTGTTCGGGGTGTCCAAGTCGGCCGCCGACCGCATCATCGACCACCTCGGGCCCACGCTCGCGCTCCAGCAGCGCAAGCGGTTCCGCAAGGACACCGTGCTGATCGTGGACGGCACCCTCGTTCCTACCCGCGACCACACCATCGCCGAGCAGTCCAAGAACTACCGGTACTCCACCAACCACCAGGTCGTCATCGACGCAGACACCCGGCTCGTCGTCGCCGTCGGCCGGCCGCTGCCCGGCAACCGCAACGACTGCAAGGCATGGGAGTTGTCCGGCGCGAAAGACGCCGTCGGCAAGACCATGGTCATCGCCGACGGCGGCTACCGCGGCACCGGCCTGGTCATCCCGCACCGCCGCGAGAAAGGCCAGAGCGAACTCCCGGACTGGAAGGAGGAGCACAACGCCTCCCACCGCAAGGTCCGTGCCTGCGTCGAGCACGTCTTCGCCCGGATGAAGGGCTGGAAGATTCTCCGCGACTGCCGACTGAAGGGCGACGGCGTCCACCACGCCACGCTCGGGATCGCCCGCCTGCACAACCTCGTCCTCGCCGGGTGACGCAGACACCAGCAGGCACATAACAGATCATTTACGGGACAGCCCTCACATCAGCACTCGCAGAGCGAACTACCGCCACTTCCGCAACAGGCCCTGGCCGGATCGCTGATCAGAGCGGAACCAGGGGTCGAATCAGAGCCGGGACTCAGAGCTGGAATTCGGCCGGGGACAGCCCCAGCGTCGCGCAGGCCTCGCGCAGGACCGTCGCCTCTGCCTGGGAGAAGTGGCCGTCGGCACCGGCGATGACCATGCCGGTCTGGATCACGGCCCGGGCCTCGGTGGGCTTCTTGGCGGCCTTGGCGAGCTCCTGCATGGCCTCGGCCTTGCCGTGCTGGAAGTTCATCGTGAGCTGGTCGACATGCTTGTTGAAACGCTGCCGCAGCTGCTCCGGCGGGAAGTTCTGGAGCACGTCGTTGCTGAGGATCATCGACTCGACCTGCTGCCGCTCGGCCGGATCCACCTGCCCGTCGGCCGCCGCGACCAGCGCGCACACCGCCATGCTCGCGTCCCGGTAGGCACCGCTCTTCAACTCGGTCTTCAGCGAGCCGAGCTGCGTCTTCAGCACACCGATCAGCTGGGCCTTGCTGCCACCGCCGGACCTCGTCCCCCCGCTCTGCCCACCGGTGGCGCCACGCCCGCCCTGATTCTGCTGGAGAGCCTTGGCCTGGTCCTTGAGCTTGTCCCAGACTGCCATTGAGTCACCTCGGTAATCGTCGGAAGTCATCTCGCGAACCCGCTCCCGCGCGCTCACTGGCCCAACGCCCGACCCCGGGCAAAGGTTCCGTAAAAGGTGCACCTCTCTCATCGCCTGTTCCTCCAGCGCCCGAAACGGTGATTGCCCGCACCCGGTGATCGGGTGCGTGACGCGTGGTGTCAGTCGCGGTGACGCCTGGTGTCAGGCGCTGTGCCGCCGCGTCACGCGTCGTCGCGCGAGCGGAGCCTCAGGCGCGGGGCGAGGCGGAACGCCGCGAAGCCCACCGTGGCCAGGGCCGCGGCCGCCGCGAGGAGGAGGCCGATGCCGCCGGTGCCGGTCGAGGCGAGGCTGCCGCTGCCGAGGTCCGTCGACGTGCCGCCCGTTGTCGTGGTTCGTTCTTTCTGATCGGTGGCCGGAGGGCTGAGCTGGGCTGATCAGTTGGCTGGTTGGGTTCGACGGTGTGCTGTGTGCTGGCGAGGTGCTTGGCGTTGCTTGCGGGCCCCGACTGGGCGGGCTTGTGAGCTGCGGGTTTCCTGCTCTGAGTCGGTCTCGTGGGTGTTGATCAGTGACCACCGATCCCGTGGAACTGGCCCACCTGGCGGCCGGTGACGGCCCGTTCACCGTCTTCTGCACCTATGCTTCCCTGCCGGTGCTCACCGCCGCCCACCGCGTCCACGGCATGAGGCCCTGGGACCTGGCCGTCGTCGATGAGGCACACAGAACGGCCGGCCTGCTGGGCAAGGCATGGGGCGCCCTTCACCACGACACAGACATTCCCGCAGCCCGCCGCCTCTACATGACCGCAACACCCCGGATCATCGACAGCGACGACAGCGTCCTGGCCTCGATGGACGACGAATCCCTGTACGGGCCAGTGGTGTACTGCCTGGACACCGGGGACGCCATCTCGGCCGGCCTGCTGGCCGACTATCAGATCGTTGTTCCCGTCCTGGCCAACTGTCGTGGTTCGTTCTTTCTGATCGGTGGCCGGAGGGCTGAGCTGGGCTGATCAGTTGGCTGGTTGGGTTCGACGGTGTGCTGTGTGCTGGCGAGGTGCTTGGCGTTGCTTGCGGGCCCCGACTGGGCGGGCTTGTGAGCTGCGGGTTTCCTGCTCTGAGTCGGTCTCGTGGGTGTTGATCAGTTCCGTTGGTTGGTTGGTCACGTGCACCGGCCGGCTGTTGTAGCGGTGCAGGGGTGTGGGCCCGTGGATGCCGATGGTGGTCATCAGGTGTTGTTGGTGGGAGTGGAGCTGCTCCCAGGCTCGCTGCTGGGTGCGGATCCATTTGGTGGTCTGGTTGGGGAAGGGCTGGGCGGCCGTGTGGTGGGTGTGGGCTTGGTGCCAGCTGTGGTTCCAGGTGGCTCGCCAGGGCGGGTTCCACCACGGGTCGAGAGCGGTGAGTTGCGGGTTGTGGGGCCAGGCGCGGCCGGTTCGTTTCACGTGGGCGTGGGCGGCTCGGCGTTGTTTGTACAGCCACCATCCCAGGGGGAAGCCGTCGTGTTCGGTGCGGTAGTCGGCTGAGGTGAGGTGGCCGTGCTGGGCGGTCCAGGCTTGGGCGTAGGGCAGGCCGGCCGCGAAGGCGGAGGGCGGGTTCTTCAGCCGCGGGCGGGCTGGGCGGGCTCCTTGGGGAGGTTTCGGTGGTGGTGCCAGAGCGCGGGCGCGTTCGCTGGTGAGGCCGATGGCGGCGAGCAGCTGTTGCTGCTCGGGGTGGAGGCTGTCGTAACTGGAGCACTGGGTGAACAGCCATTTGGTTGTCGCCGATGGGAGCGCGTTGAGGTCGGCCGTGGTGGCCAGGGAGCGGCCGGTGGTGTGGGTACGGGCGGTGAGGTAGGCCTGCTGCCAGCGCGGTCCTCCCGCCGGGTTCCAGTGGGGATCGATGGCTTCCAGCGCTTTGATGCGGTCGGCGGGCAGTTTTCCGCGGCTGGCTCGACGGCGTTGGGTGCCCAGCCAGGCGCCGAGGCGGTAACCGTCGTGGCGGGCGGGTTGGGGGACGGCGAGGTTGCCGTGCTCCCTCGCCCAGGCGCGGGCGTGGGCGAGGCCGGCGGCGAAGGAGGCGGCTTGGGTTTTGCGGCGGGGTAGGGCGGTGCGGGCGCCTTCGGCGGTGAGGCCGAGGTCGGCGAGCAACTGCTGCTGGCGGGGGCGGAGGTCGCCGTAGACGGCGCACTGGCTGTACAGCCACTGCCCGGTCCAGTCCGGTGTGCCGGGGAAGCCCTCCTCGGGGGCGAGGTTTTGGCCGGGGGTGAGCTGTGTACGGGCGGCCTGGTAGCGGCGTTGCCATTTCATGCCCCAGGGCGGGTTCCAGTACGGGTCGATGCGGGTGAGGTGTTCCTCGTGCGGCCAGGGGGTGTCGAAGAGTTCGCGGTGGAGGTTGGCCTGGTGGCGTTGTTGGGCCAGCCAGCCGCCGAGGGGGAAGCCGGCGTGGTGGGTGGTGCGGGGGAGGTCGAGGGTGCCGTGTTCGGCTGCCCATGTGCGGGCGTAGTGCAGGCCGGTTTCCATGGCCGGGTGCTGGGTGGCCGGGTTGGGCACGGCGGTGCCCGCGACGGGTTCGGTGAGGCCGAGGCGGGCCAGGAGGTGCTGCTGACCGGGCTGGAGAAGGCGGTAGTTGACGCACTGGGCGTACAGCCACTGCCCGGTGCGGTCATCGAAGTTACGGAACCCGGCTTCGGGGTCGAGGAGGGCGCCGGCCGTGACGGCGGCGTGCGCGATGTGGTGCTCGCGCTGCCAGTCGGTGGGCCAGGGCGGGCTCCACGAGGAGTCGATGTCGGCCAGTGCCTGGTTCAGTGTGGGGTCGAGCTGGCCGCGCCGGGCGCGCACCCGCTGGTTGTGCAGCCATTTGCCGATGGCGAAGCCGTCCTGGCGTGCGGAGGTGGGAGCGCACAGGTGGCCGTGCTCGTCGGCGTAGGCGCGGGCATGGTCCAGGGCGGTGCGCCGGGCTGCCTTGAGATCGCGGCGCCGGGGCATGGCGGCGCGGGCGCGTTCCGGTGTGATGCCGAGGTCGGCGAGGAGACGTTGCTGTCCGGGGTGGAGGCTGCTGTAGCTGGTGCACTGCTCGTAGAGCCAGGTGCCGAGGTTCTCTGTGGTGCCGGGGAATCCGTGTTCGGGCGTGAGCGGCTGCCCGGTCTTCACCAGTGCCTTGGCGCGGTGGTAGATGCGCTGCCACCACAGGTTCCAAGGCGGGTTCCACCACGGGTCGAGGGCGGCGAGGGCGGCGGCGCGTTCGGGAGCGAGCTCAGGTCCTGCGGCCCGCTGGTTGGCGAGCCACAGGCCGACGGCGAAGCCTTCCATCTGCACCGTGTTGGGCGCGCACAGGTGGCTGTGCTCGGCGGCGTAGGCACGAGCATGGCGCAGCCCACGTGCAAACCCCCGGACAGCATCTTCGGCGCTGTCTGGGAGCGACGCAGGCTCGGGCTGCACGGGTGTCTCGCCCCGGTCACTGCTGTCCGCCAGGAGCTGAGAAACCGGGGTGGGCCGGTGCGGCGGGGAGATGCGCCACATGCTCTGCGTCTTCGGTCTGTGTCCGGCTTGGCTGCGGACGCAGGCGCGCACCCAGGCGTTCAGCGGCCCTGTCGTGGCCACAGTGAGACGACCGGCGATCCACGGCCGCTCAAGCCGCCGGGCCAGTTCGCCGACGAGGCGGGGGACATCGGCGAGCGAGTGCGGTTGATGCCGGCCCGCCTCGTCGAGCAACTGCTGCTGCACCCCCGCATCGGCCAGGGCCGCGGCCAGCGTGACGGCTTCCGGATAGGTCACCGCATCCCGCGCCGCTACACGCCATGCAAGGCCGTTATCCAGGGCCATCGACCGCAGGCGGTCGGGCCAGAGGGTCTCTTCCAGCCAGGCCTCGTCCCACCACGAAGCCGCAACCGCCTGCGCCACAGCGAACGCTTCGCCGGCGTGCGGGCTGCGCCGCAGCAGCCGTGCATGACGGCGCTGGGCCGCTGCGACCTGCGGTACATACCGCATGTCCAGCTGCCCGGGGCCAGCCGTCGCCCCGTCGACGACGGGGGCTTCGAGTATCCAGCACTGGTGCTTGACGCATACCCGTGCGTGCGGCAGGAGGTAACGGCGTGCTTCTTCTTCCCGGCCCTGTGTGGCCCTCGCGGTGCAGGCCCGGCAGCCGGGTCCGGTCGGCGGGATCGTGGCGGCGGTGCGGACCCAGGCGGCCGGCCCGCTTCCCAGCCTGCTCGAGGGAACCTCCCGGTCCCAGGCGGGTAGGGCACGGCGCAGGTGTTCTTCGGGCATGCGGCAGAAGGCGGCGACCACCGTCCGGGCCTCGGTGTTGAAGACGACTTCGCCGTCGGGTCGAACGGTGAAGAGGTTGGGACGCCGTCCCACGTCCACGAGTGCGCCGATGAGTTCTTTGGCCGTGAGCCGGTAGCGGGAGGCGACTCGGCTCATGTAGGACAGCGTCGTCTCACCGCGCAGCGGCGCTACCCGCACCGCGCCCAAAGCCCCTGCGTACCCGGAGAGTTCAGGCTGCTCGCGCTGTAGTGGCTGCGCCTGCTGCCCGCTGGTGGCCTGCGTCACCGCCGCTCCAACCTGTCAGGATCCCGCGTTGTGGCTGCGTGGGCGCGGGAGGCGCTTTTGGGGCGGGCGGGCTTGCTGTTCCGCGCGGATGTCGAGCTGGATGCCTGCCAGGAGCTTCTTGGTGATCTTCTCGCTGCCGTCGAGGAGGGCGGTCAGGGCGGCTTCCCGGATGAGGTGGGAGAGACTGCCCATGACGCCGCCGGTGCGCTGGTGGAGGTAGTCGGCGTGCCGCGCCAGGGTCTGCGGGGTGTGGTGGCGCAGGCGCAGGGCTTGTTCCATGTCGGTGACCAGAGCTCGCCAGATCTCGCGCTGCTCTTCGGTGGCGCAGGGCAGCGCGGTGTTGCGGATCAGGGTGAAGCGGCCGGCGAGCTGGGCGCCGCGCGGCCCGGTCAGCAGGGGAGAGGCTTCGACGTCGACGCCGGCGTAGACGAAGGTGGCGGGGATGCGCTCGCCGAGGTGTTTCATCTGGTCGGAGGTCTCCGCGCCGGACCTGGTGCGGGTGTCGAGCAGGTGGACGTCGTCCACGAGGACCAGCTTCGTCTCCAGCAGGCACAGCAGGTGGCAGACGGCGTCGGTGATCTGTGCCTGGTTCATGCGGGCCGCGATGGGGATGCCGAGGAACCGGGCGAATTCGCTGACCAGCATCTTGGGTGTGGAGGCCGGTGGGACGGCCAGGAAGACCACGGGCAGATGGTCGGTGCGGCCGGGATGCCGGCGCTGCTCGGCGAGTTCGAAGGTGCGGCCCATTTCCAGCAGGGTGGTGGTCTTGCCGGTGGTGGGCGGTCCGGAGACGATCAGGCCGCGGCGTGCGGTGCCCTGCTGGCGGCGGTTGAGGAGCATCAGGCGCCGCAGCGACAGGGAGATGCGTTCCATGGCTGGGGTGGTCAGGACCACGAACCGGGAGTGGTAGTCCAGCCGTTCCTCCAGCGACCAGTCCTCGTCGGCGGCCGGATGGGGCTGCAGCGGGGGAGTGGCGACGAACTGCTGCCAGCCGTCCCGCGTGGTCGGCGGCGCGTACGCCGCGGTCCTCGCTCCGTCGTGAAGAGTGCTGTCGGCAGGGGCGTCTGTCACCACTGTGCTGCTTCCTGATGGGCGTCATAAATCCGGGACGGGCGCGGAACTTGAGCGGGGGAGTCTGGCCGCTCGCCTCCGTCAGACTCATTGGCGTCAGCGGGGCCGGGCAGCAGGTCGTCGTCCTCGTCCCAGCCGTCCTCGAACCCTGCCTCCCCTTGCTGATCCTCTTCCTCGATCGGGGCGAAGGCGCCCACCAGGCCGTAGGAGAGGGTCGGAGCGGCCACAGGGTCCGGGACTGCAGGCGGTGAGGCTGGTTGGGCCAGGGACGCTGCGGCGCTGGCGCGCGCCACCACCGTCTGCTCGCGGCGAGTCCCGGCACCGTTGCCCGCACGCCGCAGGAGGCGGTCCAGGGCCTGGGCGAGCTGCCGCTCGTGCTCGACGCGGTCGCAGCGGCGCTCGACTGCGGCACGGACGTGCTGCCAGGTGAAGTCGGTGAAGGGCAGGCTGACACAGCCGCGGTGGATCCACGGCACCTCTTCCCACCCTGCGGGCAGCCGCACCCAGATCTGATTGGGGTCGTAGGGGTTGTGGTGCACCTCCCATCTGCCGTCCGGCGCGCCCGACCGGTCCCCGCGGTACGGATTAAGGACCTTGTGGTCGTAGGTGCGGTAGTCGAAGCGGATGCCGTAGTCGTTGATGGCCACCCGCTTGATGGGCATGAGCTCGATGTAGTCGTCCGCGCTCAGCGGCACCGGGATATAGCCGGTGACTCCCACGAGCGCGCCCCACATCTCGTTCGGCGACAGGGCGAGCTTCGGCGCCAGCGGATGGCGCAGCGACGCGTGCGGGCGGTGCTGCCAGTCGGTGACCAGCCACTCATCCAGCAGGTCCTGCACCTGCGCGAGCGTCCAGCACGCCTCGTCCTCAACGCGCGTGCCGCGCCGGGTGACGTCCGAGCCGCTGTAGCCGGCCACGTACTGGGAGAACCGGTCCCCGATGGTGCGGAACGTCCGCTCCACATGGCCTTTGGCCGGGCCGTTGGCCGGCGGCGCCGGCTGAACGGACACTCCCAGGCTCTCGCACGCGGCAATGAAGGAATGGGAGACAAACACCGCACCTTGGTCGACCACCACCGTCTCCGGCATGATCACCGGCCGGGCCGCTGCCCCTTCCAGCCGCGCATCCAACGACACCAGCCGCTCATAGGGGATGACGGACCGGGACATCGCCAGCGCCGTCTCCCACCCCGGGCGCATCCGCATGGGCGTGACCATCTGCGCCAGCAACACCGCCGCATCCACCGATCTCGTGCCCACCGGACGCACCACCGCGGCACAGATACTGCGCGTTGCTACGTCCAACGAGATCGATAACTCCACCGACCCCGTCACCCCGTCGGCGAGCATCACCAGCACATCCAGCGGCGTACTGTCCAGCATCACCAGCTCACCCGGCCGCAGCGCCACAGTCGGAGTGAAGGGGGGAGTCGGCCGCGACGTGCGCCGCCGCTGCTGTGCCGCCGAACCCAGCAGTCCATGGCCGTCGGCGAGCGCTTGCACCAGCCGGTTGAACGTCGTCACCGGCGGCACCTCCACAATGCCTGGACCATGGGTTTCCTCCAGAACCCACCCGACCATGCGCCGCAGCCGGCTCAGCGTGCCACTGGAACGGTCCCGCTGCGCCTCCAGCACCTGAATGACCGCAGCGACCACACGCTCATCGGCCCGTCCCACCACAGAACGCCTACGCGCCGTGCGCTGGTCGACCAGCCCCCACAGGCCCTTCTCGCGGTAACGGGCCCGCATCCGCCGCACGGTCACCGCACTCGTCGGCTGCCCCGCTACGGTCAACTCCGCTGCCTTGGCCTCCTCCCGTTCTGCCACAGTCCGCTGCGCTGGATCGAACTCCGCCCGCGGCACACCGCCCTGCCCCGGCACAGGAAGGCCGGTCTCCACCTCGCGCACGTGCCGCTCCCAGGCCTCAGCACGCTCGCGTGCCTGCACAGGCAGTTCCTCCAGGAGCCCGAACGGAGGCACCTGGGGGCGGGCCGCTCCTACGAGTTCGAAGTCAGGAGCAGCGAACAGATAGTTCACCAGCACCGTTGCCGTGGAGTTGTCCGAGCCGACCAGCCGTACACGGGCCCCTTCGAGCATCACCACCGTCCAAGAGCGGTCCTCGAACCGCACCTGGCTCCCCACCTCAAGGACTGCCGCCGTCACGCAGACGCCCACTCGCCCGGGCCTGCTGTCACGGTCACCCGTTCATGCAAGGGCTCGTTCAGCGGGGCTGACAGTGCCCCGGTCCATAGGGCGTGGAAGAGGGCCGGGAGAACCCTCATGGTGTCCCCGAGGTCACGTGCCCCTTCGATCAGCGGCCGAGGACGGGCAAAGACCCGCACCGCCCCCTCCATGAGCTCGGTGTCCCGGTAGCGAGGGTGCCGGTATCCCGACAGCCAGCCCAGGTTGGCAGCGACAACCGGTTCGGGAGGCGAGGCGACCCTGTACTGCCATCCCACCGCATGTGCCGCCGCTGCCATGACGTCAGCACGGTGTGCAAGCCGGGGAGAGATCTCCCCTCGCCCGGCACAGTCGAGCAGCAGACCGCCGCCGTCGCCGAACCGCGCCACCAGATGCGGCGTATGCGACAGCACGGTCCCATCAGATTCCCGCCAGGACAGCTCTACAGGGCGGCATGCCATCGCCATGACCGAAGGATCACGGTCCAGCAGCATCACCTGGGTGCGCATGACACCCGACCCGTAGTGCACCAGTCGCCCCGTGGTAGCCGACCACCACCAGCCCGGCGCGAAACGACGGCCAGGACGCACGGGAAAAGGCCGCACAGGGCCGCGGCCCTCCAAAGCGACACCGCGCGCGACGTCCCGCCAGCGCATCAGCCGCTCGTCACCCACGGGATCGACGAAGCGCGCCATCAGGTGATTGCCGGCCTCGTCCGCGAACTCCCCGCTTGCCCTGCAGCCTCGTTGCCTCACGTCTGACAGCCAAGTGCATGCCAGACGGTCGAGGGTGCGATCCGGCTGCTCCCGCCCTGAACGGGTGAACGCACCGCGATCCGCCGCCGAAGACGGAGACCCCAGTGAGGGAAGGAGGTGCTGCACGAGTTCTGTCGAAGTGATCGACTGGCCAGTGTTGTACCGCCTACGCTGCGTGCTCGGGGAGAGTGGGCTGGGGGGTATATGGCTGACCCGATTGAGACCGTTGCTCCGGACGATTCTGGTTCGGTCACGCTGCGGCGCTATGAGTACCAGGTTCACGTGGCTGCGCAGGCCGTCCTGGAACTGCTTGCTGACGAACCGGTACGCCACGTGACCTGCGAGCACATTGAGGACGTCATTGTTGCCCGCGGCAGCGAGGGACAGGCCAACGGCGGTCTCTTCTGGGATTTTCAGCAGATCAAGACACGGGACACGACCACGCCCTGGGCACTTACGGACGTTCTCGCCAAGGGGCCGTTGAAGAGCCTGTGGCGTACGTACGGGACGGTGAAGGATCAAGGGCTCTCATACGGGCTCACGGCCGGGTTGGAGGGCTACCTCGATCCCGCCGACGCGCTCGTTAGTGCCCTCGCACACGGGGGAGGGGCGGATAACGAGCGGTGCCTGAAACGGGTGACAGCGCACCTGAAGGCTGACGTCAAGGAGGTCTCAGCCTTCCTGGGCCTGGTCCGTATCCGGGAACTGCCCAGACGCGAGGACATCGAGCTGCGCAACACCGCCTTCCTCCACGAGCTCGGCCCGTCTTTGACCGGTACGGAGATCACCGGCCTCTACACCGAACTCGTGCGGCGTGTCCGGGAGGCAATGCAGGGTCGTCTCGGCCCTCGCTGGGCAGAGCAACTAGCGGTGCAGGACCTGCCTGCGAAACTGCTGAGGAAGCGCATCGGCCCCAGCACCGTTGCCGACCTCCGACAGCGACTGCTGCGCCCTGACCACGTATTGCTGACCGACGTCTCACAGCGTCTCAGCGGAGTCGAAACAGCGCTGGTCCGCAAACTCCGCCGTGGCGCGGCGACGGACGATGTAATCCAGGAAGCTCAGATGGTCCGCGCTCATGCCGACATTCACCGCATGAAGCAGCAGTCCCTAGCCTCGATCTTTCTTGAGGGTCCGCCGACGGAGTCGGTGGACCCTCAAGAAAGATCGAGGTTAGGCGCTCTGACGGGCAAGGGCCTCATCGAACCCAAGCACGAGAACGCGGTCGCGACCTACCGCACCACACCAGCCGGAAGGACGGTCGCGCAGACTCTCGCCGAATCCGAAAGCTGGCGCCCCGTACGCGATCGGGCTCGTCTCTTGCGCCGGCACTTCAACCTTTCCGGAACGACCCTCAAAGACATGATCTATCGAGCGTTCCCCGACATCGTCGAGGCGGGATGGGGGACTCAGCTGTGAGAATCCGGATCGAAGAACTGCACCTGATCGGGACCAGTCGGCGCATCCGTTTCGAACCTGGGATGAACGCCATTACTGGCGCCATGAGCGGCGGGAAGACGGCGACGATCAGCTGTCTGCGGGCCCTGCTCGGCGCCGACGTCAGTGTCGTCCCCGAGCTCAGGGGTCGCACCATGGCCGGCACCATACTCATCGGTGACCGTCGCTTCCGTATCGTCCGACCGCTTGTCACCACCACTACTGCCAAGGTCGATATCGCCGAGATCGGAGGTCAGGAGGAAGCCTGGCGGCTGCCGGCCAGCGAACTCCAGGCTGGCTACGACCACACCTTCCGCGACTGGCTCCTCGACCGCCTCGGCCTGCCCCGCATCAGGGTGCCGCGAGCCCCCACCGACCAGACGAGCCCGCTTGTCCCCGTGACGGCAAGCGACTACCTCATGTACTGCGTTCTGAGGCAGAAGGAGATCGATGCTTCTGTCTTCGGCACCGCGGACAACTATGCAAAGAACATCAAACGCCGCTACGTCTTCGAGATTCTTTATGGCATCCATGACCCCGAATCCACCGGGCTTCGGGAACGGCTTCGCGAAGTCTCTACGGAACTCAAGGCCCTCACAGCAGACTCGGTCACCCTGGAACGGCTCCTGGCTGAGACAGCCTTCGGCTCACAAGCTCAGCTGGAGGTGCAGCGCACGGAGACCGAGGCCAAGCTTCGCGCGGTACGTACGGCGGACCGGCATCTGACGAGTGAGCTCACCGACCCTTCCACGGTGACCCTGCGCTCTTGGATTGCCGAGGCTGAAGCCGAACTCGCACGCATCGACATGGCTACCGCTGCGGAATCCGCTGCGGTAGCCAACCTACGTGAGCTACACGACCAGCTCATCGCCCAAAGCCGTCGCCTCACCCGCGCACTCGTCGCGGAGCGGCTCCTCAACGACTTCGAGTTCCACACCTGCCCCCGATGCGGATCCGGCGTCCCTGAGCGCGGGGACGAGAATACCTGCCGCCTATGCCTGCAGACCCCTCCGCAGACCGCGGCACCGTCATCCCTCGCCAGCGAACAGGACCGGGTCATCGAGCAGGTCTCGGAGACCAAACAGCTCATCGAACGCAGCACGAAAAGGATCGAAGAACTCCAAGCCGCACGCGCAGACCACGCCCGCATCCGCAACGACCTGGGAGCCCAGCTAGACCGAGCCACTTCAGTCTTCGTCAGCGATCAAACCGATCGTATCCGCGCCACAGCCGCCGAACAGGCCCGGCTTGAAGAACGCCTCGTCAGCCTGGAACAAGCCCTGTCCCTCTACGAGCGCTCCCAGAAGCAAGCACGCCGCATCGCCGAACTTGAGCAGGAACAGGAATCCCTCAACGCGAGCATCGACGCTTCCCGGCACAGCAACCCTGCCGTCCAAGAACGATTGCGGAAACTCGACGAAGCCTTCGAGACGATCCTCCGTGCCTTCGACACCCCACGATTCGAAGAACCGTCAGGCACGTACATCAGTCGCAAGACGTATCTCCCCATCGTCGACGGCCGACCCTTCGCAGACCTCGGGTCTCAAG
Organism: Streptomyces sp. NPDC096105; assembly: GCF_044763335.1. Classification (NCBI taxonomy): domain Bacteria; kingdom Bacillati; phylum Actinomycetota; class Actinomycetes; order Kitasatosporales; family Streptomycetaceae; genus Streptomyces; species Streptomyces sp. NPDC096105. The sequence continues at coordinate 146,329 of NZ_JBIWGC010000017.1, forward strand.
GAGTGGAAGTCCTCGTCAATGTGGCGCACGTCCTCGCACACCAACTCGTCGCTCTCGGCGACAGCAGCATTCCGCTCCCGAACATCCTGATCATCGACGGCATCAGCAACAACGTCGGCCACGAAGGCATCGATCTTGAACGGCTACGCAAGATGTATGCCACCCTGCTCACCGCTGCCCGCGAGCACATCGACGACCTGCAGATCATCGTGGCGGACAACGATCCCCCGCCCATCTCCGGAGTGCACCGCGCGCTGGAACTGTCGGACACCGATCGCCTCGTCCCAGGAGTGACCGCCGCACAAGAGGCCTCGGACGCAGAGGCTGATCCGAGCGGCGACAGCAGTTGAAGCACCAGTTGCGCCTGCAGCCCACAGTCCCGGCGCTCATGCTCTCGGGACTGTGGGCTCTTCGCTGTCTGGTCGGTGCAGCGACGGGTCGGTGCGGTGTCATGCCCAAGCGATGCCGAGCTTCCGCAGAGCCTCCAGCTGCTCCTGGGTGAGTTTGTCCCGCCTCGCTTTGGTGTTCGATACCCATACGCCCAGTCTCACGGTCACCGGGGCCGCCTCGCCGTCGATCGTGATCTCTTCGCTGTGGCTGCGCGGGACCGACCGATGGGCGCCTTCCCGTTCGACCCACTGAGCGAGGGCCGCCAGACCCCGTTGAAAGGCCTGCTGTGCCTTACTCGGGCCCTTCGCCGCGCGCCCGGTCGCCGGGGTGGGAGACGACGTCTCAAGCGGCTTGATGCCCAGCGTGGTCAGCCGTTCCTGCTGCTCGGTCGACAGCAGCTTCCAGATGCCTGGCTTGCGCTGTTGTTGGAGCCATCGTCCGATGTCGTCGCCGTCCATGAGTACGCCGGGTGCGATGTCGGGTAGGTGGCCGTCGGTGTCCACGAGGTCGGCGAGGACGCGGTAGTGGCGTTGCCAGTCCAGTGGCCATGGGCAGTTCCAGTCCGGGTCGATCTCCGCGAGCTGCGCGGCCCGGGCCTCCGCGCGCTGCGGGTCCTTGCCGAGGCCGCCCTTCCGGCGCAGGTTGGCCATGTGCTGCCCCACCGGCACCATCGCTTTGCCCTCGCCCCAGACGGCGTCCTGGCGGGGAGCGAGGTGTCCGGTGGCCCGCCGGTATGACCGCAGCGCGGCGAGTTTGTTCTCCCAGGTTTCCTCGCCGGGCTCCCAGACCATCCCGGCCTCGTCGAGGAGCTCTTTGCGGTGGGGGTCGAGTTCGCCGGCGCGCAGCGCCTTGCGCTGTTGGTGCACCCACCTCCCTAGGGGGAAGTCCTTCGTCGTCCCGACCTCGGTCTCGATGTCATACGGGACGGCGTACAGGCCGGTGATCTCGTTCTCCTTCCGCCACCGGATGAGGGCCTGGTAGCCCTCCAGCCAGACCAGGGACTGGGGGCGGATCACGCGGCAGCGGGTCAGGGCGGCGATGTCGGGGGCGTCGCGGGGCTGGGCGAAGTTGACCACGATCGAGGTGACCCGGTCGACCTCCTGCTGCGCCTCGCTCGTCTCCTCGTCACCGCCGTCGGTTCCCGCTGCGGGGGCGGGGCGGACGTGGAGGCGTCGTCGCTCGGTGCCGCGGGTCAGGGCTCGGGAAGCGAGCTGGTCGACCATGCGCTCCGAGTGACTGCGCAGCGCCTGGAGGATGTCGACCAGAGGTTGGTAGCTGGCGGAGGCGACCATGTCCTTCGGGTCCTCTCCGGGCTGCAGGAAGATCGGGATGATGATCCGTGCCGTCTTCACTGTGCCGTCCGGATTCGGGCGCAGCGCCCGCCCGATGTTCTGCACGATGTCGACCTGTGAGCTGCGTGAGCCGACGATGCACACCGCTTCCACGCCGCGCAGTCCGGTGATGTCGACACCGACCCCGAGGGCTCGTACCGAGGACAGGAACGCCCGGTGTACGCGCCGGTTCTCGGCGTTGATGCCGTTGGCGAACCGGTGGATCACCTCGCGCCGGTGGGCGATGGGATGGTCGCCACACAGCCAGTCGGCCCAGACTCGGTCCGGCGGTACGTGGCGGCCGTCCTCGAGCTCGTACAGCTCGGCCTCGATGGAGGAGGCGGGCAGCTCCTCAGCGTCGGCCAGGGCAGCGTCTGAGGCTTCGGTGGCGTACAGCTCGGCGGCGGTTGACGGCATCTGCTCGGCGAACGCGCGGGCTTCCTCGACCCTCTGGTGGAAGGTCATGACGGTGTGCAGGTTCATCTGCGCCGCGTGCTCCAGCAGTGCGGCCTGGAGCAGCGCGAGGCGCCGGCCGCGCAGCGCGTCCTCCGAAAGCCCCAGGATCGGGTCGGGGTCCCGGATCTCCAGTACGTCGATCTCGAATCCGGCGAGGATCGAGCGTTCCACCGCCTCCGCCAGCCCGAGGTCGAAAATCCTGGTGCCGTAGGTGGCGCTGTCGTCCTGCATCGATGCGATCACCAGCTCCCGGCCGTCCCGGCCGCGCTGCGGGCTGGGTGCGGCGAGGATGCGTGGGGTGGCGGTCAGGTAGAGCCGGAAGTCGATGGGGATGCGGGCGTTGTCGTGGATCGCCGCCCACGGCCGGCCCATGTCCCCGGCCGTCATGTGCGCCTCATCCAGAATCGCCAGGTCGAACGGGGCCATCCGCTGGCCGTACAGCCGCTCCCCGCCCGCCAGCGCGGCCTCCAGCGGCCCGCGCACCGTCCGCCGGCCCGAAGGGTCCTCCGGGTCCTCACGGTCCACCAGGGAGGCGTACGTGGCGAACACGACCACCGGCCCGGACCCCGCCCACAGCGCGAGCTGGATCGGGTTGGTCGTGGTACGCACTCCGAGCTGCTCCAGGACCTCGTCCTTGTCCACCGAGCAGACCGCGGCCATGGGCGCGCGGTGCCCGACCTGGCGCCAAGACTGCGCGCTCTGCACGATCAGATCCAAGGTGGGCACCATGACGAGGATCCGCCCGTCCGGGAAGCACTCCAGAGCGCTGGCAGCGGCCGTGATCGTCTTCCCGGACCCGGTCGCGGACACCCCCGTGGCACGTGCCCCCTCTGGGGGCACAGGCGATCTTGCAGGGAATCCCACCCATTTACGGAACGCTGACTTCTGGTCGACCTGGTGTTCCTTGAGCGGAATTGCCGACATTTATTTGCCTCCCCGATGTCTAATTCCTGTAGTTTTCAGACGGCCGCGTGCAGGCCGCTCCGGCGTCGCTCCAGATCCTCCCCGCCCGCGAGATGCCGTCCGCCGGGCGTCCCGTCCGACTCTCACGCTTGAACCCCAGCAGGTGGTCCGGGCCGTAGTGCCCGGCCTTGCGCGTGCAGAGGATGACGTCACCACTGGACATGACCACCGTCCGTGCCGTGCACAGACCGCCAGCCTCGCCCAGCGCCTCCAGTACCCGCCGCCACGCCGTGGTGTTCGGGTGCGTACGCGGCAGCACGGTCTCCCGGACGAACGCCTCCGGCCGCACTAGAGCGGCCTGTTCACGCCGCCTGACGTCCGCGATATGTACGGCCAGCTCAGCAGCCCCGGCTGACCGGCCGCCACGCCGCACCCAGTCCCGGTCTGCGATGCTCACCAGGGCCTCGCTCACCGCCGCAACGCCTTCGTCCCAACTCTCCGCGAACCGCGCGCCCTGAGAGGCCGGCGCTATCCCGTCCAGCTCGACCACCTCGCTCTGCGCCCTAGTGGCCGCACTGGCTTCCAGAGCGGCCACTAGGGTCTGTTGTGAAAGTGCTGGTCACAGCCACTCGTTGATGGCTGCGACCAGCACGGTCGCTTCGTAGCGGACGGCGAGTTTGTCGTACCGA
>NZ_JBIWGC010000018.1:0-147190 GCF_044763335.1 Streptomyces sp. NPDC096105
CCGGCGATGTACAGCTCCCCGGGCGCGCCGGGCGGCACCGGACGCAGCCGGCCGTCGAGCACATAGGCGCGCATGCCGTCGCGGGCGCGGCCGATCGGCACGGCCGACGGGACCGCGTCCCGGTTCTCCATGGTGTGCGCGGTGGCGTACACGGTGATCTCGGTCGGGCCGTACGCGTCGGTGACCACGGTCCGGGGGCAGTGCTCCAGCACCCGGCGCACGGTGGCGGCCGTGACGACGTCGCCGCCGACCATCACCTCGCGGACGCCGGCCAGGCAGCCCGGGTCCTCCTCCGCCACCACGCGGAAGAGTCCGGCCGTCAGCAGGAGCAGGGTGACACCGTGCTCGCCGACCGCCCGCGCGATGACCGCCACGTCCGGGTCACCGGGCGGGGCCACCACGATCTCCCCGCCGTTCAGCAGCGGGACCCACAGCTCGCAGGTGGACGGGTCGAAACCGTACGGCGAGTGCAGCAGCGTCCGGACCGGGCGCCCGGCGTCGAACGCGGTCGTCCAGTGGCGGTCGGCGGCCAGGCTCACCACACCGCGGTGGGTGATCTCCACGCCCTTCGGCTCGCCGGTGGAACCGGAGGTGAACATCACGTAGGCGGCGCTGTCCGGGTGGGGGCGCACGGCGGCCGGAGGGTGGCACGGGTCCTCGTCGGCCACCGTGACGAAGTGGTCGGCGCGAGGCAGCAGGGCGGGTGCCGTGTCATGGTGGGTGCCGTCCGTGACGACGACCGACGCCCCGGTCTGCCGCAGCATCGTGTCCAGCCTGGCCGGGGGGAGGTCGGGAGCGAGGGGCACGTAGACCGCCCCGGCCTTGAGCACTGCGAGGACCGCCGTCACGACGTCCGGCGAGCGCTCCATCAGCAGCGCGACCCGCTCCTCCGGGACGACGCCCAGGGACAGCAGCCGCGCCGCGAGCCGGTCCGCCCGCTCGTCCAGTTCGCGGTACGTGCGCACGCCGCCGTCCCAGCGGACGGCCACGGCCTCCGGCGTCCGCGCCACCTGCGCCGAGAACGCCTCGGCGACGCTCGTCGCGGGTCTCACCGAGTCCGCGTCGACGTCGTTCCAGTCGGTCAGGACGCGGTGCCGCTCCTCGGCCGTGAGGACCTCGACGGTGCCGGCGGTCCGGTGCGGCTCGTCCACGAACGTCCGCAGCACCCGGACGAACCGGTCGGCGAGCACGCGTGCCTCCTCCTCGCCGAACGCGGTGGGCGCGTACTCGATGCGCAGGGACACCCCCTGTTCGTGCGGTGCCGCGAGCAGCATGAGCTGGTAGTGGGCCGCCTCACGGGTCTCCGCGCGGGTGAGGACGAGGGACGTGCCGGTGAGGGCCGTGGCTTTCTCGTCGACCGGGTAGTTCTCGTAGACCATGGCCGAGTCGAACAGGCGGGGCAGTCCGGCGAGACGCTGGATGTCGCTCAGTCCGAGATGCTGGTGGGCCATCAGGTCGGCCTGCTCGTCCTGGAGGCCGCGCAGCAGGTCCTCCAGGGTCCGGTCCTGGTCGAGCCGTGCCCTGACGGGCAGGGTGTTGATGAACAGGCCCGCCATGGTCTCGATGCCGGGTATCTCCGGCGGACGGCCGGAGACCGTCGTGCCGAAGACCACGTCGTCGCGGCCGGTCAGCCGGGACAGCAGCAGCGCCCACGCGCCCTGGAGGACCGTGTTGACGGTGAGCCCGCGGGACCTGGCGTACGTGACGAGGCGGGTGGCCAGGCCCGGCGGGAGCTCAGGGTGCACCCGTTCGGGGCGCGCGGCCGGCGCGGTCCGGTCGGGGGCGGCGGGCGCGGCGAGCGTGGGCTCGTCCACCCCGTCCAGGGCCCGGGCCCAGGCGGTGCGCGCGGCGTCGCGGTCCTGTGCGGCCAGCCAGCTCAGGTAGTCGCCGTAGGGGGCGACCCGGGGCAGCGCGACCGCCACGCCCCCGGCCGCGTACAGGGCGAACAGGTCCCGGGCGAGGACGGGCACCGACCAGCCGTCCAGCAGGATGTGGTGGTGCGTCAGCACGAGCCGGTGGTGCTTGTCGCCGAGGCGGAGCAGCGCGGCCCGCAGCAAGGGCGGGCGCGCGGGGTCGAAGCGCTCGGCGAGCTGCGCGTCCGCGATCCGGTCGCTCTCGGCGGCCTGCTCGGGCTCGGGCAGGGCGCTCAGGTCGGCCGTGAGCCAGGGGAGTCCGGGAGCGCTGACGACCACCTGGACCGGGGTCTCCGTGACGTCGTGGACGAACGCGGCCCGCAGGTTGGCGTGCCGGTCCAGCAGCGCCGTGCAGGCGGCCCGGAGCGCGCCCGCGTCGAGGGGCCCTTCGAGGTCGAGGCAGAGCTGCGGGGTGTAGACGTCGCTCTCGCCGCCGTCGTAGACGGCGTGGAAGAGCAGGCCCTCCTGGAGCGGGGAGAGCGGCAGGACGTCCTCCAGGCCGGGGTAGGCGGCCTCCAGGGTCTCGACCTGCTCCTGGGTGAGCGCCGGCACGAGAGGGAAGTCGGACGGCGTGTGACCGCCGGTCCCGGTGTCCGTGCCCAGGTCCGCGAGGGTCTCCAGCGCCCGCAGCCACCGCTCGGCCAGGTCCCGCACCTCCGCCTCGTCCAGCAGCCCGCCCGCCCACGCGAACGTCGCCGACAGCACCGGACCGTCCGCACCGTCGACCGCGACCGCGTTGACGTCGAGCACGTGCAGCAGCGGTGTCGCCGGATCGGTGCCGGCGCCGAGGCCGTGCGCGTCGTCGGCCACCGTCCAGTCGCCGTTCTCCGAAGCCGACAACGACGTGCCCGTGCGGCCCAGGTAGTTGAAGCCGATCTGCGGCCGGGCGCAGTGCGTCAGGAGCGGGGCCGTCTGCGGGTTGAGGTAGCGCAGCAGTCCGTGGCCGGAGCCCTGGCCGGGCACCCGGCCGAGCTGTTCCTTGGCCTGCTTGGCGGCGCCCACGGGGTCGTCGCCCGTGACGTCGAGCCGTACGGGGTGGACGCGGGTGAACCAGCCCACCGTGCGGGAGAGGTCCACGTCCGGGCGGTCGCCGTCACGTCCGTGGCCCTCCAGGTCGATCAGCACCCCGCCCTCGGCGCCGCCCCCACGGACCTCGCGCCACTGGCGCACGGCGAGGGCCAGCGCACCCAGGAGCACGTCGTTGACGCCGCCGTGGAGGGCCGCCGGGACGGACGACAGCAGCGGGCCCGTGCGCGCCCCCGGCAGTGTCACCGTGAACTGCCGCGCCGTGGCCACCGTGTCCTGCACGGGGTTCAGCGGGCGGCCGCCCAACGGCGGCTCCGGGGCCGCGAACGTGTCCGTCCAGTACGGCAGTTCCTCCAGCAGCGCCGGGTCCTGCGCGCGCTCGCCGAGCAGGGCCGCCCAGCGCCGGAACGACGTGCCCACCGGATCGAGCCGGACCGGCTCACCGGCCGCCACCGACTCCCAGGCCTGCCGCAGGTCCGGCAGCAGGATGCGCCACGACACCCCGTCGACCGCCAGGTGATGCACCACGACCAGCAGCCGGCCGGAGTCCTCCGGCCCCGCGTCGAACCACACCGCCTGCACCATCACGCCCGACTCCGGCGCCAGCCGCGCCACCGCCGCCCGCGCCTCCTGCGCCACGTCGGCACCGGCCGGGGACACGCGGCGCACGCACCGGGCGGCGTCCACGGACCCGCGCTCACCCGCCTCCAGCGCCCAGACCAGTCCGCCCGCCGTGCGGGTCAGCCGCAGCCGCAGGGCGTCGTGGTGGTCGAGCAGTGCCTGCACGGCCGCCGTGAGCCGCTCCTCGCCCAGCCCCGCCGGGACCTGGAGCAGCACCGACTGGTGGAAGGCGTCGACGGGGCCGCGGCGCTCGCGCAGCCGGTGGACGATCGGGGTGAGCTCGACGGGTCCGGTCCCGTCGTCCTCGGCGCGCACGGCCGGCCGGTCGTCCTCGCGCCTGCCGACCCGCGCCAGCTCGGCCACCGTCTGGTGGGTGAAGACGTCGCGCGGGGTGAGGACCAGGCCGGCCCGCCGCGCCCGGCTGACCAGCTGGATCGACATGATGCTGTCGCCGCCCAGCGCGAAGAAGCCGTCGTCCATGCCCACGCTCCGGGCGTCGACGCCGAGCAGCTCGGCGAAGACGCGGCGGAGGGTCTCCTCGTCCGGGGTGCGCGGCGCGCGTCCTCCGTCCGCCGGACCGGCGGGGTCGGGCACGGGGAGAGCCGCGCGGTCCAGCTTGCCGTTGGGTGTGACGGGGAGCGCGTCGAGCACCATGACCTCGGCGGGGACCAGGTACTCGGGCAGGCTGTCGGCGGCCCGGCGGCGCACCTGTCCGCCGTCCAGGGTGCGGCCGGGCTCGGGCACGACGTACCCCACCAGGCGCTTGCCGCCGCCCGCGGGATTCTCATGGGCCACGACCACGGACGCGGACACACCGTCCTGCTCGCCGAGCGCGGCCGCGGCCTCGCCCGGTTCGACGCGTACGCCGCCCACCTTGACCTGGTCGTCGACGCGGCCCAGGTACTCCACCACCCCGTCCTCGGTCCAGCGGGCGAGGTCGCCGGTGCGGTACATCCGGGAGCCGGGCGGGCCGAAGGGGTCGGCGACGAAGCTCTCCGCCGTGGCGCCGGGACGGCCGAGGTAACCGCGGGCCAGCTGGGCACCGGCGATCCACAGCTCGCCCGGGGCGCCCGGCGGTACGGGCTGGAGGGCCGCGTCGAGGACGTACAGGCGGGTGTTGCCGACCGGACGGCCGAGCGGCGGCGGGCCCTCCGGGTCGGCCGGGCAGCGCCACCAGGTGACGTCGATGGTGGCCTCGGTGGGGCCGTACTGGTTGAACAGGGCCACACCCGACGCCCCGAGGGTGCTGTGGAAGCGCCGCACGAGGTCGGCGGGCAGGGCCTCACCGCCCGAGAACACCCGGCGCAGGCCGGTGCACTCGGCGGCGCCCGGCCGGTCGAGGAAGGCACGCAGGACGGTCGGCACGAAGTGCGCGGTGGTGACGGCCCCGTCCCGGATCAGCTCGGCGAGGCGGGCGGGGTCGCGGTGCGCGTCGGGCTCGGCGACGACCACGGCGGCGCCGGTGAGGACCGGCCAGAAGAGCTCCCACACGGAGACGTCGAAGCCGGCCGACGCCTTGTGCAGCACCCGGTCGTCGGACCGGAGGCCGTACTGCTCCTGCATGCCGAACAGGCGGTTGACGACGGCCCGGTGAGGGACGGCGACGCCCTTGGGGCGACCGGTCGAGCCGGAGGTGTGGATGACGTAGGCGGTGCTGTCGGGGTGGGGCGCCGGGAACGCGGCCGCCGGGGACGCGGGCGCCGTCCCGTCGAGGAGCAGCACCGGGACCCGCACGGCGGCGGGCAGCAGGCCGCGCGTCCCGGCCGTGGCCACCACGCACACCGGGTCGGTGTCGGCGAGCAGCAGGGCGACGCGCTCCGCCGGGAGGTCGGGGTCCACCGGCACGTACGCGGCACCGGTACGCAGGACCGCGTGCAGGGCCACGGGCAGGCCCGCCGAGCGCGGGACGAGTACGGCGACGCGGCGCTCCGGTCCGGCCCCGGCCGCGCGCAGGCGGCGGGCGAGGGCGTCGGCGCGGGTGTCGAGCTGCGCGTAGGTGAGCCGGTCGGCGCCGCAGACGACGGCCTCGGCGTGCGGGGTGCGCGCGACGCGGTCGGCGAGGAGTTCGGGGATCGTGGTGGACGGGACGTCCATGGTGGTGTCGTTCCAGTCGGTGAGGACCTGCCGGCGTTCGTCGTCGGCGGTGGTGGCGGCGCGGGACACGGTGAGGTCGGGGTCGTCGGCGAATGACTCCAGCAGCCGGGTCCAGCGCTGGGTGAGCAGCCGTACGGCCGCCGGGGTGAAGAGGTCCGCGCGGTACTCGACGCGGCCGTCGATCCCGTCCGGGACGCCCTCGGGGGTGCGGCGTTCGGCCATGTTGAAGGAGAGCTCGAAGCGGGCGGTGGTGGCGCCGACGCGCATCAGCTCGGTGTCCAGGCCCGGGAGCGCGACGGCGTCGCGGGTGAGTTCGGGCTGGGCGGCCAGCATCACCTGGAACAGCGGGTTGCGGTCCGCCGAGCGGGCCACGCCCAGGTGGTCGACGAGCCGCTCGAAGGGCACGTCCTGGTGGGCGTAGGCGGTGAGGTCGGTCTCCCGCACCCGCCGCAGCAGTTCCCGGAAGTCCGGGTCGCCGCCGGTGTCGGTGCGCAGGACGAGCGTGTTGACGAAGCACCCGACGAGGTCCTCCAGCACCTCGTCGCCGCGTCCGGCCACGGCCGTGCCGAACGGGATGTCCGTCCCCGAGCCGAGGCGGGTCAGCAGGGCGGCGAGGGACGCCTGGAGCGTCATGAAGACGGTGGCGGAGTGCTCGCGGGCCAGCTCCGCCAGGCGGGCGTGGAGCGGCGCGGGGAGACGGAAGGCGTACGAGCCGCCGGGCGCGGCACCGGCGGTGTCACCGGACGCGGCGGCGCGGGGGTCCACGGGCAGGTCGATGCGGTCCGGCAGGTGGGCGAGCTGCTGGCGCCAGTAGGCCAGTTGCCGGGCCGTCACACCGTCCGCACCGTCGTCCGCCAGCAGCTCGTGCTGCCAGAGGCTGTAGTCGGCGTACTGGACGGGCAGGGGCGTCCGGTCGGGAGCCCGCCCCGTCGTACGGCTCCGGTACGCGGCGGACAGATCGGCGGCCAGCGGTCCGAACGACCAGCCGTCGGCGGCGATGTGGTGCAGCACCAGCGCGAGGACGTGGTCGTCCTCACCCAGCTCGAACAGGGTCGCCCGCAGCGGGATGTCGGAGGCGAGGTCGAAGGGCCGCCGCACGGTCCGCTCCAGCGCGGCGGCCAGATCCGCCTCGGCGACCCGGCCGGTCTCCAGGACCGGGCGGGCCCGCTCGGCGCCGGTGTCCAGGATCTCCTGGCGAGGAAGGCCCTCGGCGTCGGGGAAGACCGTACGCAGCACTTCGTGGCGGTCCGTCAGGTCGGTGAGCGCGGCGCGCAGCGCGGGGACGTCGAGACGGCCGCGCAGCCGCAGCACCACCCGCATGTTGTAGGCGTCCGTGGTCCCCTGCGCGAGCTGGTGCAGGAACCACAGGCGTCGCTGGGCGGAGGACAGCGGGATGTCGTCCGGCCGGGCCACGGCGGTGGGCCGGGGCCGGGCCGGGGCGCCGGTGGCGGCGGCGACGTGTTCGGCGAGCTCCGCGACCGTGGGGGCCTCGAAGACGGCGCGGACGGGGAGATCGACGCCGAGCGCGTTGCGCAGGTGGGCGACGAGGCGGGTGGCGAGCAGCGAGTGTCCGCCCAGCTCGAAGAAGCCGTCGTCGATGCCGACGCGTCGGCCGGTGCCCAGGAGCCGCGCGTACAGCCCGCACAGCACTTCCTCGAGCGGTGTGCGCGCCTCGCGACCGCCGTACGCCGCGGAACCGTCGGTGGGGCCGGGGGCGGGCAGGGCGCGGCGGTCCACCTTGCCGTTGGGGGTCAGCGGCAGCCGGTCCAGGACGACGAACGCGGCGGGCACCATGTACCCGGGCAGCCGGGCCGCGGCGTGGCGGCGCAGCTCGGCCGGGGCCAGGGTGCTGCCGGACTCACCGGGACCAGTGGGCTCACCGGACTCCGGGAGGACGTAGGCGACCAGCCGGGGGTCGCCTTCCGGGGTGTCCCGGCGCACGTCCGCGACGGCGCGGGCGACCGCCCCGTGCCCCTCCAGAACCGCCTCGATCTCGCCGAGTTCGACGCGGTGGCCGCGCAGCTTGACCTGGTGGTCGGCGCGGCCGAGGTGGTCCAGGCGGCCGTCCGCGGTCCAGCGGGCCAGGTCGCCGGTGCGGTACATGCGGGTGCCGGGCCCGCCGTACGGGTCGGCGAGGAAACGCTCGGCGGTCGGGCCGGGGCGGCCCGCGTAGCCGCGGGTGACGCCGGGTCCGGCCAGGTAGAGCTCGCCCGGAGTGCCGGCCGGGACCAGGCGCAGGCGGTGGTCCAGGACGTAGGCGCGGACGCCCGGGCGGGGGCGGCCGATCAGGAAGCGGCCGCCGGACCGCAGCGCGCCCGGCTCGTCCACCGCCTGGAAGGTGCTGCTCATGGTGGCCTCGGTGGGCCCGTACTGGTTGACCACCAGCGGGCCCCCGAGAGCGGCCACCCGCTGAAGGTGACCCTCGGTGAGCGCTTCGCCGCACGTCATCACCAGCCGCAGGGAGGGGCGCTCGCCGGCGGGCAGCCGGTCCGCCTCCTCGTTCAGGGCGGTCAGCAGAGACGGTACGACGGACAGCAGCGCGGTGACCCGGTGGCGGCGCAGGGCGCGGACGAGGGCGCGTGCGTCGTTCGCCTCGCCGGGCGGCACCATGACCACGCATCCGCCGGCCGCCAGGGTGCCGAGGATGTCACGGACCGAGGGATCGAAGGACACGGACGCCAGGTTGAGCACGACGTCCTCGGGGCCGAGCCCGGCGACGCCGGACGTCAGGTACGGCACGTAGGCGGCGACCCCGCGGTGCGGCACCACCACCGCCTTGGGCCTGCCGGTGGAGCCCGAGGTGTGGATGACGTAGGCCGGGTGGGCGGGCGTCGGCGGTTCGGCGCTCCCGTCGTCGGTGAGGTCGCCGTCCGGCAGGGCGGACAGCGCGCGTCCGGTGGCCGGGTCGTCGAGCAGGACGGCGGTGCCGCGGGCGTCCTCGGGCAGCGATGCCGACGCCTCGGTGGTGGTCAGCACCGTCACCGGCCGGGCGTCGGCGAGCATGTGCGCGATGCGGTCCGCCGGGTAGCCCGGGTCCACCGGGAGGTACGCCGCGCCGGACTCGACGACCGCGAGCAGGGCCACCACCAGCTCCGGGGAGCGGGGCACCGCGACGGCGACGGTCCGCTCGGGGCGGGCGCCCCGGGCGACGAGCAGACGGGCCAGGCGGTTCGCGCGGGCACGCAGCTCCCGGCGGGTGAGCCGCTCGTCGCCGAAGAGGACCGCGGGCGTGTCGGAGCCGGTGGCCGTCCGGTCGCGGAGAATGCCGGTGACGGTGCCGGCCGCCGTGGCCTCGTCCCCGTCCGGTGCCCCCTGCCACGCGGTCAGCAGGCGGCCGCGTTCGCGCGGGGTGAGGATCCCGGCGTGTCCGGCGGGCCGGTCGAAGCCCTCGCCGAACTCCTCGAAGAGCCGCACCAGCCGGTCCATCAGCGTGTGGGCGGCCTCCCGGTCGTAGACGGAGGTGTGGTAGCCGAGGGTGAGGTGCATCCGTTCGCCGGGGGCGGCCAGGAGGCGCAGCGGGTAGCTCGTGGCCACGCCGCCGTCCACGGCGGAGACACGGACGCCGTCCGCCGGCCGGAACGCGTCCGGTTCCAACGGGAAGTTGAGGAACACCACCATCGTGTCGGCGAGCGTCGAGGCGGCGTCGGCCTGCCGCTGGATCTCCGGCAGTCCGAGGTGCTGGTGGGCGGCGAGGCGGGACTGCTCCTCCTGCAGCCGGCGCAGGACGGCGGCCGCAGGCCGCGCCGGATCGAGGCGGACCCGCACCGGGACGGTGCTGAGGAACAGACCGATGACGGACTCCACGTCCTCGACGTCGGCCGGACGGCCGGCGCTGGGTGCGTCGAGGACGACGTCGTCGCGGCCCGTCAGCGCGCCGATCAAGGTGGCCCACACGCCCTGCACCAGGGTGGCCGGGGTCAGGTCGTGGCGGCGGCAGTGCGCGGCCAGGCGGGCGGTGAGGTCCGGGGGCAGCAGCCGTTCGACGACCTCGTGTCCGGGTGCGCCGGCCGCGTGGCCGTCCGTCCGGCTGCCGGTCACCGGCACCACGAGGGTGGGCTCGGCGCCGTCGAGCGCCTGCCGCCACGCCTGCCGGGCGGCGTCCTTGTCCTGCCGGGCGAGCCAGGCCAGGTACCGCCGGAACTGGGGCGCCGGGGGCAGCGGGGCCGGCTCCGCGTAGGCGGTCAGCAGCTCGTTCAGCAGCAGCGGCTGCGACCAGCCGTCGAGCAGGAGGTGGTGGTAGGTCACGATCATCGTGTGCCGGTGCGGGGCCAGCCGGGCCAGCGCCACCCGCAGCAGCGGCGGCCGGGCCGGGTCGAACGGGGCCGTCCGTTCCCGGGCCCGCAGCACGGTGAGGCGGGACTCCCGCTCCGCCTCACCGGCCGCGGACAGATCCGTCTCCCGCCAGGGCAGGTCCACCGTGCCGGGGACGACCTGCACGAGGCCCGCGTCCGCGTCGTGCACGAAGGCGGCGCGCAGGCTGTCGTGCCGGGCCAGCACCCGGGCCCAGGCGGCACGCAGCCGGACCGGGTCGAGGGGGCCGTCGAGCGTGAGCGCCAGCTGGACGGTGTAGTCGTCCGCCCGGTCCGGGCCGTCCTCACCCGCCGCCGACGGGGTGCGCGGGGCGGCCAGGGACTCGAAGAGCAGGCCCTCCTGCAACGGTGTGAGGGGCAGGATCTCCGCCGGGCCCGGGTACGGGGCGGTCAGCCGCTCCCGTACCGGCGCGGGTACGGGCACCAGGTCCTCCTCGCGGGCCTCGCCCCGCGGCTCCGCCGGGTCCGCGGCCCGCGCCACGCCGGCGAGCGCGGCGACGGTGGGGTGCGCGAAGACGTCACGGACGGCCAGGACGACGCCCGCCCGGCGTGCGGCGCCCACCAGCCGCATGGCCAGCACGCTGTCGCCGCCCAGCGCGAAGAAGCTGTCGTCGATGCCCACGTGCGGAAGGCCCAGCAGCTCGGCGAAGGCGGCGCACAGGGCCCGCTCGGTCGCGTCGCGCGGTGCCCGGCTGTCCGGTGCGGCCGCGAAGTCGGGCGCCGGGAGGGCGGCACGGTCGAGCTTGCCGTTCGCGGTGAGCGGCAGTTCCGCCAGCACCACGAAGGCCGCGGGCACGAGGGCCTCGGGCAGGGTGCGTTCGGCGAGGGCGCGCAGTGCGGCCGGGAGCGCGGCGAGGTGGCGTGCGAGTCCCGGCTCGTTGGTGAGCCGTGCCGGGGCCGTGACGGATTCCGGTGCGGGGCGATAGGCGCACAGCACTTCACCGGACCCGGCGTCCGACGCGTCCGCGCGCCGGAAGACCGCGTCGACCGCGCCGGGGCCGGTGACCGACGGCGCGACGGCGACGCGGTAGCCGAGTTCCTCGGCGAGGGCGTACAGGTCCTCGGGGTCCACCGCGCCGGGCACGGGGACGTCGTCCGCCAGGAGGCGTGCGGCGAGGGCCGGTTCGGTTCCCTCGTCCAGCCGGCGGGCCGCCAGGGCCTGCCGGGCGGTGCGTTCGTCGGGGATGCCCGACAGCCGCAGCCACGCCGGGCGGGCCGCGGACAGGGTGTGCCGCAGCCTGTCCGGAGGTGTTTCGTCACCGGCCTCGGGAGGACCGGC
The DNA here is from genome assembly GCF_044763335.1 of Streptomyces sp. NPDC096105. Lineage (NCBI taxonomy): Bacteria > Bacillati > Actinomycetota > Actinomycetes > Kitasatosporales > Streptomycetaceae > Streptomyces > Streptomyces sp. NPDC096105. Next base: position 11,244 of record NZ_JBIWGC010000018.1, read on the forward strand.
CGGAGACGCCGCCGGGGCCGTGTGCAGGACGACGTCGTAGCGGTAGCGGCTGAGTTCGTTGCGGTAACGGCCCCGCTTCACCTGGACGTCCGAGGCGGTGAAGGGGGTGCCCGCGCCGGTCCGCGCGGTGAACCAGGCGGGGTCGACGAGGAGTTCGTTCTCGTTCAGCAGGGCCCGGCCGATGGAGCGGCGCAGCGCCGCCGTACTGGTGTGCCGGCCCGGAGCGAGGCGGACGAGGTGCTTCTCCGTCTCGAACACGCGGGCGGCCCGCAGGTCCCGTACGTCACCGACGAAGATGCGGCCGCCGGGCGCCAGCAGCGGCGTGACGGCGTCGATCACCCGGTCCAGGTAGTCGGCGTCCGGGAAGTACTGGATCACCGAGTTGAGGACGACGGTGTCGAAGTACCCGGCGGGCAGGCCCCCGGTGTCGTCCGCCGCCCGGTGCCGCAGGGTCACCCGGCCGGCGAGGTGGTCCGGCATCCGGCCGCGCAGGGTGTCGATCACCGCGGCGGAGAAGTCGGTGGCCCAATAGGCCTCGGTGTCCCCGGCGAGCCGCGACAGCAGCAGGCCCGCGCCGACGCCGATCTCCAGCAGGCGCACGGGACGCAGCGCGCGGATCCGCTCGACGGTCGCGTCCCGCCAGCGGCTCATCTCCTTGAGCGGGAGGGGCCGGCCGTCGTAGCTGCTGTCCCAGGTGGAGAAGTCCTCACCGAAGGCGGCGGTGAGGTCTTCCTCGCCCGGTGCGCCGGGCGTGCCCGGTGCCCGGCCGGGCGCGTAGGCGGACTCCCAGACGGCCTGCCACTCCCGCACCTGCTCGGACGTGGCGGGCCCGGGCGCGGACGCGGAGCGCCCTCGGACGTCCGGTACGACATAGGCGGTGAGCTGCCTGCGGCCCGGCTCCTCCTCCCGCACGGTCACCACGGCCCGGCCCACCGCCGGGTGCGTGCCGAGCACCGCCTCGATCTCGCCGGGTTCGACCCGCACTCCGCGGATCTTGACCTGGTGGTCGGTGCGGCCCAGGTACTCCAGCGTGCCGTCACCGCGCCACCGCGCCAGGTCGCCGGTGCGGTACATCCGGCTGCCCGCGGGGCCGAAGGGGTCGGCGACGAAACGGAGCGCGGTCGTGCCGGGCCGGGCCGGGTAGCCGCGGGCGAGCTGGCGTCCCGCCAGGTACAACTCGCCCGCCACACCCGGGGCGACCGGCCGGAGCGCCGCGTCGAGCACGTACACGCGGGTGTTGTCCACCGGAGCGCCGATGGGCACCGTGCCCGTCCACGCGGGGAGGCACTGCCACCGTGTGACGTCGATGGCCGCCTCGGTGGGCCCGTACAGGTTGAACAGCGGGACGCCGAGGAGGGCGAGGGACGCGTCGGCGAGGCCGGCCGGGAGTGCCTCGCCGCTGCAGATCACGCGCCGCAGCCGGAACCCGGCCGCGGCGGGCCCGTCGACGGAGTCGAGGAACACACGGAGCATCGACGGCACGAAGTGCACCGTCGTCACCCCGTGGTTCCCGACGGCGCCCGCCAGGTAGTGCGGATCGCGGTGCCCGCCGGGGCGTGCCACGACCACCGCGGCGCCCGTGGTCAGCGGCCAGAGCAGCTCCCACACGGACACGTCGAACCCGACGGGTGTCTTGTGCAGCACCCGGTCGTCGGCGGTCAGCGTGAACTCCCGCTGCATGCCCAGCACCCGGTTGGCGATGGCCTCGTGGGAGACGACGACGCCCTTCGGGCGGCCGGTCGAGCCCGAGGTGAAGATCATGTACGCGGCCGAGCCGGGTGCCACGGGGACCGGAGCGGTGCGGGCGGCGCCGGTGCCGACGGGGGCGTCGGCGCCGAGGAGGACGGTGTCCGGGCCGTCGAGGCGGGGGAACCGCTCGGCGAGGTCGCGCGTGGTGAGGGTGCAGGCCGGGGCCGCGTCGTCCAGCAGCAGTCCGATCCGCTCCGCCGGCAGCTCCGGGTCCACCGGCACGTACACGCCGCCCGCGCGCAGCACGGCGTGCACGGCGACGAGCAGGTCCGCCGAGCGCGGCAGGGCGACGGCGACCCGGGTCTCGGGCGCCACGCCCCGCTCGCGCAGCCGTGCCGCGAGTGCCGCCACCCGGGCGTCGAACCGGGCGTACGTCAACTCCTCGCCACCGGCCCCGCCGTCCGCGTACACCACGGCGGTCGCGTCGGGCGTCGCCGCCGCTTGCGCCGCGACCAGCTCGGGCACCGACACGGGCGGCACCGGCACGGCGGTGTCGTTCCACTCGGCCAGCACCTGCCGCCGCTCCTCCGGGAGGAGCACGTCGACGGCACCGACGGTGCGGGCGGGGTCGGCGGCCAGCGCCTCCAGCAGCCGCACCAGCCGTGCGCCGACGCGGGTGATGCCGTCGGGCGTGAAGACGCCGGTGCGGTAGCCGAACCGCAGGCTGAGCCCGGCGTCCTCCGGCACCACCAGCAGCGTCAGCGGATAGTGGGTGCCCGCGTGGACGTGCGGGTCGGTGACGGCGAGGCCGGGACCCGGCCGGAAGGTGGCCGGGTCGACGGGGAAGTTCTCGAAGGTCAGTACGGTGTCGAAGAGCCGGTCCAGGCCGGTGAGGCGGGTGATGTCCGGCAGGCCCAGGTGTGCGGCGGCCGCGCGGCGCGACTGCCGGCGCTGCATCCCGCGCAGCATGTCCCGCAGGTCGTCCGCCGGACGCAGTTGTACGCGCACGGGAACGGTGTCGACGAACAGGCCGACCATCGACTCGGCCCCGTCGACCTCGGCCGGACGGCTGGCGACCGTGGTGCCGAACACGACGTCGTCGCGCCCGGTCAGCCCGGCGAGGAGGAGTGCCCACGCGCCCTGGACGACGGTGTTGAGGGTGAGCCCGTGCGCGGCGGCCAGGTCCCGCAGGGCGTCGGTGGTGCCGGTGGGCAGGTCGACGGTGTGGCGGCCCTGGGACGGCTCCGCCTCCGCCGCGGCGTCCGGCACGAGGAGCGTCGGCGCGTCCAGTCCGTCGAGCTCGGCGCGCCACGCGGCGCGGGCCGCGTCACGGTCCTGCCGCCCGAGCCAGGACAGGTACGTGCGCGGCGGGGCCGCCGGCGGCAGGGGCTCGCCGTGGTAGAGGGCGAACAGCTCACGGCCCAGCAGGGGCAGTGACCAGCCGTCGAGCAGCATGTGGTGGTGGGTGAAGAGCACGGCGTGCCGTTCGGGGGCGAGCCGTACCAGGGCGACGCGCAGCAGCGGGGGACGCGCCAGGTCGAAGCGTCCGGCCCGTTCCCCGGCGGCCACCTGCCGCAGCCGCCGGTCCTGTTCCCGGGGGCCGGCGGCCGTCGGCGGCCCGGTGAGGTCGACGTCGCGCCAGGGGAGTTCGACGTCGTCGAGCACCACCTGCGCCGGCACGTCGGTGGTGTCGGCGACGAACGCCGAGCGCAGCACGGGGTGCCGGCGCAGCAGGGCCTGCCAGGCGCCGCGCAGCCGGGTCCCGTCCAGCGGACCCTCGACCGTGAAGCCGAGCTGCACGGTGTAGTCGTCGTCCCCGGCGTTCTGCGCATCGTGCAGGGACTGGAACAGCAGACCCTGTTGCACGGGGGAGAGGGGCAGGACGTCCGAGAAGGACGGATAGCGGGCCCGCAGGCGCCCGAGGTCGTCCTCGTCGAAAGCGGACGGGGCGGCGTCCTGCGCGGGAGCCGCGTGACCCGTGCCGCTGCCCTGCGGAACCGCGACGGCGGACAGGTCCGCCACGGTCGGGTGCTCGAACACGTCGCGCAGGGTGAGGGCCAGCCCTTCGCGGCGTGCGGCGGCGACCAGGCGCATCACCGAGACGCTGTCACCGCCGAGGGCGAAGAAGTCGTCGTCGATGCTCACGCCGGACGGCGTGTCGAGCAGGTCGGCGCAGAGCCGGCAGAGGGTCTCCTCCACCGCGTTCCGGGGCGCCCGGCCGGCGTCGGCGGCGGTCGCCGCCGGGGCGGGCAGCGCGGCCCGGTCGAGCTTGCCGTTCGCCGTCAGGGGCAGCTGCGGGAGGGCCACGAAGGCCGCGGGCACCATGTACGGGGGCAGGCGCCGGGCCAGCGCCTCGGCCAGCTCCCGGTCGCCTGCCACGGGCTGCGCACCCGGGACGAAGTACGCGGTCAGCTGCCGCCGGCCCGGCGTGTCCTCGCGGAGCACGACCGCGGCGCGGGCCACGCCCGGCTGTTCCGCCAGCACGGCCTCGATCTCGCCCGGCTCGATGCGGAACCCGCGCACCTTGACCTGCTGGTCCGCCCGGCCCGTGCAGACCAGCCGGCCGTCCGGCGTCCAGTGTGCGAGGTCGCCGGTGCGGTACATCCGGGTGCCGGGCGCGCCGAAGGGGTCGGCCACGAAGCGTTCGGCGGTCAGGCCGGGCCGCTGTGCGTACCCGCGTGCCAGTCCGGCGCCGGCGATGTACAACTCGCCCACCACGCCGGGCGGTACGGGCTGCATGGCCCGGTCGAGGACGTACACCGCCGTGCCGGTGATCGGCCGTCCGATGGTGGCCGGCGCCGATGCCGCGGCGTCGGAGTCCTCGGGCGACAGCTCCGCCGCGGTCGACCAGACCGTCGTCTCCGTGGGGCCGTAGACGTTGGTCACCGACGCGGCGGACGCGAGGAGTTCACGGGCCAGCGCGGCCGGCAGCGCCTCGCCGCCGACCAGGACGCGGACACCGCCGAGGACGGGTGCGACCTCGGCGGCCACCGCCTGCCAGAGACTCGGCGTCGCCTGCATCACCGACACCCGCTCGGCCGCCAGCAGCTGCCGCAGCCGCGCGGGGTCGCGTACCTCGTCGGCCCCGGCCACCACCACGGCGGCCCCGGCCACCAGGGGCGCGAGCAGTTCCAGGTTGGCGATGTCGAAGCCCAGCGTGGTCACGGCGAGCAGGCGGTCACCCGGGCCCAGTCCGGCCCGCCCGGCCATGTCCAGCAGCAGGTTGCCGAGGCCCGACCGGGGGACGACGACGCCCTTGGGCCGTCCCGTGGACCCCGAGGTGAAGATGACGTACGCGGCGGCCGATCCGTGCACCGCGGCGGGGAGCACGCCCTGCGGCTCCTGGGGCCGTTGCTGCCCGTCGGTCAGGACGCGTCGCGGGCCGCTCGGCACCCGCTCGGCCAGTGCGGCCGTCGTCAGGACGACGGCCGGGCGCGCCTCGGCCACCATGAGCTCCAGCCGTCCGGCCGGATGCGACAGGTCCAGCGGCAGATAGGCGGCGCCGGATCGCAGGACGGCCAGCACACCGGCCACCAGGTCCGCCGAACGCGGCAGCGCCAGCGCCACGCGGTCCTCCGGGCCCACCCCGTGACCGGCCAGGACGCCGGCCAGACGGGTCGCCCGGGCGACCAGTTCGCGGTACGTCAGGGTTTCCGGGCCGGCGGTGACCGCGACGACGTCCGGCGTCCGGGCCGCCTGGGCCGCGACCAGCTGCCACGGGTCGCCCGCCGGATCGCTCACCAGGGCGGGCGCGGGAACGGCGCGGTCGTCGGCGTTCCCGGGACCGGACCAGTCGCCCAGCACCCGCCGCCGCTCGTCCTCGTCGAGCAGGTCACCGTGGCCGATGGGCCGCGCGGCGGCGTCGTCCCCCTTGGTGAGCCGTTCCAGCAGCCGCAGGAACCGCCCGTGGTGTCCGGCCAGTTCACCGTCCGAGTACAGGGCGGGGTTGCCGTCGACGACGACCTTGATGGCGCCGCGCTGTCCTGGGCGTCCGCCGTAGCTGGCGATCGACAGGTCGGCCACCGGCCCGACGGCCAGGCTGTGCAGGGACCCGGGCAGACCGCCGAAGGAGAAGTCCTGGCCGAACGGCATGACGTTGACGACCGGCCCGTAGAGCCGGCCGCCCGCGGAGAGGCCGAGGTCGCGGGCGAGGTCCGCCTCCGGGTAGCGCTGATGCCGTACCGCGTCCTTCATCTCGGCCGCGACCCGGGCGGTCAGCTCGCCGTAGGTCAGGCCGGGATCCACCCTCAGGCGCAGCGGGACCACGTTGGACACCATGCCGGGGACGGCGTCCGAGGCGGACCCGGTGCGCGCGGTGACCGGGAAGCCCAGCACCAGGTCGTCCGCCCCGGTCATCCGGTGCAGGTAGGCGGCGGCGCCCGCGACGAAAGCGGCCGGCCAGCTCGACCGGGCGGTCCGCGCGACCGCCCGCATCCCCGATTCGGCCTCCCCGCTCAGGTACGCGGTGCGCCGGTGCGCCGGGGCGCAGGGCGGCGCCGACCGTTCCACGAGAGCGGCCGGCGCGGGCCGGCCGGCCATCCGCTCCCGCCAGTACGCCCGGTCGGCGCGGAAGTCGTCCGAGGCCCGGTAGGCCGTCTGCTCGTCCAGCAGTTCACGGAACGGGCGCAACACCCCCTCCGCGGGATCGCGCCCTTCCAGGAGAGCGGTGTAGATGGCCGCGGCGCGCCGCACGGCGATGCCGGCGCCGGCCCCGTCGCTGATCACATGGTGGACGCCGGAGTACCACCAGTGGCGCTGCTCGGCGACGCGGATCACCGCGCTGGTGAGGTTCGGGGGGTGGCCGACACGGCGCGGGCGCGCCATGTCGGCCGTCATCCAGCGGTGCGCGGCGGCCTCGGGGTCGGCCTCGGCGGACACGTCGACGAAGAGCTGCTCCCACGCGTCGTCCGGCTCGGCCCACTGGCGCAGTTCGCCCTCGTGCTCCCGGATCCGGACGCGGAACCCCTCGGCCTCGTCCAGGAAGCGGCGCGTGGCCTCGGCCAGCAGCGCGACGTCGAGGGGGCCGGCGATGTCGACGTAGATGCCGAGGTTGTAGGCACGGCTGTCCGGGGCCAGTTGCTGGCCGAACCACATACCCGACTGTCCAGGGGTCAGCGGCAGGCCACGAAGGTGGTCGTCTTGCACGTACGTACTCCCAGGCGCATACGAGGGGGGTGAGCGGCGAGCGTGGTGCGACGGCGGTATCGGTCCGGGAAGGGCCTGGTGACCACGGCGTTCGCCGCGCCGGCCGACCGCGATCCGGAATGATCGACTGCCGATCCGGTGTCTAGCACGGCGAGTTGACCGTCCGGGGTGTCCGCCGGCCCGAAATGATCTTTGGGTGAACTGCCCCGCTCGGAGCGGTGGGCACGGAGCCCGCCGCCGGGTGGAGGAACCGGGGGTTCCGCCCACGGCACGTCCACGGCATTCACCCCGGCATCACCCGTGCGAGCCGCCTGTTCACCCAGCTGAACTCTTCCCCAACTGCGGTGACACGTACGGCGCGTGCGGCGTCCCGTGCCCTCACGGCCGGATGCCATCATCCAGCCGTCACGGCGTCTCTCCGTGACCCCGCAGACCCCGAGGATCCCCATGGCACAGCCCGCCGCCCCGCTCGTGAGCGCGGTGGACAAGAGCGCCGTACGGACGCGCCGAGCGCTCCGCGCCCTGCTGCTCGGCCTCTTCGCCGGCCTGCTGTCCAGCACGGTGGTCGTCACCGCGCTGCCGCGCGTCGTCGCCGACCTGGACGGCGGTCAGGCCGCCTTCACGTGGGTCGTCGCGGCCACGATGGTGGCCTCGACGCTCAGTCTGCCGCTGTGGGGGAAGCTCGCCGACCGCGCCGACCGCAAGACGCTGGTCCAGATCTCACTGGGCCTGTTCGCCCTGGGATCGGCCTGGTGCGCGCTCGCGGGCGACGTCGGGCAGTTGATCGCCGGGCGGGCGGTGCAGGGGCTGGGAGCCGGCGGGGTGAACGCGCTGGCCCAGGTGATCGTGGCCGCGCTGGTCCCGCCACGGGAGCGCGGCCGGTACAACGGCCGCATCACGCTGGTCATGACGGCCGGAACGGTCGCCGGCCCCCCGCTCGGCGGTGTGCTGGCCGACACTCCGGGGGTGGGCTGGCGCGCCTGCTTCCATCTGGGCGTGCTCCTCGCGGCCGGCGCCGCCCTCACCCTCCACCGCACGCTGCGGCTGCCCGACTCCGGGCGCACGTCGCGCGGGCCGCGTCCCGACCTGTGGGGTGCGGCCCTGCTCACCGCGACGGTCGGGGCTCTCCTCCTCGCCGTCACCTGGGCCGGCAACGGCGTGCCATGGGTGTCCTGGCCGGTGACGGGAACGGCCTGTGCCGTGCCCGTCCTCGCCGCGCTGTTCGTCCGGCGGCAGTCACGGGCCGTCGACCCGCTGCTGCCGCCACGCCTGCTGCGGGACCGCACCGTCGCGCTGTCGGCACTGGCCGGCTTCGCGGTCGGCCCGGCGCTGTTCGCTGCTCCCGCCCTGCTGGCCCAGTACTTCCAGGTCGCCCGGGCGCAGTCGCCGGCCGTGTCGGGACTGCTGACCCTGCCGATGATCGCCGGCCTGCTGTCCGGGTCCGTCGTCTCCGGCCGGCTCATCAGTGCGCGGGGCCGCTGGAAACTCCCCCTGGTCTCGGGGGCCCTGCTGCTCGTCCTCGGCTTCTCCGTCATGGGCGCCGCGGGGGCCCGTACGCCACTGCTCCTGGTGGGCGCCGCCCTGTTCGCGGGAGGCTCCGGCGTCGGCGTCGTCTCGCAGAACCTCGTGCCGATCGCCCAGAACGCGGCGCCCCCCGACGACCTCGGCGCCGTCACCTCCTTCGTGATCCTCTCCCGCAGCCTCGGCGGTGTGCTCGGCCTCGCCGCCCTCGGCTCCCTGCTGACCGCCCGCGTGGACGCCCTCGCCGCCGCGCACGCCCCGGCCGGGACCGGACTCGACGGCGGCCTGCCGGACCTGCGCGCGCTGGGTCCCCCGGCCGTGGACAGCGTCCGGACGGTGTACGGCCAGGCCTTCGGCGACGTGTTCACCGCCGCCGTACCCTTCGCCCTGCTCGCACTGGCCGCCGTCCTGCTGCTGCGGGAGGCGCCTCTGCGCCCGACCCTCGACGAGCACTGAGCGCGGGGCGCCGACTGCCCTCCGGCTGCCCGCCGCGGCCTTCCAGCCGGCCGGGAACCGGCATCGTGTCGCTACGCCCCCATTCCGCGTCACTCATGCCGGACGGATACCTCGGCCGCCTGTACGGCCGGTTCCCGGCGTTCCCGAACCGGTGAGCGAGGCGATCACACATCGCCGGGTGCCGGGTGGGACGACCGCGATGCCGACACGAGGAACTGGAGCACCAGGGGCCTCCTGTTGCCCGGTGGATTTCGACACCCTCGAACTGTGCGGAAGCACCCGCTTTCCCGCTCAGCCGGCCAGGCGGCCTCACGTTCTCCGACGGCCTGCGGCCGACGGCCGGTTGATCGCGGCCGTCGGCTGGTGCCGATCCCAGTAGCTGAGCGAGACCGTCCTCACGCGCGGGCCGCCATTCCCCTGGTGTGCCGGTGTCAGGCCACGTGCGCTCCCAGACCGGTCAGCCCCGGTGCCACGTCCGGTCGCAGCACGAGGTCGTGGCCGTAGTCTCCGCCGTTCTGCGGTCGGTACGCGATCGGCTCGGTCGTCGGAATCGCGAGCAGGCGCTCGCGCAGTTCCTCGGCCGCCGCCTCGCCCTCCTCGGGCGTGAACCGGTCGGCACCCGTGATCAGCACCGGGGGCAGCACCTCCGCGCCCGCGTAGAACAGGGTGCCGTGCTGCAGCGGGAACAGCAGCTCGTCGACGGATCCGTGAATGCCCCGCTCACCGTAGAGCCCTGCCGGCCCGCCCATGGTCACAACCGTCATCGCACGCTTGCCCGCGAGGAACCCGTCCCCGTAGCCGATCCACTCGCCGTTCGGACCGCGCAACCCGTATGCGAAGCCCTGGTGCCACACCCGGTCGAACCAGCCCTTGAGGATGGCGGGCATTCCGAACCACCACATCGGGAACTGGACCACGATGGTGTCTGCCCGGTTGATCTTTTCCTGCTCGGCTCGGATGTCGGCGCTCAGCGCGCCGCTCTCGTACGCCTGCTTCGCAGCGGCAGCGACCTGGAACCGCTTCGCCGGGGGGTGGGTGTAGTCGGCGGTGTCGACGACGGGGTTCCAGCCCATTGCGTACAGGTCCGACACCTCGACCTGGTGACCTTCAGCGCGGAGCGCGCGCTGTCCCTCCGCGGCGAGGTAGCTGTTGAGCGAGCGGGGTTCGGGGTGGGCAAGAATCCAAAGAACGTTCATGACGTCGATGGTGACCGTGCGGCACCGCCACGACGACTGGCCTGATGGACAATATCTGCGAGGATCAGGCCATGGCTGCTTTCGCTGAGGACGGGCGCCACCGAGTGGCGGTCCTGGTCCGTGACAAGGTGCTGTCGTTCGAGCTCAGCATCGTCCACCGGATCTTCGGCCAGGCGCGCTCGGCCGCCGGCGCCGCGCTCTACGAGATCGTGACGTGCGCGACCGAGCCCGGCGCGATGCACACGGACGCCGATTTCTCCATCACCGTCGCTCACGGCCTCGAGGCACTGGCCGAGGCCGACACTGTCATCGTCCCCGGCTCCGAGGACGACTTCGAACCCTGGAGCGGGCCGCTTGACCCCTCGCTCACCGCCGCGCTGGCGCGGACCCGACCGGGCACACGGATCGCTTCGATCTGTACGGGCTCGTTCGTGCTGGCCGCGGCGGGCCTGCTGACAGGGCGGCGGGCAACCACGCACTGGCGCTCATCCGCCCGGTTCCGGGAGCGGTTCCCGGAGGTCGTGTTCGACCTGGACGTCCTCTACACCGACGACGACGGCGTCCTCACCTCTGCCGGAGCGGCGTCGGGCATCGACTTGTGCCTGCACATGATCCGCACCGACTACGGCGCAGCAGTCGCCAACGACGTGGCGCGCGGTTCCGTCGTCCCGCCACACCGCGAGGGCGGGCAGGCGCAGTACGTGCAGCGGCCGATGCCGGACCCGAGTGTCTCCTCGACCGGCAAAGCGCGCCAATGGGCACTCGCAAACCTCCACCGGCCCATCACGCTCCGGGAACTGGCAGACCAGGAATCGACGAGCACGCGAACCTTCACCCGCCGCTTCCGGGACGAGATCGGCACATCGCCGGGACGGTGGCTCACCCGACAGCGCATCGAGCGAGCCTGCTCCCTGCTGGAACGCACCGACCTGCCCATCGAAGAGGTCGCCGCCACCGCGGGCTTCGGCACCGCCGACTCATTGCGATTGCATCTGCGATCCGAACTGGGGGTCTCACCCAGCGCCTACCGCGCCACGTTCCGCGGCCCCTGACCCGCCATGCGCGAGGGTCATGGCGACCGTCCCGTCAGGAGTTCTGAGCTTCAGAGTCAAGCTGAGCACACCACCGGCCTGGATGGCGTCCCGCGAAATGGTGTGGGCGATCACCGTGCGGGTGTGCGCGGGCGGATGCCCGGAGCGTGCATCCGGCGACGGTCTCCGCTCCCTGCGCACAGGGCAGGCCACCGTGCAAATCTCCCTGGTGAACAGCCGGTTCAACACTGGAGGTGCCCGGCGGTCTTGTCCCGGTCTGACCTGCAACGCCTGCTGGAGTCACTACGCACGGGGGACGGGATCGAGCTCGTCCGCAACGTCGCCGAGCGCATGCTGCAGGGGCTGATCGAGGCCGAGCTCAGCGGCCGGATCGGCGCCCGGTGGAACGAGCACACCGACGCCCGCACCGCCTTCGTCCCGTTGTCGGCGGCGTTTCCGAACCGGTGAGCCGGGCAGTCACACTCCCAGGTGACCGCGCTGGACTGCCCGGCCATCGGCACGCAGGACTGCTGCACCAGGGCCTTCCCGCTGCTGCTCGGTGATTCGACACCGACGAGCTGTTCGGGAGGCCCTGTTCGTATGCGCCCAGCACTCCGCGACCACCCGGTCGGGACTCCCGTTCGACGTGCGTCTCCCAGGATCGAGAAGACAACAGCTTTCAGGAGTCGTCCTGCAACTCCACGAGACTGAGGTCATGTTGTGTCAGGGGCGGTGCCGATGGCGCCGACCGAGCGAAGCGAACGCCCGAGGTCTCCGGTGAGGATGCGGGGGTGTCGCCGCCACCACCACAGGCCGGGGCCGGGCAGCCTGTGGAGCTGCTCGAGCGCCTGGCCGTCGTCGTCGACGGTCGCCGCCTTCGAGGTCGGCGTCTCCAGCGCGGGATCTTCGAGGGTGCGGGCACCGACGAGGTCGAGGAGGTCACCACCCGTCTCCCGCAGTCCCTGGCGCAGGGGCGGCCCTCTCGACTGGGGTCGTTCCTCAGCCGCAACTACCGACTGGCGTGTGAGCACTGCTCCATCGGCGTCAACCTGACCAGCGGACCGTGGCCCTCGCCTGCGCCCTCCACACTGATCGACCTGGTCCCAAGCTGCACATCGAGTCGGTATCCCGGCCCCCGGGGCCACACGAGCGGGTGAGGAGGGCCGTCGCCGACTCAAATATCTCAACGAGGAGTACCACCGCCGCCAAGAGCGACCGGGTGGGCGGCCGGCCTGGAACGCTGCCGATGGTCCCGGAGCCTGTCCGGACTTCGGGGGGACCGCCGGCCATGATGCGCCGGCGGATCCACCGCGCCGTTCCCCTGGGGCGCTCCGCGCGGGGATGGATCGCGTTTCGGGGGATGCCCGGCGAACCGGACCGGGTCAGGGTCCGGGCTTCCCGAGGGGAGGGGCCGGGACCGCTGATCCCGGCCCCTCGGTTCACGGCGGACGGCGTGTCACTGATAGACCCGAACGTAGTCGACCAGCATCTTCGCCGGGAACGGGGTCGAGGTGTCGGGCGGTCCGGGCCAGTCGCCGCCGATGGCGAGGTTGAGAATCAGGTAGAAGGGGTGGTCGAAGACCCACGGGCCGCGGGTCTGTTCGATCTGGGCCTTGTCGAGCGTGAGGACGGTCCGGCCGTCGAGGCTGTAGACGATGCCCTTGCTGTCCCAGTGGGCGGCCCACACGTGGAAGTCGTCCGAGTAGTCGGCGTCACCCGGCAGCTTGTAGGGGGCGCCGATTCCGCCGCCGCCGTTGTAGGCCGGTGCGTGGACGGTCGAGTACGAGGTCTTCACGTCCTTTCCGAGGACTTCCATGATGTCGATCTCGCCGTTGTACGGCCACGGACGGCCGTCGAGGAAGTCGGCGCCCATCATCCAGAAGGCGGGCCACAGACCGTTGCCCTTGGGCACCTTGATCCGCGCCTCGACCCGGCCGTACGTGAACGCGAACTTGTTGCCGGTGTTGATCCGGGCGGAGGTGTACTGGCAGGTGCCGCTCCCGGTGAGCGGGTCGGCCGGGCACGAGGTGCCGGGCGTGGCCTGCTTGCGTGCCTCTATGACGAGGTGACCGGCGCCGTCCATGCTCACGTTGTCGTGGTGGGTGTAGTACTCCAGTTCGTTGTTGGGGCCGGTGCCGGGGTCCGCGGACCATTTGGCCGGGTCGGGCTTGGTGCCCGCCGGGGAGTTGAACTCGTCCTGCCAGACGATCCGGGGCGGGTCGGCGGGGTCGGGTGGCAGAGGTGGCGGGGTGATCGGGGCTCCGCCGGCGCCGTACACCTGGAACTCCCACAGCGAGTAGCCGTACTGGGTGGCTCGTTGGGTGCCGTACATGCGGACGTACCGGCCGGTTCCGGAGACGGCCAGGGTCTGCTTGAAGCCGGTGCCGGTGGTGGTCGAGTAGATCGGGGTCCAGTTCGTGTTGTCGGGCGAGACCTGGATCTGGAACGACTTGGCGTAGGCCGGGTCCCACTGGAGCACCACCTTGCTGATCTGCGCCGTCGCGCCCAGGTCGACGGAGATCCAGCCGGGGTCGGTCCAGCCGTTCGTGGGGCTGGTCGCCCAGCGGGTGGCGGGGTCGCGGTCGAAGGCGCGGGCGGGGGAGCACTCCCAGCAGTGACCGTCGTGCTGCGAGCTGGAGGCCGTGCCGGTCCTGCCGTAGGACAGGAGCCTCTCGCCGGGGGCGGGATCCGGGTCGCCGCCGGTGTCCTTGCTGCCGTACACCTGGAACTCCCACAGGGAGTAGCCGTACCGGGTGGCTCGTTGGGTGCCGTACATGCGGACGTACCGGCCGGTGCCCGAGACGGTCAGCCGCTGGTCGCCACCGGTACCGGCGGCGGTCACGTGGACCGTGGACCAGGTACGGGCGTCGGCGGACACCTGGATCTGGAACGCCTTGGCGTAGGCGGCCTCCCAGTTCAGGGCGACCTCGCTGATCTTGGCGGAAGCACCCAGGTCGACCTGGATCCACTGAGGGTCGGCGAAGGCGCTGGACCAGCGAGTGCCCGGATCACCGTCCACGGCGTTGGCGCCGGCGAACGGGTTCTCCGCGGACGAGACCGTCACCGGTCTGCCCTGGGAAAGCAGGGGGTCGGCGGCGTGGGCGGACGGGGGGCCCGGCAGGCCGGCGAACGACAGCAGGATGACCGCGAGGGCTATGAGCAGGCCCAGGCGGCGGCGCATCGGACTCACGGCGGCTCCTCGAAGCGATCGGGTGGGGCCAGAAGGACAGGGAGCGTTCTCTGGTGGGGGAGCCTGCTGGCGTCGAGAAGGTGTGTCAAGGGTTTACGTTCACCTTGAGAAAACGTGTAATCCGCACCTGACGGTGCATCGACTCGCCTGTGGGGCAAACGGTTTCCCTCATGCCGTGCCTGTCCGCGGTGTCCCCTCCGGAAGCCTTGCCGGCCGCCGCGCGGTGGGGCTGACCGGTGGTGCGGCCGGGTCCCCCCCCGATGCCGCACCAGCCGTGCCTCGGACGTACCGGCGCTCAACTGCCACTTAATGAAAGATGAAAGATAAGTAATGACAGATCCTTGACCGCCCGTCTCGTTGCGGGCAAGGTTCCGGAGAACGCTCTCCCCTGTCGTTTTCGTTTCCAAGGAGCCCCCACATGCCCGCAGTTGGCATACCGTCAGTTGCGCCACCACCCCGCAGACCCGTGCGCCGAGGTGTCGTCGGCGCGTTGGTCACCGCTCTCGCCGCCACCCTGCTCACCCTCGCGCCCGCCCGGCAGGCCGAGGCCGCACCCGTGCTGCTGTCCCAGGGCAAGCCGGTCACGGCCTCCAGTCAGGAGCACGGCGGCACGCCGGCCGTCGACGCCGTCGACGGCAACTCCGGCACCCGCTGGTCCAGCGCCCACTCCGACCCGCAGTGGATCCGCGTCGATCTCGGCGCGACCACCCAGGTGAGCCAGGTCGTCCTGGACTGGGAGGCGGCGTACGGCAAGAGCTACCGCATCGAGCTCTCCACCAACGGCACGGACTGGTCGACGGCCTACCGGACCACCACCGGCGACGGCGGCACGGACACCGTCAACGTGACGGGCGAGGCCCGATACGTCCGGATGTACGGCACGGCCCGCGCCACCCAGTACGGTTACTCGCTCTGGGAGTTCAAGGTGTACGGCGAGAGCGGCGCCGGCGGCCCGCAACTGCCGGGCGGCGGTGACCTCGGCCCGAACGTGCACGTCTTCGACCCGTCGACGCCGGGCATCCAGGCCAAGCTGGACGAGGTGTTCCGCCGGCAGGAGTCCGCGCAGTTCGGCAACGGCCGGCACGCGTTCTTCTTCAAGCCGGGCACGTACCACAACCTCAACGCCCAGATCGGCTTCTACACCCAGATCGCGGGCCTCGGCCTGAAGCCCGACGACACGACCATCAACGGTGACGTGACGGTCGACGCCGGCTGGTTCAACGGCAACGCCACGCAGAACTTCTGGCGGGCGGCCGAGAACCTGGCGCTGAACCCGGTGAGCGGCACCAACCGGTGGGCGGTCTCCCAGGCGGCGTCGTTCCGCCGTATGCACGTCAAGGGCGGGCTGAACCTCGCGCCGAACGGCTACGGATGGGCCAGCGGCGGCTACATCGCCGACAGCAAGATCGACGGCCAGGTCGGCAACTACTCGCAGCAGCAGTGGTACACCCGTGACAGCGCCATCGGCGGCTGGTCCAACTCCGTGTGGAACCAGGTCTTCTCAGGTGTCGAGGGCGCCCCGGCGAACAGCTTCCCCGAGCCCCGCTACACGACCCTGAACACCACCCCCATCTCCCGCGAGAAGCCGTTCCTCTATCTGGACGGCAGCGAGTACAAGGTCTTCGCGCCGGCCAAGCGCACGAACGCCCGCGGCACCACCTGGGCGAGCGGCACCCCCCAGGGCGAGTCGATCCCGCTCAGCAAGTTCTACGTCGTCAAGCCCGGCGCCACCGCCGCCACCATCAACCAGGCGCTCGCCCAGGGCCTGCACCTGCTGTTCACCCCGGGCGTCTACCACGTCGACCGGACCATCAACGTCGACCGGGCCGACACCATCGTGCTGGGCCTCGGCCTGGCCACGATCATCCCCGACAACGGGGTGACCGCGATGAAGGTCGCCGACGTCGACGGCGTGCGACTGGCCGGCTTCCTCATCGACGCCGGCACCGTCAACTCCCCGACCCTGCTGGAGGTCGGCCCGCGGGGAGCCTCCGCCGACCACGCCGCCAACCCCACCACCGTCCAGGACGTCTACATCCGGATCGGCGGCGCACACGCGGGCAAGGCGACCACCAGCATGGTCGTCAACAGCGACGACACGATCATCGACCACACCTGGGTCTGGCGCGCCGACCACGGCGAGGGCGTCGGCTGGGAGACCAACCGCGCCGACTACGGCGTCCGCGTCAACGGCGACGACGTGCTCGCCACCGGTCTGTTCGTCGAGCACTTCAACAAGTACGACGTCGAGTGGTACGGCGAGCGCGGACGCACGATCTTCTACCAGAACGAGAAGGCGTACGACGCGCCCGACCAGGCGGCCATCCAGAACGGCTCCACCCAGGGCTACGCCGCCTACCGCGTCGACGACTCCGTCGACACGCATGAGGCGTGGGGCCTGGGCAGTTACTGCAACTACAACGTCGACCCGTCCATCCGCCAGCACCACGGCTTCAAGACCCCGGTCAAGCCGGGGATCAAGTTCCACAGCCTGCTGGTGGTGTCCCTCGGCGGCATGGGCCACTACAACCACGTCATCAACGACACAGGAGCGTCCACGGTCCCCGCGGGAACCTCGACCGTGCCGTCCACCCTCGTGTCCTTCCCCTGACACGCCGTCCGCCGGCCGGCCGGGTGGTCCGTCCGCCGGCACCGACTCCCCTCCGGTCCGGGTGACACACCCGCGCCCCGGCCCGGAGGGGCCCCGCGGTCCGGTGCCTGAACCGGGCGCCCGGGGCCGCACCCCGCAACGCCCCGGGCGACCGTGCCTTCCCGCACTGAGCGGCACGCCGCAGCCATGCGCCGTACGGGGACCGGGACTTCCTGGTGAGCGCTCCCCACCCGGCACTTCGACCTGCCAGGAGCAGATGTGTCCAGACCTCCCTCACCACCCGCCCCGGCCTCGCCGCGCTGGCCCTCGGCGCGCTGGTGGCCTCGTCGCTCACCCTCACCGCCCCGCCCGCCCAGGCGGCCGACACCCTGCTGTCGCGTGGCAGGACCGCCACCGCCTCCTCCTTCCAGCAGTCGTACGGCGGCTGCCCCTGCGAGCCCGCCGGGCGACCGACGGCAGGGCCGACACCCGCTGGGCCAGTGACTGGAGCGACCCGCAGTGGATCCGCGTCGACCTCGGCGCCCCCACCGCGATCCGCAAGCTCCAGTTGCGGTGGGACCCGGCCTATGCGAAGTCCTATGAGGTCCAGGTGCCCGACGACGGAAGCACCCGGCACACGGTCCACTCCACGACGACCGGCAACGGCGACATCGACACCATCGACGTCACGGCGACCGCACGGCACGTCCGTCTCCACCTGACGGCCAGAGGGACGGGCTGGGGCTGCTCGCTCCACGAGTTCGGCGTCTACGGCTGACGCACGTCTCCTGCTGACGCACCACGCCAGGCCCCGGCAGGGGGCCGCTCAGCCCCCTGCCGGATCACCACACCCCCCCATGGGCTGGAGGCCCTCCATGAGATGGCGTACGAAACGACTCCCCGCGCTCCTTCTCGGAAGCGCTCTCGTCGCATCCGTCCTCGGTCTCGGTACGGTCGCCACCGCGGCCGATCCGGAAAGTGCCGCAGCGGCCGGCGGCCACGCCAGGCACACGACGGCCGTGTCGGCCCAGGCGTCCGGCGACGACCACGACGGGGACGGTTACATACCGGCCGTCCCCCAGGTCACCGGCGTCACACCGTCCACGCACACTCCGCCGCCGCGCTACCACAAGGAGTTCCAGGCCAACTGCTCCGTCACGCACACCGCGCCGGACGACCCGATCGTGTACCCGGGACAGCCGGGCAGGTCCCACGACCACACCTTCATGGGGAACACCTCGACCGACGCGCACAGCACCACCGATTCGCTCTACGGCGGCGCCACCAAGTGCCTCGCACCCGCCGACGGCTCCGCGTACTGGATGCCCTCCCTGTACGACGGGGACAAGAAGATCCTTCCGGTGGGCCCGCAGGTCATCTACTACAAGGCAGGTGTCACCGACTACACCAGCGTGCGGCCCTTCCCCAAGGGGCTGCGGTTCGTCGTGGGCGACCCGATGCAGAGCGCCGACGAGTTCCGCCGCCATCGAGGCTTCGTCGAGGGCTGGGAATGCGGTGACAGCTTCTTCCACACCGACTTCCCGGCGAGCTGCCCGAGCAGGCCCGACGTACAGCTCAACCTCCGCATGCAGGCGCCCAGTTGCTGGGACGGCAAGTACCTCGACACCCCCGACCACAAGAGTCACATGGCCTACCCGGTCGTCAAACCCGGCACCAACGACACCATGTGCCCGGCCTCCCACCCGGTCGCCGTGCCGATGATCGAGTTCAAGATGGCCTTCCCGGTCAACGGCGACATGAGCCAGGTCCGCCTGGCCGGCGGTCGCGGCTACTCCTTCCACTACGACTTCTTCAACGCGTGGGAGGAGCGCACCCTCGAGGCACTGGTCGACGGGTGCATCAGGGGCGGTTTCCAGTGCGACGCGCGCGGCTACGACCTGTACCACCCGGAACGGGACGCGGTCCTGAACGCGGACTACCGACTGTCCTGACCGGCCGTACCTCCCGGGCCCGGCCGCTCCCGCTCACGCGAGGGCGGCCGGGCTCCCTGCCCTGCCCGGGGCCACCGGCAAGGGCCATGACCGAGTACCTGTGAGAAAGGCGGGGCGTGGACGACAGCACGCTCGGCCGGCACATGGGCAAGCTGACCCTTGAGCAGGAAGTACGGCTGCTCACCGGCACGACGACTTGGTCGCAGGACGAGCACGCCTGGGCAGTGGAGCCCGGACCCCATCGGCTCATGGCGGGCAGGTCGGCGGGAGACCTGCGGTGGCAGGGCGAGGTGACGGTGGAGCCCTCAGCCCTCCACGGCTGAGGCCCCTCACTGCGCCGCCCGCTCCCGCAGGCTGGTCTGCCACACGGGACTCTGCTGCTCCGGGGCCGCCTCGGCGCGGCGGCCCCCGCGGGCGAAGAACGCGGCGAGCGGCAGGATCGCCGCTCCGACCGTGACGGCGTCCGGCCCCAGGGTGCCCAGGTCGATGTCGACGCGCCCGCCCGGATACTTCAGCGAATACGAGGTGGCGTATGCCCGCACGGTGTCGAGGAAGCGCCGCCCGAGTTGGAGTCCGGCCCAGCCGCCGACGAGGATGCGTTCGGGCTGGAACAGGTTGATCAGGTCGGAGAAGCCGGCGCCCAGGTACTCGGCGGTCTCCTCCAGCACGGCCAGAGCGGTCGCATCCGCCGGCGCGGTGACCCCCTCGGCGTCGGGGGCCGGGTACGCGGCGGCGAGCATCGCGGTCAGCGCGGTCTCCTCGTCCGCGCCCGCCGGTGGCCGCCCGCCCGCCTCCGCCCACCGTTCCAGGAGCGCTTCCGCGCCGGCGTACGCCTCCAGGCAGCCCGTCGCACCGCAGCGGCAGTTCCGGCCCCGCACCCGTACGGTCAGATGCCCCCACTCCAGGGCCCGGCCGGACCGCATGTCGTCGGTGACGACGCAGGCGCCGACGCCGGAGCCGAAGAGGACCACCACCGCGTTCTGCGCCCCCCGCCCGGCCCCGAACCACATCTCCGCCTGGCCGAGCGTCTTGGCACCGTTGTCGATGTAGTACGGCACGGCCTCGGGCAGCAGCCGGGACTCGCGCAGCAGACGCTCCAGCGGGACGGCGTCCCAGCCGATGGTCTGGCCGTGCACGACGGCGCCGTCCTGCGCACTCCGGGCGACGATGCCCGGCACGCCGATCCCGACGCCCAGCAGCCGCTCCGCCGGGATACCGGCCAGGTCCAGGACCTCGGGGATGCCCTCGCGGAGGTGACCGACCACGACACCGACGTCGTAGCGGTCCACCCGCCGGGAACTCTCGGTCGCCAACGGACGTTCCACCCGCGCGAGTTCGGTAAGAGACAGGTCGAACAGCTCGATCCGTACCCGTGTCTCGCCGACGTCCACGCCGATCATGTAGCCGCTGTGCGCGCTGATACGCAGCAGCGTCCGGGGGCGCCCGCCGGCCGAGTCCACGCTGCCGGCCTCCTCGACCAAGCCCTCGGCGACCAGCTCGGAGACCACGTTGCTCACCGAGCCCGAGCTGAGCCCGGTGACCGGACCGAGCGAGAAGCGGCTGAGGGGGCCGTCGAAATACAACCGTTGCAACACCGCAGTGCGATTCTCACGCCGCAGGTCACGCACCGTACGGCCGCTGCGCATCTTCACCCTGCCCCCTCGTCCTCAATGTCCTGCACGCAACATACATGGGACAAGGGCCTTGACGCGACCTTCACTTGAGGTTTAACTCACACCGTGAATTAAGCGGCGGGGTGCTTCAGGGCTCGAACGCGGGACGTCACTCGTGTCGCCCCTCCCCGCAGACGAAGTCCGTCAACCTTTCCGGAAGGGCCCCTGAAGACATGCGCAGAATCAGAGCCGCAGCCGTCGGCGTCGTCACCCTTTCCCTCGTTCTCACCGCGGCCGCCTGCGGTGGGGGCTCCTCCGGCTCGGAGGGTTCCAACGACCAGCCGAAGACGCTCACCTACTGGGCTTCGAA
The DNA here is from genome assembly GCF_044763335.1 of Streptomyces sp. NPDC096105. Taxonomy (NCBI): domain Bacteria; kingdom Bacillati; phylum Actinomycetota; class Actinomycetes; order Kitasatosporales; family Streptomycetaceae; genus Streptomyces; species Streptomyces sp. NPDC096105. The sequence goes on from NZ_JBIWGC010000018.1 coordinate 31,997, forward strand.
CCAGGGCGCCAACCTGGAGGCCGACAAGAAGGTCCTCCAGCCGGAACTCGACAAGTTCGAGAAGGAGACCGGCATCAAGGTGAAGCTGGAGGTCGTGCCCTGGTCCGACCTGCTGAACCGGATTCTCACCGCCACCACCTCCGGCCAGGGCCCCGATGTCCTCAACATCGGCAACACCTGGAGCGCCTCCCTCCAGGCCACCGGCGCCCTGCTGCCCTGGGACGCCGAGAACTTCAAGGCGATCGGCGGCCGGGACCGGTTCGTGGAGTCCGCGCTCGGCTCCACCGGCATCCAGGGCCAGGACCCGGCCGCCGTGCCGCTGTACTCCATGGCCTACGCGCTCTACTACAACAAGAAGCTGTTCGCCGAGGCCGGGATCGCCAAGCCGCCGGCAACCTGGGACGAGCTGGTCGCCGCCGGCAAGAAGCTCACCGCGAAGGGGTACAACGGTCTGGGCGCCGAGGGCTCCAACCTGTCGAACAACATCCACCAGGTGTTCGTCCTCGGCAAGCAGCACGGTGCCGGCTTCTTCACCCCCGACGGCAAGCCGGACTTCACCTCCGACGGCGCGGTCACCGCGGTCAAGCAGTACGTCGACCTGATGGCCAAGGCCAAGATCATTGCCCCGGGGAACGCCGAGTACGCCCAGAACCAGTCCCTGAGCGACTTCGCGAAGGACAGGACGGGCATGGTGCTGTGGCAGACCGCGTCGGCCACCTTCAAGGCCCAGGGCATGAACGACGACGAGTGGGGAGTGGCGCCCGCCCCCGTGCAGTCCGGCGAGCCCGGCCCGGGCCAGGCCACCAACTCCATGGTCGCCGGCATCAACATGGCCGTCTTCAAGAACACCAGGAACATCGACGGTGCCAAGAAGTTCGTCAACTTCATGACCAGCGAGGAAGAGCAGGTCATCCTCAACAAGGCCTACGGCTCCATCCCGCCGGTCAAGGCCGCGCAGGAGGACCCGGCCTTCAACACGCCTTCGCTCGCCGTGCTGCGCGAGACTCTGGCGAGCAGCGCCACCGCGCTCCCGCAGGTGCCCGAGGAGTCCCAGTTCGAGACCGTCGTCGGCACCGCGGTCAAGGAGCTCTTCGCCGACGCCGCCGCGGGGCGGCCGGTGACCACCGAGTCGGTGCGGGCCAAGCTCGAAAAGGCCCAGCAGCAGATGCCCAAGAACTGAGTGGCGGACCACCACGATGACTCTCACCGCTGCCCCTGACACAGGCGAGCGGAAGGCACGCAAGAGTTCCCCCGGAGCGCCGCGCAGGCGCCGCTCCGGGCGGCTGCGGCGCATCAGCCTGCCGTACCTCCTGCTCCTGCCCGCGCTCCTGCTCGAACTCCTGGTCCACCTGGTGCCGATGGTGATCGGCATCGTCGTCAGCTTCAAGGAGCTGACCCAGTTCTACATCCGCGACTGGACCACCGCACCGTGGGCCGCCTTCGACAACTACTCCCTCGCGGTCGACTTCGACGCCCCCGTGGGCGAAGCGCTGCTGAACTCCTTCCTCACCACCTGCCTGTTCACCGTCCTCTCGGTCGGGCTGTGCTGGCTGCTCGGGGTGGCCACCGCCGTATTCATGCAGGAGAGCTTCCGCGGCCGTGGCTTCCTGCGCACGCTCTTCCTCGTCCCCTACGCGCTGCCCGTCTACGCCGCCGTCATCACCTGGGCGTTCATGTTCCAGCGCGACAACGGCCTGATCAACCACGTCGTGCACGACCAGCTCGGCCTCACCGACAGCCCTCCGTTCTGGCTGATCGGCGACAACAGCTTCGTCGCCCTGCTCATCGTCTCGGTGTGGAAGGGCTGGCCCTTCGCCTTCCTCATCATCATGGCCGGACTGCAGAACATCCCGAAGGAGATCTACGAGGCCGCCGCCCTCGACGGCGCCGACGTCTGGCAGCAGATCCGCCGCATCACACTGCCGGCGCTGCGCCCGGTCAACCAGGTCCTCGTCCTGGTGCTGTTCCTGTGGACGTTCAACGACTTCAACACCCCCTTCGTCCTCTTCGGCGAGGCGGCGCCCGAGGCCGCAGACCTCATCTCCCTGCACATCTACCAGTCCTCGTTCCAGACCTGGAACTTCGGCACCGGCTCCGCCATGTCGGTCCTGCTGCTGCTGTTCCTGCTCGTGGTGACAGGCGTCTACCTCCTGCTCACCTCCCGAGGAAGGAAGGCCTCCGATGCCTAGCCCGTCCCGGCGTCAGGCCCGCTCCCCGATGGCTGCCCCGCAGTCCTTCCTGTGGAGCCGGCGGATCTTCCTGACGCTCCTCGCCGGCTTCGTGCTGCTGCCGGTGTACGTGATGGTCTCCAGCTCGCTGAAGCCGCTGGAGGACGTGTCGGGGAAGTTCGCGTGGATCCCCTCGGGCCTCACCGTCCGCCCGTACTTCGACATCTGGGACACGGTCCCGCTGGCCGACTACTTCATGAACTCGCTGATCGTGGCCGGCGCGGCGACCGTCTGCTCCGTCACCATCGCCGTGTTCGCGGCCTACGCGGTCAGCCGCTACTCCTTCCGCGGCAAACGCGTCTTCACGGTGACGGTCCTGTCGACCCAGATGTTCCCCGGCATCCTGTTCCTGCTGCCGCTGTTCCTCATCTACGTCAACATCGGCAACGCCACCGGCATCGCGCTGTTCGGCTCCCGCGGCGGCCTGATCCTCACCTACCTCACCTTCTCGCTGCCCTTCTCCATCTGGATGCTGATCGGATACTTCGACTCGGTGCCCAGAGACCTCGACGAAGCGGCCAAGGTGGACGGCTGCGGACCGCTCGGCGCCCTCTTCAGAGTCATCGTGCCCGCCGCGATCCCCGGCATCGTCGCCGTCGCCGTCTACGCGTTCATGACCGCCTGGGGCGAGGTCCTCTTCGCCTCCGTCATGACCAACGACACCACCCGCACCCTCGCCGTCGGCCTGCAGGGCTACTCCACCCAGAACGACGTGTACTGGAACCAGATCATGGCCGCCTCACTCGTCGTCAGCTTGCCCGTCGTCGCCGGCTTCCTGCTCCTCCAGCGCTACCTCGTCACCGGACTGACCGCCGGCGCCGTGAAGTAGCGGCCCGCGCCCCCGCACCCTCCGATCACCCCCGTCACCCAGAGAGGCACCCTCAGTGTCCGAAGCGATAGACCTCGCCGCCTTCCCCCACGACTTCGTGTGGGGCACGGCCACTTCCGCCTACCAGATCGAGGGCGCCGTCTCCGAGGACGGCCGGGCCCCGTCGATCTGGGACACCTTCTCCCACACCCCGGGGAAGGTCGACAACGACGACCACGGCGACGTGGCCTGCGACCACTACCACCGCTGGCCCGAGGACATCGCCCTCATGAAGGAGCTGGGCGCCGACGCCTACCGGATGTCCATCGCCTGGCCCCGCGTCGTCCCCGGCGGCGACGGCCCCCTCAACGCGGCCGGCCTCGACTTCTACGACCGCCTCGTCGACGGCCTCCTCGACGCCGGCATCACACCCAACATCACCCTCTACCACTGGGACCTGCCCCAGGCGCTCCAGGACCGCGGCGGCTGGACCAGCCGCGATACCGCCGAACACCTCGCCGCCTACGCCTCCGCAGTCTCCGGGCGGCTCGGCGACCGGGTCACCCGCTGGGCCACCTTGAACGAACCCCTCTGCTCCGGGTGGATCGGCCACCTCGAGGGCAGGATGGCTCCGGGCCTCACCGACCTGACCGCCGCCGTGCACGCCTCGTACCACCTGCTGCTCGGCCATGGACTGGCCGCGCAGGCGATCCGCGCGGCGGTGCCGGGCGCCCAGGTCGGGCTCGTCACCAACCACTCGACCGTGGAGGCCGCCTCCACCCGGCCGGAGGACCTCGCGGCGGCCACCCGCATGGACGGCCACACCAACCGCTGGTGGCTCGACCCCGTGTACGGCAGGGGCTTCCCCGCCGACATGCGCGAGCTCTACGGCGTCGAACTGCCTGAACGGGCGGGCGACCTGGAGACGATCGCCGTCCCGCTCGACTGGCACGGCCTCAACTACTACTTCCCGGTCACCGTCGCCGACGACCCGGCCGGCCCCGTCCCGTACGCCCGCGAGTTCCGCCTGCCCGACGTGCCCCGCACCGGCATGGACTGGCAGATCGACGCCGACGGCCTGGAGGCGTTCCTCATGCGGCTGACCGACGACTACGGCGTCCGCGAGCTGTACGTCACCGAGAACGGCTCCGCCTTCCCCGACACCGTCGCCCCCGACGGCACCGTCGACGACCCCGACCGGGCCCGCTACCTGGAACAGCACATCAGCGCCTGCGCCCGCGCCGTGCGCAAGGGAGCCCCCCTCGCCGGCTACTACGCCTGGTCCCTGCTCGACAACTTCGAATGGGCCTACGGCTACGACAAGCGCTTCGGCCTCGTCCACGTCGACTACGCGACACAGACCCGCACCATCAAGTCCAGCGGCCACCACTACGCCGACATCATCCGTGCCCACCGCCGGCTCCAGGCCTGACCGGCGCCCCGGAGCATGCTCCTGCCGGCGGAGACGGATGCGCCGCCGGGAGCGCGACGGGCCGAGAGGGCGCCAGTTCCGGCCGGTGCCCGCACGGTGCCTTCTGCGGCGTGGGCGCACACCTCGGCCAGGGGTCTGGCTGTCGGCTTCCCCTCCCGAGCGGTAAGTCACATCAGAGCGGCGTCTTTGCTGAGAAGCCGTGTCCCAACCCCACGCGGTCCCTTGATCCCTGCTGGTCAGGCATAGTTTCGCTCGGGTTGAGGGAGGCATCGCGACGTCTTGTGTCCGCTTCATCGGTCGAGGGGTGCGCGGTGGCGTCGGTGCCGGGGGCGCTGGAGGAGCGAGAGGCGGCTGCCCGCGTGCGGGTGGAGGGCTTGCGGGAGGAAGCCGCGCGGTCGGCTGAGGTGCTGGAGGCCGCGGAGGCCGAGCTGGACCGGCGGGTGATCGCGCGGGAGGAGCTGATCGAGGCCCTGGCAGCCTCCGCGGCCGCGTCCACTGCCGTGACCACGACCGAGGCGGGGGAGGAAGCGGCGCCGTCGCTCGCCCTTGCTCGTGGCGGGGGGCGGGCGGGGTGCTACGGCACGGACAGGCGCAGGGCCACCAGCGCCGTGTCGTCGTCGTTGTCGGCGGTCAGCATCCCGGCGAGCAACTCGTCGCAGAAGGATTCCAGTGGGCGTCGGGCCGCGGTTGACGCGTGGCGGCGCAGCCGGTCCAGTCCGTCGGTGAGGTCTTCCTTCCGGCGTTCGACCAGCCCGTCGGTGTACAGCAGCAGCGTGGAACCGGGGGGCAGGGGGTGGACGGCGGTGCTGTGGCGGGGGTCGGGGAGCAGGCCGAGCATGGGGGAGCGGCCCTCGTCCAGGAAGTGTGCGGTGCCGTCCGCCTCGACGAGCAGCGGCGGGGGGTGTCCTGCCACGGAGTAGTGGAGCTGCAAGCGGCCTGGCGCCGGTCGTTCGATCCGCGCCAGGACGCAGGTGGCGGTGCACTCGAGGTACAGGGTCTGTATGGATGCGTCCAGACGCCGCAGGATCTCGCCGGTGGGTTCCTCACGGTCGAGGGCGAGTCCGCGCAGCATGTTGCGCAACTGGCTCATGGTGACCGCGGCGGGCAGGTCGTGGCCTGCGACGTCACCGACGGTGAGGACGGTGGCGCCGTCGCGCAGCACGAAGGAGTCGTACCAGTCGCCGCCGACTTCGGCGGCCGAGCTGCTGGGCCGGTAGCGGACGGCGATGCCGAGGCCGGGGACGTCCGGCGGCTCGGTGAGCAGGCTGTGCTGGAGGGCGAACGCCACCTGCCGGGTTCGCTGGTACTCCAGGGCGTTGCTCAAGGGGGTGTGGGCCCGTTCCAGGAGCGTCTGCAGCAGACTGATCTCCGACTGGCCGAGGGGTGGGCGGTCTCCGTTGACGCAGGCGACGACCAGGGCGGCGGTGGTGCCGTCGACGACGACCGGAAGCAGGACGACGCTGTTGGCGTCGGGCGCCAGCCAGGGTTCGGCGCCGGGCAGGGCGATATCGGGCGGCGGTGAGCCGGGCGGGAAGACGGCGTGGACCGGGCGGCGCCGGTCGGCGGCGCGGACGAGGGCGCTGTCCGGGCCCAGATGCTCGGCGTCGTGCGGGGGCGGGACGGGAGGGCCCTGGCGGGTCACGGCGGCGACGCGTTCGGCGGTCAGGGCGGTCCCCGGAGTGCGGTGCAGGGCCTGTGGGAGAAGGTAGGAGGTACAGCTGTCGGCGAGCTCGGGCACGATCACCGCGGTGAGGGCGGCAAGCATCTCGTCCGGCCGGGCGGTGTCCGCCGTCACGGCGGTCGCCCGGGCCAGCAGCTTCTCCCGGCGGGCATCCTGCCACTCCTGCTCGACGTCCCGGCACGTGCCTATCCACTCGATCACCGTGTCCCCGTCGCGGACCGGCGCGGCGTCGACGGCGAAGTGCCGGTAGCCGCCCGTGGCCAGCCGCAACCGGTAGGCGTGGGTGAAGCGCGGCTGCACCTCCCGCAGGGCGCGGCTCCACCGCTCGATGACGGCGGCGCGGTCGTCGGGATGGACCGCGTCGATCCATCCGTCGCCGCGGAACTCCTCCCAGCTCTGCCCGGTGACCCGCTGCCAGCCCGGGCTCGGCTCGGTCACACCTCCTTCCGGGCCCGTCACCCACACCATCTCGGACCCGGCGCGCACCAGGCTGCGGTAGCGCAGCAGTGCGCGGCGTCGCTCCTCGGACAGGACACGGATCCGCCGTGCGGCGGTCACCTGCTCAGTCGTTTCCACGACCACGCCCAGTACGCCACGACTTCCGTCACTCACCGTCGCGCGGGAGACGCTGAACGTGAAGTAGCGTGTTCCCTTCCGTGGTGAGTCCGCGAAATCGAGGTCGATGGGAACGGCCGTGAGCACCTCGGCCTCGCCGGTGGCGAGGACCCGGTCGAAGATGTCGAAATAGCCGGACTGCGCGAGGTCGGGAAAGGTGCGCCGGAGGGGCCGGCCCAGCGGACGGTCACCGAAGGTCTTCCGGTAGACGGCGTTGGTGTACGCGAGTCGGTGCTCCGGCCCCCGGGTGAACACCACACCGATCGGCGCGGGATCGAACATCTCCAGCCTCATGCGGGCCTCCACCTGCCCCTGCCCGGGAAGTGAACGTGGGCAACGAATCCCCAGTACCCCGCGTCCAGGGCCCGACGCTCGACCTCCGTCATCTGGCTCGTCGAAGGCGGGCGTCATCCACGCGGCGCTGACCTGGCCGCCTTCTCCACGGCACGTCGGCCGAGGTGGTCCGGCGGCCGTACGACAGCACCGAGGGCGTGCTGGACGGCACGCGCGCGGGGCCGGAGGCCGTAGCGGGCACGCCGGACTCCCTCGAGGCACTGCTGACGCCGCACGGCCGGGCCGTGCCGGCCCACCCACCCCACCGGACGGCCGGCTGCGGTCCTGCGCACCGCCGACGGGACACCGGGGGCTTCCCGTACGGCTGTACCACGCCGATGGACGGCCCGAAATCAGATCAGTCTCACCAAGGGCCTGTCCGGCGGACCGGGGCGGGGGAGAGGAGGGCTCAGAGCGCCGTCGCGTACTCCGGCAGCGTCCGGGAGGAGTGTGCCGCCCGTCGGGTCTCGGCCTCTGCCGTCGCCAGTTCCTTCGCCATCGCTTCCGGGTCGCGGAGCAGCGCGTTGCGGGCGTTCACCTGGGCACGCGTCGTCGGTGTGACGATTGTGCCGCCGCCGGCGGCCAGCGCCTGGTTGCGCTCCGCGAAGGGGCGCATCCGGCGCTCGTACGCCGTGAAGGCCTCGGCGTGGTCCGCGTGTGAGGCGAGCTCGCCGGCCAGGACGCAGGCGCCGACGAGCGCGACGCTCGACCCCTGCCCGGAGAGGAAGGACGTCGCGTGCGCCGCGTCGCCCGCCAGCGCGACCCGCCCGTGGGACCAGGCGGGCATGTGGATCTGGCTCACGATGTCGGAGAAGAGGTCTTCGGACGCCCGCATCGCCGCCACGAGCCGCGGAGGCGGCCGGTCCGTCCCTGGACCGTCCCTGGACCGTCCCGCCGTGGGGGTGCTGGTGTCCCTGCTCGCGGCCGGGGAACCTCTGCGTATCGGGGAGATCGCCGACCGCATGCAGGTCGTGGGCCCGCACGTCATCCGCCAGGTCCAAGTCCTGGAGAAGCGCCGCCTCGTGCGGCGCATCGCCGGCCCCCGCGACCGCCGTGCCGGCCTCATCGAGCCCACGGAGGCGGGCAACGAGGCCGCCCACCGCTATGTCGCCTCGCTGCTCGGCTGGTTCGCCGAGGTCCTCGCCGACTGGCCCCGGCAGGACCGCGACGGCCTTCTCCGCCTCCTCGCCCGCTTCGCCGACGAGGTGACGGCCCGGCTGGCACTGCCGGAGGGAGGGGAGGGCGCGGGGGTATGACTGGCCCTGACAGAAGGGGGTTGATCATGTGACTGTCGGCTTGATCGCTCGTTGATATGGGCATGGGGAAGCGTCGATCGCGGCCGACACCGGTGTCGCGCTCTCCACCGAGCTGGGCAGTTCGGCGCCGGCGGCCGGGCCCTGTACGCCCCACGCCCCGACGCCCCGGATCGCTGGGACCGGACCGGCGGCACTTCCTCACCGTCCCGGGCCGACTTGCCGGCGACACCTTCGACCGGATGTCGGAGGAAGGTTGGCCGTGCTGCTCGGAGGTGGAGGTGTGCATGCCGGGCCCGGCCCCGCACGGCGGTGGCGGCGCTGGGCTGACGGGGTCGGTCCGCCGACCGACTCGCTGGTGCTGTGACCGGAATGGTTCACCGTGATCGGAAGGCGGCTCGCGGGACGAGCGCACGCGCAACGACTGGTATTACTGGGGCATGCAGGAAGAAATTGCACGCTCCGCGATCGACACGTTCATCTCCGCGTTCAACGCCCCGGACGACAGCTATGTGACCGCCCTGCTCTCCCAGGCTCTGACCTCAGACGTGGTCTTCTGGGGGCCGTTGGGTCGCAGCGAAGGAATCGCGGCGGTCGAGCGGTTCGTGCTGGACATCCGGCGCCACCCGGCGGGAACCGGCACGATGGTGCGCTGCTCGGCGGTGGACATGCCGGACGAGTGGGCCCGGTACCAGTGGGTCTTCACCACGCCGGATGGAGGTCCCCGCCTGGCGGGAACGGACGTCGTCCATCTGCGGCGGAGCCTCATCGACCAGGTCATCGTCTTTGCGGGGGAGATCGAACCGTCCGCCTCCTGAGCCGTCCTTCTGTCGCTGTCCTTCCCCTGAACTTGCCCTTCCGGCGCTCGGGGCTGCGGTTCGCGGTTGGCCGGACTGCGGTGTTGAAGGGCGTCCGCCCCAGCGGATGCCCTTCTCGCCGCGGACGAGGGCGCGTTCCTCGCGTTGGGCGGCGAGTACGTCGGGGTGGCGGGCGTCGGTATCGTGCCAGCGCGGGTAGCGGTGCGGTGCCTGGGTTTGCGCGGGGTGGCTGCGGTGGTGGGAGTCGGCCAGGGTGAACTGCCGCAGCGGGCCGAGATGGGCCTCGATCGGATTGGCCCAGGAAGCGTAGGTCGGGGTGAAGCACAGCTCGGCCTTGTTCTTCTTCGCCCAGCGGCGGATGTCCGCGCCGGTGTGGGCGGAGAGCTTGTCCAGGACGATGTGGATCGACTTGAGCACGGCCAGGGTGTTGGCGGTGCCCTTGCGCCGTCGGTCGACGCCCCACAGCCGGTCGTCGCCCACGGAGCAGCAGCCAGGCGGCGATTTTGCGGATCGACCAGCGGGTGAAGGGCTGGCCGGGCCTTCGGCCCACCCTGCGACCAGGCTCTGCGCCAGCGCTGCACCGACCGGACGCTGACCCGCAGGTCGTGCGCGATGTCCGCGTTTTCCTCGCCCTGCCGGAACCGCTCGGCCGCCTCCATCCGTGACTTCTCGCAGAAGGCCTGCCGTTCGTCGGTCAGGCCACCGCCATGGGCCTACCTCATGTACTCGGCATACCCCAGGAATCACGGGTCGTCAGCCCTGTCGGCACCATGCTTCGAAGGTCAGTGATCGTGACCGCTTCACGGAAGTCGTGCCAGAACCAGAAATGGCTCTGGCTTACTGAGTTTTTCGTTAGTTCTGTGGTGTTTGGGGATGAATGGTCAGGCCGGTGTGGGTGAGGAAGGACCACGGGAGTTGCTCGCTGGAGCAGACTCGGTGGATGCCGCGTTCGGCTGCGTCAGCGACATCGGCGAGGTGGTCGCCGGCGAGGTTGGCGAGCTCGCGGGTCTTGATGGCCGACCACAGCAGTTCGACCGGGTTGAGTTCGGGTGCATAGGCCGGCAGCCGCTCGAGGGTGAGCCAGTCCTGCTCGGCCACCCAGGCCCGCATGCCCCGACTCCAGTGGGCGGACAGTCCGTCCCATACCAACACCACCGACTCACCGGCGTAGAAGGTCTTGATCTGTTCCAGCACCTCGATCAGGGAAGCGGTGTCGTAGCCGCCCGGCTTGAGGTGGAAACACAGCCGCGGGCCGCGGTCGCAGTCGGCGGCGTGGTAGCCCAGCGCGGCGGCCATCGAGGCTCGTTTCCAGTTCAGCCGGTGCCGCAGAGTAGGGGTGCGGCCGCGGGGTGCGTAGGTGCGACGCACCTCGGGCAGCAGCGACACGCCCGATTCGTCGAAGAACACGATCCAGGCACGTTTCTTCACCGCCCCTTTTTGATGCGCGGCCACTCCTGGGCGACCCATCGGGCGATCTCGGATTTGTCCCGCTCGACGGCCTGGCGCCGGGGCCGCTGCAGACTCCACCCCAGCCGCCCGGTCAGCAGGCGCCATACCGAGGCCCGGGCCAACGTCACCCCGGTCACCCGCTCAACCACCACGCCGACCCGCTCCAGCGTCCACAGATCCGCCTCGAACCCGTGCGCCCGGGCGCCCCGCTCCAGCGCAGTCCGCACCGCTTCGACCTGGGCGTCATCCAGCTTGGGCGGCCGACCGGTGGCCGGACACCGCCGCAATGCCTGAGCCCCGCCCTGCTCCCACAGGCGTTTCCACCGGCGCACACTCTCGGGATGCATCCCCACTGCCCGGGCAACCTCGGACGAAGGACGTCTCTGCTCGAACAACTCGGCCGCGCGCATGCGACGGGCCTCGGCCAACTGCGGCCGCGTCAACGGCAGAACGGAGACATCAGCGACAGCATCCTGCGGCTTGGAAGACACACCATCAGGCTCGCACTGCCGAAGCCCCTGCACCCACAGAACTAACGAAAAACTCAGTAAGACGTCATCTCATTTGGTGAGTCTGTGCGACGATTCGTCGGCCAGTAGGAAGCCATGAGGGAGCCAGGCTGATGGAGTACGTCAATCTCGATGCGCAGGTCGGCGACCTGTCAGGGGTGTTGGACCCCTCTCGCTACCTGAAGCAGCTGCCCTCAATCTGTGGTGATCTGCCGCCGGGTGCCCGGTCCTTCGCCACTGATACGGATCACTACGACTTCCGCAGCAGGCAATGTGTGAAGGACCTGACGCTTCGGGCGGTCCGGGGTGCCGGCGGTGAGGAGATGGAGGTCGAGTTCCAGCACAACTGCTGGAAGCACGACCAAGACCTGCTGATCCGCTACGCAGGGGTGTCCAGCTTCATCATCGATTCCGCCGACGAGGACCGAGGAGCGGACCTCGGGGCTGTGATTCTCGACGAGATCCTGCCGTGCAGGGACGGCTGCAGTCACGAGATCGCCTGCTGGGACGGCACACTCACCATTGTCTGCCGTGACCTCCAGGTGATCTGGACTGAGACCGTGTGTTCTAGCAAGCCGTAGGCGGAGCACGGCGTGGGGATTGTTGAGCGGCTGGTGCCGGATGAGCTGTGGGAGCTGTTCCAGCGGGTGGTGCCGGAGGCGCCGGCGCGGCCTCAGGGCGGCGGTCGGCGCCGGCACGGCGACCGTGAGGTGCTGGCGGCGATCGTGTTCGTCGCGACCTCCGGCTGCACCTGGCAGCAGCTGCCGGCGGCCTCGTTCGGTCCGTCCGGGGCGACGGCGCACCGCCGGTCCACCGAGTGGACCAAGGCCCGGGTCTGGGCCAAACTGCACCGCCTGGTCCTGGACGAACTTGGAGCCCGCGGCGAGCTGGACTGGTCGAGGTGCGCGATCGACTCGGTGAACATGCGGGCCCTAAAAAGGGGGACCTGACGGGTCCGAATCCTGTCGATCGGGGAAAGTATGGGTCGAAGATCCATCTGATCACCGAGCGGACGGGTCTGCCCCTGTCCGTCGGAATCTCCGGCGCCAACGTCCACGACAGCCAGGCCCTGCTCCCGCTGGTGAAGGGCATACCGCCGATCCGGTCCCGCTGCGGCCCCCGTCGGCGCAGGCCCGGCAAGCTCCACGCGGACAAGGGCTACGACTACCGCCACCTGCGGCAATGGCTGTCCCGGCGGGGCATCCGGCACCGCATCGCCCGCAAGGGCATCAAGACCTCGCAGCGGCTGGGGCGGCACCGGTGGACGATCGAACGCACCATGGCCTGGCTCGCCGGCTGCCGCCGCCTCCACCGCCGCTACGAGCGCAAGGCCGAGCACTTCCTCGCTTTCACGAGCATCGCCTGCACCCTCATCTGCTACCGCAGACTCGCTAAATGAGATGACGTCTAATTCCCGTGAGCACGTAGCCGTGAGGGACACCGGCTGGGCAGGCAGCGAGGATCGACCCGAGTACGCGTGCTGCCCGCATGTCAACCGAGCTGCTGACGAAGGAGTCTCAGTCGACAAGGTCTCTCGCTTCGTAGCTGGCCAGCCCCATGGCGAGCAGGGGCGGTACCAGTGCGTTCAGATACCACGCCATGTCAGTCAGGGCTGGTGCTCCAGAGAGCCTTCGCCGGTCGATCGTCGGGATGAAGGAACAGCGTGATCGGCCAGCGTGAAAAAGTAGCTGGCCACCGGTTTCCGCAGTCGAGTGATAGATGCAGACGCCGACGTGGTGGTCGATGTTGTCCGGTGAGTCCACCACGGTCAGGACCTCAGCTGCCTGATCGGTTGAAGCCGACTGCCAGTCGAACAGGTCGTCGTTGTTGACCATGTAGGAGAGACCAAGCGGTTCCTGCAGCGACCACCCCTCACCGCCCAGAGCTCGCACCACGGCGTCAACGGTGACGGCACGGGCGAACGCGAGATCGATGTCGGCGGTCCTGGACATTCGCGGCTCCTGTGGTGGGGATGTTCGATGTCGGAAGCGTTTCACGTGTTGGCATCGGTTGGGCGACATCCCGCGGGTTCCCGTGGTTCTTGCCAGGGCCCGGAACCGCTGGCCTGGAGCTTCTCTCTCGTTCGCGTGAGCGGCCGGTCAGTGATGTGACTTCGGGATTCCTGAAGCTCTCTCGTCCGATCCGATCAGTCTGCAGTCCGGTCGAAGGCAGGGAGGCGCATGCTGTCGACGCCGGCGGTGGTGAGGAAACTCGGCAGAGTTCTGGAGAACTCACGGGATGTCGCACTGAGGCGCTTGAGTCTCCAGCCGCCGGAGGGTTCAGGATCTTACTCATGGACGACGAACGCCCCGACGTGCTCACCATTGGCCGGCTCGCGCACCGCACCGGACTTCCGGTGCGTACCCTGCGCTTCTGGTCGGACGAGGGGGCGGTGCCGCCTGTGGGCCGTTCCGCGGGCGGCTACCGGTTGTACGACGCCGAGTCCGTGGCCCGCGTCGAGCTGGTCCGCACCCTGCGGGAGCTGGGCCTCGGTCTCGATGACGTGTGCCGCGTCCTGAGCGGCCGCACCACGGTCGCCGGGGTCGCCGACGCGCATGTGGCCGCGCTCGACGCGCAGATCCGCTCCCTCAGGGTGAGCCGGGCCGTCCTGTCCACCGTGGCGAAACGGGGTTCGACCGTTGAGGAGACAGCACTGATGAACCGGTTGGCGCGGCTTTCCGCCACCGAGCGCAAGCAGATCATCGACGAGTTCAAGGAGGAGGTGTTCGGCGGCCTCGACGACCCGCGCCTGCGCGACCGCATGCGCGCCTACAGCATCGAATTGCCCGACGATCCCACACCTGAGCAGGTCGACGCCTGGATCGACCTGGCCGAATTGGTGCGGGACCCCGGGTTCCGCGCCCGGTTGCGTACATGGACGGAGCTCAACACGCCCGTACCGGGGCAGGGCCGTCCCCCCGGGGCGTCCATCTGGTGGGCCAGACAGATCGTGCGGACCGTCGCGGAGGTCAGAAAAAGCGGGGTCGCTCCCGAGGGGCCGGCAGCGGCCGAGGTGTTGTCCGAGCTGTTCGGTGACGCCGATCGGGCCGCCGTGCTGCGCAGCCTGGAGGCCGGGATCGAGGCAGGAGCAGAGCACTACCGCAGGCTCGTCGCCCGTGTGCGCGGGCAGGATTCGTCGCCCGACGCGACCGAGGAGCTGGAATGGCTGGCGCGGGCCCTGCGCGCCGCGGACCAGACCTGACCTGGCGCTCGGCCTCGGCACCGGGACGGGCCGCCGACCTCGCGGTGCCACTCGACCGGGACGGGCTGATCGCCTACGGGCTGCGGCTGTCCGACAACGGCGCCACCCGGCTGAGGACGGCGGCGTTGGCCCGGAGGCCGGACCCGGACACGGCACGCGCCGTCCTGGCCCCGGACCGGTATGCCGGCCCTGGGTACACAACCGGCAGTTCGGCAGGCGGTCGCAATGACCGAGGACATCCAGGCGACGTCACCGCCGAGACCTTTCGGATCCCTCAGCACCCTCGCGTTTCACCCGAACCCACGGGTCCATCGGCCTGACGCACACCGATGGACCCATGGGTTCGCGCTGAAGGACCTCCGGTTTCCCCGAACCCACGGGAATCCAGGGGATGGAGGAACATCCATGTCAGATCGTGCGCTAACCTCGCGCTTTCACCAAGCGGGCTGTCCGAGGGGTGATCAAAAAAGCGGGAAGTGTCTCTGACCTGCAACGACGGGACTTGCTGAGGGTCCTGTGCTACCCGCGTGTCCGCGTCGGGGGCGGCGGTCGTGGGGCAGTCTCGCAGGCCGAGGCCGTGCTGCTGGTGGAGACGGTCCGCAAGACCGGCCTGCACCAGGCGCTCTCGGCGGCGTTCGCGCCGTGGCGCAAGGCCCGGGCAGCGCACGATCCGGGCAAGGTGCTGCTGGATGTGGCGCTCGCGGTGGCGCTGGGCGGGGACCGCCTGGCCGATGTCGCGATGCTGCGGGCCGAGCCGGCCGTGTTCGGGCCGGTCGCCTCCGACCCGACCGTCTCCCGGCTCGTCGACACCCTCGCCGCCGGCGGGATACGGGTCCTGACCGCCCTCCGCGCCGCAGTACGCGACTCCTGTCGAAGAAATCAAGCGGTGTCTTCTGCGGGTGCGCGCCCCTGGTCACCCGTTTTTCCGGTCGCCGCACACCGCCCGGTCCAGCAGGCGGACCGCGGCCTCCGCCTGCTCGAGGAAGCGCTTCTCGTCACCGAAGCGCGTGGTGAAGACAGCGGCCGCGGCCGACACCCGGCCGTCGGGCGTGACGGCGGTCTCGGAGGCGGTGCCGAAGGACGTGCCGCCGTGGTACCAGATCCCGCCCCCGCAGCCCTCGGCCGGGCGCCAGGCGAGGCCGAGCCCGTAGCGGGTCCTGCCGTCGGTGGCGTAGCCGGGCGCCGGGACGGTGGTGCGCATCTGCTCCAGCTGCTCCGGCGGCAGCAGCCGGCCGCCCATCAGGGCGCGCAGGAAGGTGTTCATGTCGCGGGTGGTGCTGATGATGCCGCCGTCCGCGCCGCCGCCCACGGCCAGCGTGGTGTCGGTGAGGTCGTCCCGGCCGGGGAACTGCGTGTACCCGGTGGCCGTCGGCATCGGCACGTACGGCGAGGTGTCCGGTATCAGCGTGCGGCGCAGCCCCAGCGGCTCGATGATCCGGTCGTGCACCTCCTGCGCCCAGGGGTTGCCGGTGGCCTTCTCGATGACCATCCCGAGCAGCACGTAGTTGGTGTTGGAGTACGCCCACTGCGTCTCGGCGCCCGGATCGTCCGCGTCCGGCAGCCAGCCGGGGGCGCGCTCCATCGCCACGGCGACCTGTTCCTCGGGGGTCTGCGAGCGGAACCGCTGTGCGTGGAAGCGCTCGGGCGTCAGCTCCGCCGGGTCCTCGAAGGCGATGTCCGTGTAATTGGCCAGGCCGCTGGTGTGCTGGAGCAGGTTGCGCAGGGTGATGCGGCTGCCGTCGTTGCCGTTGCCGGCGACCACCCCGGGCAGCCACTGCTCGACGGTGTCGTCCAGGCCCAGCGTGCCCTCGCCGACCAGCTGGAGCGCGGCCACGGCCGTGAAGGTCTTGGTGTCGCTGCCGATGCGGTAGTAGGCGTCGAAGGGCACCCGGCCCCCGTCCTTCAGGCTCGCGGTGCCGGACCGGGCCTGCGTCTCGCGCCCGGCCGCGTCCCGGACGAGCACCGTCAGCCCGGTGGCTCCCGCGTCCCGTACCGCGTCCGCGTCCCGCTGCAGCCGCGACCGCGCGTCCCCGCCGCCGGAGCCCATGGCCTCGGCCGTGGTGCCCGGCCCGAGAAGCGATGCGGTCCCGATTGCGGCGACCCCGGCCACGGCCAGCCCCGCACGCCACCGTCCGGACCGTCCCCACCGCGCACTCTTCGTGATCTCCATGGCCGGAACGCTACGGAGGGCCGGCGCCGCGGACCATCCAGCTGGCTGCCCGGACGGGGGTGGTGCTGGCCCCCTGCCACCCGGCGGCCACCGCCCTCCTTGCCGCACCCTCTGGCACCGTGACGGCGGTTTCCGGTCGACCTGGGCCCGGGTGGGGACGCCGCCGCCGGCAGTGCCCCGGTTCGCGGTGGTCCCGCGTCGTTGGGTGGTGGAGCGGACGTTCGCCTGGCTGGGACGGTGCCGCCGCCTGTCAAGGACTACGAGTACCTGCGCGTCTGCCCGGAGAACGCCGTCTACCTCGCCATGGCCATGCTCCTGGTGCGTCGCCTCGCAAGACCAGTCCACTGAGGGGCTTTTCAGACGCCCCCTGGGCGAGGGCGCGCGATGAGGACGCGCCGGCGCTCGCCGCCGGAGAGCCGGTCGAAGGGGCAGTCGGTCAGGGCCTGTCTCTTTGACCCGTCCTGGCAGCGCCACCAGGAGATGCCCCGGCGGTCCTGACGCTGTTCGTCCCCGGGTGCTCCTGGGCGTGATGCTCGTGCTGGACACCTTCGAAGGGTTCCTGTTCCCTCCGCCCGGTACGCCGTCGCAGGACTTCAGAAGCTCACCTGACCGCGGAAAGCGGCACCTTGCGCAACCGCCTTCACAGGAAGGCCGGTCGTAGGGCACGACCGCTGTGCCAGCGGCCGTGCTCGTGCCAGGAGGCGCCGTCTCCGGCTGGTTGCCTGTCCGGGCGGTCATGCTTCGGCGAGGAGGGGATCGTAGGGGGTGGTGCGCCGGCGTGCGGACATGAAGGACAGGAAGTCGTTGATGAACGCGCTGCGGCTGTATGTCTCACCGGTCCCAGTGGTGTCACGGTGGAACGCGGTCCGGAACAGGGACCGGTACTCGTCCGCGTCGATGCTCTGGTCACCGTTCTTGTCAGTCACGTCGAAGAGGACTTCGGCGACCCTGATCAGTGCGGGACCGGCGAGCGACGGGACGGCGGAGGCGTACTCGTGGGCGCTGATGCGGCCGTCGCCGTCGGCGTCGAGGGCCGCCTGCAGTTCCCGCCACCAGTCCGCGTAGGCGTTGTAGAGCCGGGTCTCCTCGGGCTCGTCCAGGTCGAGCCGACTGGAAAGCTCGCGGGCCATGGCGGCGAGGTCGGGCCAGTCCAGGTATCCGTCCCCGGTCTGGTCGAGGACGTCCGTGAAGAACTCCTCCGCACCACGCTGCGTCGTGGTGGTCGCGGCGGGCTCCGGTTCCGGGGGCAGTGGGGCGATGAGGCGAATAAGGGCGCCGGCCCGCTTCATCCGATCACGCAGGGCGGCGATCGTCCTCGCGCGGGGATCGTCGCTGTCGGGGGAGAGTGACAGCAGTTCGGCGATGCTTTCGGCCTGGATCCACCCTTCGGGCAGGAACCGGGCCAGACCGGCCGCCAGGTACACACCCTGCATCAGGGTCTGCACCCCCGCGATCTCGGGCAGACCGGCTCGCCGCCGGAACGGCTCCGGCAGGGACGCCACGGTGATCGCTCCGATGACCGGGCCGGCGACGGCCCGGCCGGTCGCCCACAGGGCGGGAAAGCCGTTCAGTACGGGTGGTGCGGGGAGGTGGTCGAAGAGCTTGTAGAGGATGATCCGCATCGCCTCGGTGTTCTCCAGCTCCTCAGCGACCACCCGGTCGTAGTAGGGCCAGAACTCGTCCAGAGTGAGCGGCAGATGGCCGGCTTCATCCCCCATCGCGGCCAGGAAGGCCTGGAACTCGGCGTACAGCTGCTCCATGGTCCTCTGCTCAAGGGGCTGTCCGCTGAGCCGGCACATGGTGACGGCGCTTTCGAACATGGTCGCCACCACCCAGGCACGCACACCCGGGTCCATCGCGTCGTAAGGCCGGTCCCGTGCGTCGGTGCCGTGCAGCCGTGCGTGCATACGGTTGAGCCGGGTCGCCTCCCTCTGCCGTACGTGGTCGTCGGCACCGAACATCCGCCGCAGGCTCATGAAGGTGTTGCTCAGTCTCCGCCAGGGATGGACGACGAAGGTGGAGTTCTCGATCAGGGCGGCACCGATCTGCGGGTGCGCGGCTTCGAGCACGGTTGCCCGAATCATGGCCAACGCCCAACGCGGGTCGTTGAAGAGCGTGTGGAACTGTGAGCCGGGACCGAACAGGGGCTCTCCTCCGAAGTCGCGATCCCCCGTTCCGTGGCCCCCTGTGCCGGCGCCAGCGGTGGGGGACTGAGAACGGTCTGCAGTCGTCACGATCGGGTTTCTCCGTTCTGGTTCGGCAGTACGCCGCCGAAGCGGCGCTCGCGCTGCCGGTAGGCGTGCAGGCACTCGAGGAAGTCGGACGCGCGGAAGTCGGGCCACAGCGCCGGCGGGAAGACCCATTCGGCGTAGGCGACCTGCCAGAGCATGAAGTTGGAGATGCGCTGTTCGCCGGAGGTGCGGATGACCAGGTCGACATCGGGGGTGTCGGGAAAGGGCAGATGAGCGGCGAAGCTCTCCTCGGTCACGGCCTCGGACGGCACGCCGCTGCGGATCAGCGACCGTGCGGCCTCCACGATGTCCCTGCGGCCACCGTGATCGAAGGCGACGGTCAGCGTCATCTGCCGGTTCTGGTCGGTCAGCGTCATCAAGTCGGCGATGTCCCGGGCCAGCCCGGGAGGGATGCGGGGATCGGTCATGCCGAGGAAACGGCAGCGGATGCCCCGCGCGTGCAGCAATGGGGCGTGCTTGCGTACCACTCGGCGCACCAGGTGCATGAGGAATTGGATCTCTGTGTCCGGGCGGCGCCAGTTCTCGGTGGAGAACGCGAACAGACTCAGCCAGCCCACTCCGGCCGCCCGCGCTGCCTCGATGACGTCGATCACTGTTGTCTCTGCAGCGCGGTGGCCGGAGGTTCGTGGAAGCGATCGTTGCGCTGCCCACCGGCCGTTTCCGTCCATCACACACGCGACGTGACGCGGCACCTCACGCGGCCTCGGCGGAGCCGTGCCCTTGGCAGCGGCAGTACGGGCAGCGGGCTCAGTTGTGGACTGCCTTACTGTCACGTCCGCCCCTCTCAGCGGTCGGGACGGACGCCGCCCCGCAGTGGAGGAGGCATCGTCCAGCGGCACCGCCACCGTCTTACGGTCATCAACGGAAGGCTGACAGCGTTCGACGCCGTATGGTCCGCACATCTCATGAATTCACCCTTAGTACGTATGTGCGGGTCGGAATGAGGCCCGGTGCGCGATCTGGCGAACCGCGACCGGACTCTTGTCAACGGCCTCCGCGATCTCGTCGTATCCCAGATCGAACACTTCGCGCAGCACGAACACCGCCCGCTCGGTCGGGGCGAGCGTCTCCGACACCAGCAGCACCGCCATCGAGACGCTGTCGGCCAGCTCGACATCCTCGGCCACAACGGGCCCAGCTCAGCCACGGGTTCAGCGATCACCTCGGCCGACAGGCTCGTGATCCTCCGGTCGCTGATGGTCGCTGCACGAGACGCGTTCCCCACCACACGACCATGACCGACGATCAGAAGTTCGACGTTCCCCCGCCTACCGTGCACCAGCTCGCTAGCCGGACCACTCACTCCCTGAGTCGGCTGCCCGGCGGGCAGCCGACTGCCGTCGTGCGGGGGCTGCGACGGGAGGTGTCGCCGTCACGGGCCCGTGACGGCGACAGCGTTCGCCACCGCGCCCTTCCGCCTGGAGTACATCGTTCCAGCGCCGGTTGACGCGTTCCTGCTCAGGCTCGCCCTTCTCGGCGCCGGTTCTCTTCGCCTGGCCGTCCTGCTGCGCGGCCCACACGGTCCTCGCCTTCCGGCCCGGCGGGCTGCCTCCCCCTCTCGGACGGCTCCGCTTGCCCCACCGGCGCGGCTTTCAAGCTGGTCGGCGGCCCGATGCCGGACGAGGCCCGTCCGGCCGGGCCTCGTCCGGCATCGGGCCGTCCTGCGGGGAGTGGACGTGGGCCGCCAAGGTGGTGGCCAGGGCCTGCCAGACGTGGGCCGCGAGGTCACGGTTGCCGGACTCGCTCGCCTGACGCGCCAGCCGTTCCAGGGCGGTGACGCCCTCCTCGACACGGCCCGCCAGGATCGTGAGCCGGCCGTCGAGGACCGACAGCCGCACCCGGTCGCGGTAGGACAGCCGCAGGTTCTCCTCGGACAGCACGGCCCGGCTCAGCGCGCGGGCGTCGTCCAGCCGGCCCTGCGCGAACGCGAGGTGCGCCTGGAGCATGCGCAGTTCCTGCAGTTGCGCGGGCGTGCCGGTCAGGCCGAGGACGGGGGCGGCCTCGGCCAGCCAGCGCTCGGCCGCTGCCACCCGGGGTGGTGACATGTGCAGCACTGTCGCGGTGGCGGCGGCCCGCAGCCGCGCCCACAGGGCCAGGTCGTCCCCGCTCTTGAGGAGGCCCAGGGCGGTGTCCAGCCGGGCCAGGGCGGTCGCTTCGTCGCCCTGGCGGTCGCTGACCTCGGCGGCCGCCCACAACGCCTCGGCCGCCGGCGCGGAGGGGGCCCGGGGCAGCAGATCGCGTTCCATCTCGTCGATGTGCCGGGAGGCCGCCTCCCACCTGCCGAGTTCCGTCTCGATGCCGATCAGCACCGTCAGGGCGGCCAGGGTGTCGGACACGCCCAGCTCCGCGGCGCGGGCGACGGACAGCGCCTCGGCGGCCGCCGGTTCCGCGCCGCCGGCATCGCCCAGGGCACGGGTGCAGCGGGCGTACCGCACCAGCGACCTGGCCCGCAGGTCGGGTGCCTCCAGCATGCGGCTCAGCTCCAGCAGTTCCAGCAGCCGGGCGCGCTCGAGCTCGTAGTCGCCGTCGCGGCCCGCGGCTCGGCTCAGCAGCCACAGGGCCTGCCAGCGAGCGGCGGGATCCTCGCCCGGGTCCTCCTCGACCGCACGGACGAGCGCCTCCGTGCCGTCCGTCCCCGCGGGCGCCGAGGCCACGGAGGCCAGCACCTCGGTCAGGGACCTGCCGTCCGAGGGTCCGGTCAGGGCGGAGGCGTCGACGCCGAGCCGCCGGGCGAGATAGGCCACGGTCCGCTCCGTGGGGCGCCGTTCACCGGACTCCAGGCGCGACAGATGCCCCGTCGACATCCCGTCACCGGCGACATCGGCCTGGCTCAGGCCCCGCGCGGCACGCAGCCTTTTCAGCCGGCGGCCGAACTGCGGCTGGTCCAGCATCTCCCTCCTCGGGTTCGGTGGCCCGATCGGCACGGTACCCGCGGTTCCGTTTGCCCGAACGGGTGCGTGAGTTGTCAACACTTTAGGAAGCGCGGCAAGGGGCGACAAGCCGTTGTGCGTGGCCGTCGGCGCATTCCGGAGGCGGTGTCGCCACTCCGCCGGGATTGTTTGCATCGAGGGTTCTCCGTGCCCGAAACAGGCCCGGGTGTGGAACATTTGACGAGTTCACCTGACAAACTCTTGTCTCAGGGGTTGCCTCCCCTTAGTCTCGAAGGCGACCCCCTCCAACGAACCCCCTCTCCGTAACTGTGGAGGTTCCAGTGCCGCGCACTGCCCGAACGGGCTTCTGTTCACGGCAGGACGTACGGTTGGCCCGCCCGGCCGCCCCGTCGTCCGCCGACGGGACCGCGCCGCAGGGTCGAATGATCATGACAACGTTATCCAGGTGACCCGGACGACGGTCGCTCTGGCGCCGCTTCCTCCGCTCACCCCGACCCGCCCCGGGGGCCCGGCGCCCGCCGTTCCCCGGAACGACGCGGACACCCGGCCCGGGCCACCGACGAGGTGGCGCGCCGTCACCGGGCGCTCGCCGACACCCAGGCACAGCGCACGGCCCGCTCCGCGTCGGCACACCCTTCCCAGCCCCCACGCGCAGGAAGAAGGACGGTACGTCCGTGGCGACCACGAGTTTCCCCGACGCCTCGCCCCGTAAGAAGACCGCCGCTGCGGCTGTTCCGGTCCGCCGTGACCCGATCGGCACGCCGGACGGTGCCACCCCGGAAGCCGGCTGCACGGCCCACGTGTCCCCCCGGACGCTGGCCGTCACGGCAGCGGAACCGGAATTCGCCCGGCAATTCGGCCTGAGCGCCGACGAGATATGCGGACGCGGCCTGCTCGAACTGCTCCGTTCCCCGGTTCCCGGACAATTGCGGGAAAAGTTCACCGCGCTTTCCTCGGGACGTTGCCGCAGATTCAGGGAAAGGGTGACGGGTCGCGACGGAGAGGGCCGGAATTTCCCGGCCGAAGTCACCGCGATCGCCGTCGGACAGCCCACGGGTGAGATCGTTGGTCTGGTCGTGTTTCTGCGCCGGGCCGAAGAAGCGGCCGACGGCGGACCCGTACTCAGCGCCCTCGACGCGCAGGTGCTGGAAGGTGTCGCGAGTGGTGAATCCACGGTGCAGTTGGCCTCCCGTCTCTATCTGAGCCGTCAGGGGATCGAATACCGCGTCGGCCAGATGCTGCGGCGTTTCGACGCCCCCAACCGGCCCGCCCTGGTGGCGCGGGCGCACGCGCTCGGGATGTTCGCCACCGGACAGTGGCCCCCGCGGGTCCTCCCGGAGCGTGTGCGGTAGCGCGGAGTCCGGGCCCGCCGAGCCCCGCGCCGGCGGCCGTGGCGGAGACACACCGCCACGGCCGCCGGAGTACCGGCCCGCCCCGGGGGTGGGGCGCCGGCGTCACGCCGCCGAGGGCTGCCACGCCTCCTGGAACCGGCGGCGGGCCCGGAACAGACGCGAGCGGACGGTGCCCACGGGCAGCGCGAGCACCTCGGCCATCTCCTCCTCGTTCAGCCCGTAGGCGCGCAGGGTGAGGACCTGCCGGTGCGCCTGGGACAGCCGCTCCAGCACGTCACTGATGTACACCGCGTCCAGGGGATTGGCCTCCTCCTGCGAGTCCACCTCGGAGCAGCAGCTCTCCGCGCCGTAGCGCCTGGCGGTGCGGATGGCCTCGCGGACCGTCACCGAGCGCACCCAGCCGTAGAACGCCGCCGGTTCGCGCAGGGAACCCAGGCCGCGGTAGACGGCGAGCAGTGCCTCCTGCGTGGCGTCGGCACCGTCGTCGTGGGTGATGGACCTGCAGATGCGGGTGACGTAGGGCGTGATGGCGGTCAGCAGGTGGTTCATCGCGTGCTCGTCGCCGGCCTGGGCCCGGGGGAGCAGCGTCAGGGGGGAGGGCAGTTCGCTGACGGTCGTCATGGCGGACAGAAGTTCCTTACACAGCCGGGCGGGCGGGGGTCGGGAGGGCGAACGGGCGGTGCTCAGCCGGTGGCGCGGGCGAGCCCCGGCTCCACCGCGTCCGTGAAACGCAGCAGCCCGGCGCGCACGTCGTCGCGGAACGCCCGCATGAAGGACGGGCTGTAACAGGCGGTGGAGTGCGGGAACTCGATGGAGAGCCGGCCCTCGAAGGAGACCACGCACGCCATGACGGGGCTGCGTCCCGCCTGCGGGAAGTAGTGCTCGCGGGCCGGAACGAGGCGTACGTCGGCCGCCCGCAGCCCGTCCGGCAGCCGCGGACCGGGGACCACGCCCATGTTCGTGGCGATCACCGTGGCCAGTTGCAGCGCGGGATTCCGGGGGATCTCCGGCGTGATGCGCATCTCGTGGAAGTGGTCGCCGCGGGCCAGGAAGTCGCCCAGCCGGGTGTGCACGGCACGGGCCAGCTCCAGCGGCTCGGAACGCGCGTCCACGTCCAGGGTCTGCAGATGGGTGGTGACCGCGGGGACCAGGTCGGAGGCGGGCACCGGCGGGGTGAGCCGCGCACGCAGGTCGACGGGGGAGAGGCAGCCGAGCGTGCGTGCCCCGTCGTCCCCGGCCAGGCGCCGCCGGGCCGCCGCCAGCAGCGTCGCGGCGATCAGGGCGTGCACGGAGACACCCGAGGCGCGCGCCGTACCGCGCAGCCGGGAGGTGAGGTCCGCGTCCAGGGTCAGCCGGCGGACCTCGATGTGCCCGTCCGGGTCGTCACCCTCATCGCCCGCGGCATCGTACGGGACCAGCTCGACCGGGTGGCGCCGTATCTCCTCCAGCCGGCCGTCGAGGTACTTCGCCGTGTCGGCCTCGTCGGCCGGAGGCAGCAGTCGGCTCACGGGCTCGGGCCAGCGCGGGAGTCCCGGAGCGGCAGTGCCGTCGGTGGTGCCTTCGGCCAGCGCCCGGTAGCGGTCCCACAGCGCGTTGTGCGCCGCGATGCTGCTGTGGCCGTCGGTGATGGTGTGGTCGATCACCAGCATGAACAGGTGGCTCCGGCCGTCCGGCGCGCTGACCAGCACGGCACGGCTCAGCGGGCCGCCGACCGGCAGCGGCCTGTTCAGCTCCGCCGCGTAGGCCTCCTCCTCGTCGCCGGTCCGGGTGATCAGCCGGGGCCGCTCGTCCGCGCCGAGAAGGCGCAACACGTGCCCGCCGCCGTCCTGTTCGATGCGGGACCGCAGTGGCGGGTTCGCCTCCGTCAGGGCGTCGAACGCGGCGGACAGCGCCGCGAGGTCCACCGGTCCACGCAGGGTGCAGGACAGCACGGCCCTGCTTCTCTGGCCCACGTAGAGCGTCTCGACCGGACACAGCGCACGGTGCATGCCGTCAGCCTTCTTTCCGTCGTTCGTTCCGGAAACCCACGGCCCCGGGACGCAGCTGCCACCGCGGCGGTCCGCGGGGAGGTCGGGGGCCTTTCGAGAGTGCACGGCCGACCGCGGCCGAATCCAGCCGAGGGCCCGGCGCGCGGTGAAGTCGCGTGATTTCCCTAGAAGTTGCGTCCCGGCGCGCACTCCCCGGCACCCCGAACTTCAGGGAAACCCCTGAACCGGCGCCCCGGGAGCCGGTTCACCTTGACCCCGCCGGTGCCGGTGCAGCACCGTGCTGTGCCGTGAAACCGGGTCAGGTGACGTGATCCCCCTGACCTCGGCGTGCGGTCCCTTCCCCGCCCCGTGGGCCGGCGGCCCGGCGCGTACCCACCCGCGCGGGCGGCACGGGGGTGGCCGCACCCGTCCGATCCGGCCGGGCCTTCGCCGTCCGGGACATCTACGGCTTGCCACGTGAGGGTTGCGCTATGTCACTCCAGGAGGACGCACGTCGACCGCTGTCCGGAGCCCAGGAGGGCCTCTGGTACGCCGGACGGCTCGCACCGGACAGTGCCGCGTACAACACCGCGGAGGCCGTGGAGATCCACGGACCCCTCGACACCGCCCTGTTCGAGACCGCGCTGCGGCGCGTCGTCGCCGAGGCCGACACCTTCGCCCTGCGTTTCGCCGACACCGACGACGGCCCCCGCTGCCACCCCGCACCGGACGCGGACGACTGGCCCCTCCACCGGGTCGACGTCAGCGGCGCCGGGGACCCCGAGGCCGCCGCGTGGGAGCACGTCCGCACCGACCTCGCGACCCCCGTCGACCTGGAGAAGGGCCCCCTCTTCGCGCACACCCTGCTGACCCTGGCGCCCGACCGCCACCTCTGGCTGCTGAGGGCACATCACCTGCTCCTGGACGGCTACAGCTACAAGCTCCTCGGGCGCCGCCTGGCCGACGCCTACAACGCCCTGGCCGAGGGGCGCGAACCGGAGCCCAGCGCCTTCGCACCGGTGAGCCGGCTCCAGGAGGAGGAGGCGGCCTACCTCGCCTCCGAACGGCACGCCCAGGACCGTGACCACTGGGCGCGGCGCCTGGCCGACCTGCCCGAGCCCGCCCGGCTCACCTCCCGCACGGCGGCCCCCACGGCGCCCTTCCTGCGCCGCACCGCCGAACTGACGCCCGCCGAGACCGAAGCGCTCGACGCCGCGGCGGCCCGCCTCGGGGTCCGGCGCACCGACCTGCTCACCGCCGCGACCGCCGCCTACCTGCACCGGATGACCGGCGCCGAAGACCTGGTGCTGGGTCTGGCCACGATGAGCCGCCTCGGCAGCGCCGCCCTGCGCACCCCGGGCACCGCCTCCGACGTCCTCCCGCTGCGCGTGGCAGCCACCCCCGGCACGCCCGTCGCGGAGCTGGTCCGAGCCGTCGCCGGTGAACTGAAGGCCCTGCGCCGCCACCAGCGCTACCGGGGCGAGTTCCTCCGCCGCGACCTGGGCCTGCTGGGCACCGGGCGCCGGCTGTACGGACCGGTGCTCAACATCGTCCCGTTCGACGAGTCCCCGGTCTTCGGCGGACACCCCACCACCTGGCACCACCTGTCCGGCGGAGCCGTCGACGACTTCCAGATCTCGGTGCGTCCCGGACCCCGCGGCGGCGGCCTGTGGCTGGCCTTCGACGCCAATCCCGCCCTGTACGAGGAGGACGAACTCGCCCTGCACCGCGAGAGGTTCCTCGCGGTGCTGCACCGGCTGGCCGCGGCCGAACCGGTGACGCCGCTGGGCGACCTGGACGTCCTGCTGCCGGGTGAACACCCCCGCGACACACCCGTCCGCACCTTCCCGGCCGAGCGGACCCTCACGGAACTGTTCGAAGCACAGGTGGCGGCCGGGCCCGGGCGCACGGCCGTCAGCCACGGGCACGAACGGCTCACGTACGCCGCGCTCAACACCGAGGCAAACCGGCTCGCCCGGCTGCTGACCGCGCACGGCGCGGGGCCTGGCCGGGTCGTGGCGCTCACCCTGGAACGCGGCCTGCGGCTGCTGCCCGCCCTGCTGGCCGTCCTCAAGACCGGCGCCGCCTACCTGCCCCTGGACCCCGGCCAGCCGGCCGAGCGGCTGCGGCTCGTCGTCGAGGACGCGGCCCCCGTGGTGCTGGTCACCGAGCAGGCCCACGCCCACCTCGCCCACGACGCCGTCCCCGTCGTGCTGCTGGACGACCCGCAGGTGACCGCGGACCTCGCCCGCCGCTCCGGCGCCGACCTGACCGACGCCGAACGGCACGGCCCGGCCGGCCCGTCCGACACCGCCTACATCATCCACACCTCCGGCTCCACCGGCCGCCCCAAGGGCGTACCCGTGCCGCACGCCAACGTCGTACGGCTCTTCGCCGCCGCGGCCGAGCACTTCGACTTCCGTGCCGACGACGTGTGGACGCTGTTCCACTCCTACGCCTTCGACTTCTCCGTGTGGGAGATCTGGGGCGCCCTGCTGCACGGCGGCCGACTCGTCGTCGTGCCCCACGCCGTCAGCCGTTCGCCGCGCGAGTTCCTGGACCTGCTGCACCGGGAGGGCGTCACCGTCCTCAACCAGACGCCGTCCGCGTTCGAGCAGCTCGTCGACGCCGACGCGGAACACGGGGGCGACGCCGGGGCGTTGCGCTACGTCGTCTTCGGCGGGGAGGCCCTGCGCCCGGCGCGGCTGCGCCCCTGGACCGAACGGCACGGCCTGGACCGCCCGGCGCTGGTGAACATGTACGGCATCACCGAGACCACCGTGCACGTCACCCACCACCGGCTCACCGCGGCCGACCTGGACGACCCGCGTCGCGCCGGCGTCATCGGCACTCCGCTCGCCGACCTCCGGGTCCACCTGCTGGACGCCGCGGGACGCCCGGTGCCGCCCGGCGCGACCGGCGAGATGTACGTCTCCGGCGCCGGTGTCGCCACCGGCTACCTGCACCGCCCCGAGCTGACCGCCGAACGCTTCCTCGACGACCCCTACGGCCCGCCCGGCACCCGCATGTACCGCTCGGGCGATCTGGCCCGGCGCCGCCCCGACGGCACCCTCGACTACCTCGGCCGCGCCGACGCCCAGATTCAGCTGCGCGGCTTCCGCGTCGAACCCGGCGAGATCGAGGCCGTCCTCGCCGCCCACCCGGGTGTCACCCGCGCCGCCGTCGTGCCCCGCCACGCCGGCAACGGCGCCCTGCACCTCGTCGCCTACACCGTCCCCTCCGGCGACGACGCGCCCGTGAGCCCCGCCGACCTGCGCGCCCACGCCGCCGCCCACCTGCCCGAGCACATGGTCCCCGCCGCCTGCGTCCCGGTGGAGACCCTGCCGCTGACCGCGAACGGCAAGCTCGACGTCCAGGCCCTGCCCGACCCCGACTTCACCGCCGCCGCGTCCGGCACCCGCCCCGCCACACCCGAACAGACCCTGGTGTGCGCCCTGTTCGAGGACGTGCTGCAGCTGCCGCGGGACTCCGTGGGGGTGGACGCCGGCTTCTTCGACCTGGGCGGCGACTCCCTGCTCGCCACCAGACTGCTGGCCCGTCTGCGGCACGGGACCGGCGCGGAGATCCCCATCACCGCCCTGTTCGAGACGCCGACCCCGGCGGCGCTCGCACGTCGGGTCGCCGTACGGGCGCACGATGCCCTGCCCCGGCCGGTCCTCGGCGACATCGCGCGCCCCCAGCGGGTGCCGCTGTCCTTCGCGCAGGAACGCATGTGGTTCCTCAACCGGCTCGACGAGGGCGCGGCGACCTACCACATCCCGCTCCTCGTCCCCGTCGGGCCGGAGCTGGACGCCGAGGCCCTCGACGCGGCCCTCGGCGACCTGGCCGACCGGCACGAGAGCCTGCGCACGGTGATCGCCGAGCACGACGGAGTGCCCTACCAGCGCATCCTGGCGCCGGGAGAGCTGCGCCCGGTGCTGCGGCGGATCGACTGCCCCGCCGCGGAGACCGCCGCCCACGTGACCGCCGCGCTGCGGCGCCGCTTCGACCTGACCGCCGAAAGCCCCCTCGCGGCCTGGCTGCTGGGCACCGGCACCGAACGGGTCCTGCTGTTCGTGCTGCACCACGCCACCGCCGACGGCTGGTCGCTCGGCCCCTTCGCCGCCGACCTGTCCGCCGCCTACGCGTCCCGCCGCCAGGGGCGGGCACCCGACTGGACCCCGCCGACGGTGCAGTACGCCGACTACGCACTGTGGCAGCGCGCCCTGCTGGCCCCCGGACCGGACGGCCCCGGCCGGCTGGAACGGCTCACCGCCCACTGGCGCACCGTGCTGGACGGCCTGCCCGAGGAGTGCACCCTGCCCGGCGACCGGCCGCGGCCCACCGCGCCGCGCGGCGGCGGCGCGCACGTCGAACTCGCCGTCGACCCCGCCCTGCACCGTGAACTGCTGCGCCTCGCCGACCGTGAGGGCGCCAGCCTGTTCATGGTGCTGCACGCCGCCGTCAGCGCCCTGCTCACCCGCTGCGGCGCCGGCGAGGACATCGCCCTCGGCACCCCCGTGGCGGGCCGCACCGAACCCGGCCTCGACCCCCTGATCGGCCTGATCACCAACACCCTGGTGCTGCGCGCCGACACCTCCGGCGACCCTGCCTTCCGGGACCTCCTCGCCCGGCTGCGCACCGCCGACCTGGCCGCCCTGGACCACCAGGACCTGCCCTTCGACCGGCTGGTGGAGGACCTCAACCCGCCCCGCACGCCCGGCCGTCACCCCCTGTTCCAGGTGATGCTCGCCCTGCAGAACAACAGGCCGGCCGTCCTCGAACTCGACGGCGCCCGCACCGAGTTGCGGCCCACCGCCACCGGCACCGCCAAGTTCGACCTCTTCGTGGACGTCCTGGAACGCCACGGCCCCGAGGGCACCCCCGACGGCCTGACGCTGCACGTCGAGTACGCCACCGACCTCTACGACGCCGTCACCGCCGAGGCGTTCGCCCGCGCGCTGCACGACGTCCTGAGCACGGTGAGCGCCGACCCCGGCACCCGCCTCGGGGACCTGCCCGCCCTCCCCGAGCGCACCCCCGCCCCGGCCGAGGCCGACCCCGCCGTCCTGGAGGACGCGGCCCTGTCCGTGCCCGGCATCCGCGACGCCCACGCCCTGCCCGGTGGTGGCGACGCCCCGTCGCGCCTGTACGTGGTGCCCGGGCGGTCCGACGCCGCGGAACGCGTCGAGGAGTTCCTGGACCGCGCGGGCCACGGCTCCGTCCGCGTCACGGCGGTCAACGCCCTGCCCCGGGCCGAGGACGGCACCGTGGACGGCGCGGCACTGCGCGCCCTGCCCGCCGTCGACGCGACCGCGGCCCGGACCTGGCGGGAGCGGCTCGCCCAGCTGCCCGGCGTCACCACGGTCGACGTGTCGGTCGAGAACGCCCCGGAGGAACTCGACCGCCGCCACACCGGACTGCCCGACCGCTCCGCCGAAGCCGCCCCCGCCGCCCGCACCGCGGAAGCCTCCGGCGTTGCGGCCGTCAGCGAAGGCCCCGCCCTCGCCGAGCCGTCCGTGCCGAGCTGGGCCGAGGCCCTGCGCCGCGCCGCCGCGCGGGACCGGGGCGACATCGTCCACGTGCACGCGGACGGCCGCGAGCACCGGCGCACCTACGCGTCCCTCATCCCCGAGGCCTCCCGCGTCCTGGCCGGACTGCGCCGGGCCGGACTGCGTCCGGGTGACCAGGTCATTCTCCAGTGCGACGTCACCGAGGACTTCCTCGCCGCGCTGTGGGGCTGCGTCCTCGGCGGTTTCGTCGCCGTCCCGCTGACCGTCCCCGCCTCCTACGACACCCCCTCCGCGGCGCTGACCAAGCTGGAGGGCATCTGGCGGATGCTCGGCCGGCCCTGGATCGTGTGCTCCGCCGGCCGCGAGGCCGGTCTGCGCGCGGTCGCCGCCCGGCAGGACTGGCCCGGGCCGCGCATCACCACCGCCGACGCCCTGCGCGAGGCGCCCGAGGACCACGACTGGCACTCCGCCGAGCCGGACGACCTCCTGCTGATGCTCATGACGTCCGGCAGCACCGGCCTGCCCAAGGCGGTGCGCCTCACCCACCGCAACGTGCTGACCCGCTCGGCCGCCACCGAGCAGATGAACGGCCTCGGCGCCGACGACGTCTCCCTCAACTGGATCCCGCTCGACCACGTCACCGGCGTGGTGATGTTCCACCTGCGCGACGTGTACCTCGGCTGCCGCCAGGTCCACGCCCCCACCTCCTGGATCCTGCAGGACCCGCTGCGCTGGATGGACCTCGCCGACCGGCACCGGGTCACCGTCACCTGGGCGCCCAACTTCGCCTTCGGGCTCCTCGCCGAACAGGCCCACCGCTTCACCGGCCGTGCCTGGGACCTGTCGCCGATGCGGCTGGTCATGAACGCCGGTGAGGTGGTCGTCGCCTCCGCCGCCCGCGCGTTCCTGCACACGCTCGAACCCTTCGGCCTGCCGCAGGACGTGATGCACCCCGGCTGGGGCATGTCCGAGACCTGCTCCGTGGTCACCGACGCCGTCCTGCCCGCCGAACCCGTGCCGGGCGAAGGGACGTTCGTCAGCTGCGGCCGGCCCTACCCGGGGTTCGCCATGCGGATCGTCGACGAACAGGGCACGGTCCTCACCGAGGGCGAGGCGGGCCGCTTCCAGGTCCGCGGCACCTCGGTGACCGGCGGCTACCACGACAACCCGGCCGCCAACGCCGAGGCGTTCACCGACGACGGCTGGTTCGACACCGGCGACCTGGCGTTCCTGCGCGACGGCGAGCTCTACATCACCGGCCGGGCCAAGGACGTCATCATCGTCAACGGGGTGAACCACTACAGTCACGAGATCGAGGCGTGCGTCGAGGAACTGCCCCACGCGGAGCGGAGTTTCACCGCCGCGGTCGCGGTGCGCACCGACCCCTCGTCACCCACCGACGAACTCGCCCTGTTCCTGCACCTCACCCCGGAGGCCACCGCCGACCCGGCCCGCGCCCTGCGCGAGATCGCCGGCAAGGTCACCCGGGAGATCGGCGTGAGCCCGTCCTTCCTCATCCCCGTGGCGCGGGACGCCGTCCCCAAGACGGAGATCGGCAAGATCCAGCGCACCAGGCTCCGCAAGAGCTTCGAGGCGGGCGACTTCGACGACGAGGTGCGCCGGACCCAGCTGCTGCTGGG
Organism: Streptomyces sp. NPDC096105; assembly: GCF_044763335.1. Taxonomy (NCBI): domain Bacteria; kingdom Bacillati; phylum Actinomycetota; class Actinomycetes; order Kitasatosporales; family Streptomycetaceae; genus Streptomyces; species Streptomyces sp. NPDC096105. The sequence goes on from NZ_JBIWGC010000018.1 coordinate 64,110, forward strand.
CACCGCGGCCACCGTCCCCGACTGGTTCCTGCGCCCGGTGTGGCAGCGCGCGGAACGCCCCGCTGCCCGCCCCACGGCGTCCGGCCGGCACACCCTCGTCCTCGCGGGCGGCGACCCGCGGGCCGGCGCACTCGCGCAACGGCTCGCCGACGCGCTGCGCTCCGCCGGGGGCCTGTGCACGGTGGTCGGCGAAGGACCGTCGTACACCCGGATCGACGCCGCGCACTACCGCGTCCGGCCCGCCGAGGAGTCCGACTACGCCGCGCTGCTGGACCGGCTGGAGCACGACCACCGGCCCGTCGACGCCGTCCTCCACCTCGACGGACTCCGGGCAGGCCCCCCGGCGGCGCCGGACGACACGACGGGTGCGGAGCGGCTGCTCGCCTTCGCCCGGGCCCTCACCGCCCGGCCCGGCCGGCAGCGCCCCGTGGACCTGGTGCACGTGTCCGCGGGCGCCCAGGCCGTCCGCGCCGGCGACCGCCCCTCCCCGCCCCACGCCCTGGCCGGAGCACTGCTCAAGTCGCTGGCCGAGGAGTGCGGCTGGCTGCGGACCCGGCACCTCGACCTGCCACCGGACGACGGCACCGACCCGCTGGCCCTCCTGACGGCCGAGACGGCCGCCACCGCGGACGGCACGGACGTGGCGTACCGCGACGGACTGCGCTACGAACGCCGCCTCGCCCCCCTGCCCGACAGCCCGCCCCGCACCGAGCCGCCCGCGCACGACGGCTTCACCCTGCTCACCGGAGGCCTCGGCGGCGTCGGCGCCGAGATCGCCGCCCACCTGCTGCGCACCCCGGGCGCCCGGCTGCTCGTCCTCGGGCGCACCCCGGAGGACGAGGCCCACGCCCTGCCGCGGCTGCGCGAACGCGGGGAGGTCCGCTACGCCCGCGCCGACGTCACCGACGAAGCCCGGGTCCGCGCCGCGGTCGAGGCCGCCACCGAGGCGTGGGGCGTGCCCCTGACGTCGGTGCTGCACCTGGCCGGGACGCTCGTGGAGCGCCCCGTCCGCGAACTGGACGCCCCCACCTGGCGCCGGGCGCTGGAGGCGAAGGTGCGCGGCGCGTGGATCCTGCACCGGCTCACCGCCGACCACCCGGTCCACTCCTTCGTCACCTTCTCCTCGGTCAACGGCTTCTTCGGCGGCGCCATGAACGCCGCCTACGCCGCCGCCAACGCCTACCTGGACGCCCTCGCCGGGTATCGCCGCGGCCTCGGCCTGCCCGCGCAGTCGCTCGCCTGGAGCATGTGGCGCGAACGCGGCATGAGCCGCGGCTACGGTCTCACCGCGCTCACCGAGGCCCGGGGCTACCGGCTGCTCGACGTTCCCGCCGCGCTGCGCTCCTTCGACCTCGCCCGCACCCTCGACGAACCGCACCTGCTGGTCGGCGCCGACCGCACCGCCCCCTGGGTGCGCAGCCACGTCGTGGCCCCGGTGCGCCAGACCCGCCGCCTGGCCGCGCGGGTCGGCCTGCAGGACGGCACTGACCTCGGCGCCCTGTACCGCGCCGTCACCGGCAGCGCCCGCGCGGCCGGCCTGTCCGACGACGAGTGGACGCTGCGCTCGGCGGGCACGAGCGCTCGCCCGGACGAGACGGGGACGGAAGACGGCCTGCGGCGACTGGAGAGCCGGCTCGCCGAGGTGTGGTGCGACGTCCTGAGTCGCGACCGGGTGGGCCTGGACGACAACTTTTTCGACCTGGGCGGCAACTCCCTGCTCCTGGTCACCGCCCAGACCGCCGTCAATCGCGCCTTCGACAGCGAACTGTCGGTGGTCGACCTGTTCGCGCACCCCACCGTCCGGGACCTGGCCCGCCACCTGTCGGCCACCGGCGCGGGCCCGGTGCCGGACGCCGAGGCGCCCTCCCGGCCGGAGACCGGCGACGGCCTGGACCGCGCCCGGGAACAAGCCCGCCGGCAACGCGCCGCCCGCGCCCGCCGCACCGCCCGCCAGGGCAAGGACCGCGGCCATGCGTGACCGGGCCGACGGCACACCGCACACGAACGAACCGGGAGAGGACGAGGCACAGGCCGTGCACGACACCACCGCACCCCACGACGAGGACGCCCCCGCCGTAGCCGTCATCGGCATGGCGGGCCGCTTCCCCGGCGCCGACGACCTCGACGCCTTCTGGGACAACCTCGCGGCCGGCCGGGAGTCCGTACGGCCCGTCACCGACGAGGAGTTCCTCGCCGCGGGCGGCGACCCGCGCGACCTCGACGACCCGTCACTGATCCGCAAGGCGTCCGTCGTCGAGGGCATCGACCGCTTCGACTCCGGCTTCTTCGGCTACAGCCCCGCCGAAGCCGCCGTCGTCGACCCGCAGCAGCGACTGCTGCTGGAGACGGCCTACCACGCCCTGGAGGACGCCGGCTGCCTCGGCGCCGACCGGACCGGAGAGGCGTTCGGCGTGTACGCGGGAGCGGGCGACAGCCGCTACTACCCGGCCCACGTCCACCCCCGCTTCGCCGGGCAGCCCGGCTCGGTGGCCCTCGTCCACGCGGCCACGGCCAACTCCCTCGGCACCCTCGCCACCCGCATCTCCTACGAACTCGGCCTCACCGGGCCCAGCGTGTCCCTGCAGACGGCCTGCTCCACCGCGCTGGTCGCCGTGCACACCGCCTGCCAGGACCTGCTCGACCACCGCTGCGACACCGCGCTCGCCGCCGCCGTCTCCCTCAACCCCTCCGCCGCCCTGGGCTACCGCCACGTGCCCGACGGACCCTTCTCACCCGACGGGCACTGCCGGGCCTTCGCCGCGGACGCCGCCGGCACCTCCTCCGGCGACGGTGTGGGAGCCGTCGTCCTCAAGCGGCTGGAGGACGCCCTCGCCGACGGCGACCGCATCCGCGCCGTCATCCGCGGCAGCGCCGTCAACAACGACGGCCGCCGCAAGGTCGGCTTCAGCGCCCCCAGCGCCGCCGGACAGACCGAGGTCATCCTCGCCGCGCAGGCCCAGGCGGAGGTCGACGCCGGCACCATCGGCCTGATCGAGGCGCACGGCACCGCCACCAGACTCGGCGATCCGATCGAGGTGTCCGCCCTGACGGAGGCCTTCCGGCACAGCACGGACCGGACCGGATTCTGCGCGCTCGGCTCGGTCAAGACCAACATCGGCCACCTCGGAGCCGCCGCCGGCATCGCCGGACTCATCAAGGCCGTCCTGGCCCTGGAACACCGGCAGATCCCGCCGAGCCTGCACTTCGACCGGCCCAACCCGCTCATCGACTTCGACGCGAGCCCCTTCCGCGTGCCCACCGCCCTGGAGGACTGGCCCGAGGGGGAGCACCCCCGCCGGGCCGCCGTCAGCGCCTTCGGCATCGGCGGCACCAACGCCCACGTCGTCCTGGAGGAGGCACCCCCCGTCGCACCCGCCGCGCCGCGCCCGCCCGAGCAGGAGCGCCGCGTGGTGCTGCCGCTGTCGGCGCGCACCGCCGGAGCCCTGCGCGGCCAGACCGAGGCACTCGCCCGGCACCTGGAGCGCCGGCCGGAGCTGCGCCTGGACGACGTGGCCCACTCCCTGCGCACCGACCGGCCCGCGCTGCGCCACCGGCTCACCGTCTCGGCCGCCGCCCGCGCCGAGGCCCTCGACGCGCTGCGCTCCGCCGCCCCGGCCACCCCGCCGCTGTCCGGCGACCCGGTCCGGGTGGCGTTCCTGCTGCCCGGCGGCGGCACCCAGTACCCCGGCATGGGCAAGGACCTGTACCGCGACCACGCCGTCTACCGCGACACCGTCGACGAGTGCGCCCGCATCCTGCGGCCGGTCCTCGGCACCGACCTGCGCACCGCCCTCTTCGAGGATCAACGGCCCGACGACCTCTCCGCGTTCCTCGGACTCGTCGTCACCGAGTACGCCCTGGCCCGCACCCTCATGGAGTCGGGCGTGCGTCCCGACGCGCTGATCGGCCACTCGCTCGGCGAATACACGGCAGCCTGCCTGGCCGGCGTCATCGACCTGGCGGACATGCTGCCCCTGGTCACCGAACGCATCCGGCTCATCAGCTCCGCCGGCGGAGCCACGGTCGGCGTCGCCGCCCCGGCCGAGGAGATCCGGCCCCTGCTCGACGCCGACCTGTCCCTGGCCGCCGTCAACGGCCCCAGCGCCTGCACCGTCGCCGGGCACCTCGACGCCGTCACCCGCTTCGAGGCCGAACTCACCCGCCACGGCGTCCCGTTCCGCCGCCTGCGCATCCCCGTCGCGGCCCACTCCCACGTCCTGGACCCCGTCCTGCCGGCCTACGAGACCCACCTGCGCCAGGTCACCCTGCGCCCGCCGCGCATCCCGTACGTCACCAACGTCACCGGCACCTGGATCACCGACGCCCAGGCCACCTCCGTGCGGCACTGGATCGACCACACCCGCGACACCGTCCGGTTCGCCGACGGCATCACCGCCCTGTGGGACCGGCTGCGCCCCGTCCTCGTGGAGATCGGGCCCGGCGACACCCTGACCAAGCTCGCCACCGGCCGGCTCACCGGCGAGGCACCGGTCACGGTGACCACCATGCGGCACGCCAAGGCCGAGGCGTCCGACGAGTTCGTCCTCGCCGAGGCACTGGGACGGCTGTGGAGCGCGGGCGTGGACAGCGCGCTGCCCCACGTGCCGGGCGCGCCCCGGCGGGTGCCGCTGCCCCCGTACGCCTTCGAACGCCGGCGCCACTGGATCGACGCACCGGGCGCCCGGACGGACCCCGCCACGTCCGACGACGCCCCGGCCGCCGCGGACTCCGGCCTCGCCCCACGGCCCCGGCTGACGACCGAGCACGTACCGCCGCGCACCGACCGCGAACGCGAGGTCACCCGGCTCTGGGAGGAGACCCTCGGCATCGGCGGCATCGGCCTGCACGACAACTTCTTCGACCTCGGCGGCGACTCGATGCGCGCCGTGCTGCTGGCGGGCCGGCTGCGCCAGGCCGGTGTCCTCGACGTCCCCGCGGCGACCCTGCTGGCCGCACCCACCGTGGCCGGGGTCCTCGCCACGGCCGACCAGCAGACCGAGGAGGCGCCGGACAGCACCACCACCGCGCTCGGCCCGCTGCTGCCGCTGCGCACCGAGGGCACCGCCGCGCCCCTGTTCTGCGTCCACCCCGGCGCGGGCATCGCCTGGCGCTACACGGGCCTGCTGCCCCACCTCGGCGGCGACCAGCCCGTCCACGGCATCCAGGCGGCCGGCCTCGACGGCACCCGGCCGCCCGCCCCGGACGCCGCCGCCATGGTCGCCCACTACCTCGACCTGGTACGCCAGGTGCAACCCCACGGCCCCTACCGGCTGCTGGGCTGGTCCTACGGCGGATTCGTCGCCCACGCCATGGCCTGCGCCCTCCAGCGCGACGGGGAGCAGGTCGAACTCCTCGCCATGCTCGACGCCCCCCAGCCGCACGGCACCGCCCACGACCCCGAGGCGGCCGAACGCCAGGTCGCTGCCCTGCTGTCCAGGGTGGCCGGGCTCGCGGTCGACGGGGCGCCCGTGGACACCGTCCTGGACCGGATCGACGCCCGGGTCACGGCAGACCCGTCCAGCGTCCCCGTCACCCGCGCCGAGGCCGCCGCCATCGCCGCCGTCATGCGCAACAACCTGCGCATCGCGCCGCAGTTCGCCCCGGGCGTCTACCGCGGCGACGTGCTGTTCTTCAGCGCAGCCGAGGAGCAGCCCACCGCCTTCCCGGCGGACCTGGCGGTGCTGCCCGGCAAGGCCGACAGCTGGCGGCCCTACGTCGACGGAACCCTCCACGACCACCACGTGCCCTGCGGCCACTACGAGATGACCGAACCCGAACCGATCGCCCGTATCGGCGAAGCGGTCGCCAAGGCCCTGCGCGGCCTCGGCGACCGGGCCTCCACCTCCCCTTCCCCCTGAACCCGCGTTGAGGAGAACCAGCGTGCACGCGACCCAGGACCTCTACGAACTCGGTGACGCACCCGAGATCGGCACCGCCCCGAAGAAGATGTACGCCTCGCTCATCCGCCGTGAGCGCTACGGACAGCCCGTCGACGCCTTCCGCACCGAGGTGGTCGACGTCCCGCCCGTGGGGCGCGGCCAGGTCCTGGTGAAGGTGATGGCGGCCGGCATCAACTACAACAACGTCTGGGCGGCGCTGGGTTCGCCGCTCGACGTGATCGCCGCGCGGCAGAAGGCGGGCGCGACCGAGGACTTCCACATCGGCGGCTCCGACCTGTCCGGGATCGTGTGGGCGGTCGGCGAGGACGTGCGCGGGGTGAAGCTCGGGGACGAGGTGGTCGTCCTCGCCAACCGCTGGGACGAGAAGGCCGAGGACATCCGCCTCGGCGGCGACCCCACCTGGTCCACCAGCCAGCGGGTGTGGGGCTACGAGGAGAACTACGGCTCCTTCGCCCAGTTCGCGGTGGTCGACGACTACATGTGCCACCCCAAGCCCGCCCGGCTGTCGTGGGCGGAGGCCGCCTGCTACATGGCGACCGCCGCCACCGCCTACCGCCAGTTGTTCGGCTGGCCGCCGCACACGGTGCGCCCGGGGGACCCGGTGCTGATCTGGGGCGGCGCCGGCGGGCTCGGCTGCATCGCCATCCAGCTGGTCCGGCACGTCGGCGGCATCCCCGTCGCGGTCGTCTCCAGCGAGGAACGCGGCGAGTTCTGCCTCAAGCTGGGCGCCGAGGGCTATGTCGACCGGCGGAAGTTCGACCACTGGGGACGGCTGCCGGACACCTCCGACGACGAGGCCATGGGCCGCTGGCTGTCCGGGGCCCGGGCCTTCGGGCGGGCCTTCTGGGAGGTGCTGGGAGAGCGCCGCAGCCCGCGCATCGTGCTGGAGCACTCCGGTGCCGACACCATCCCCACGTCCCTGTACCTGTGCGACAACGGCGGCATGGTCGTCCTGTGCGGCGGCACCACCGGCTACAACGGCGACGTCGACCTGCGGTTCCTGTGGATGCGGCAGAAGCGCCTGCAGGGCTCGCACGTCGCCACGGCCCGCGAGGCGCGTGAGGTGACGCGGCTGATCGACCAGGGAATCATCGACCCCTGCCTGTCCCGGACCTTCGATTTCGACGAGATCGGCCTCGCGCACCAGCTGATCCACGACAACCGTCACCCGGCGGGCAACATGGCCGCCAGGGTCGGCGACCGCGGGTGATTCACCCCCGGCCACGGGGGTACCTGCGGCGGGGTACGACGCACACGCACGTTCCCGGAGGTACCCCCGTGGGCAAGCTGGGCGACATGATGAACAAGGCCAAGCAGATGGCCAAGGGTCACCCCGACCAGGCCGACAAGGGCGTCTCGGGCGCCGAGCGCATGGTCGACGAGCGGACCGGCGACAAGTACGACGCCAAGACCGACAAGGCGGCCGACGCGGCACGACGTTCCTACCGGGACGGCGGCACGCCCGAGCGCTGAACCGACCCGCCGTCCGTCCCCCATGCGCCGGGGACGGGCGGCGTCCGTTCAGCCGCGAGTGCCGGCCCGGCCGGTGACGTAGCTGAACGCTCCCGCGCCGACGCGCACGACCCCCACCCGCACGGCGTGGGCGGGATCGGCGCGCAGGCACACACGCAGACCGTCCCCGCAGGGCGAGACCCGCAACTTCCGCAGACTCCCCTCCGGACCCTCCCGGCCCTCACCCGTCATCACGGTGAGGGCCTTCCACGCCGCCTCCTTGGCGGAGAACACCTCCGTCACCGACCAGGCCGCGTTCGCACCGAGCGGCAGCCCCGCGTCGGCGAGCAGGGACTCCTCGTCCTCGCGCAGCACCAGGCGGGCCGCTGCGCGGGGGAGGGACCGCAGCTCCAGGTCGCAGCCGACCGGCAGGTCCCGGCCGGGGGCACCGGCCACGGCGACGGCTATGCCCGTACTGTGCGAGATGGACGCGGTGCGGCCCGGCGGGAACACCGGCAGGCGCCCCGACCGGGGAATCTCCCCGCAGTCCAGCCCCACCGCACGCAGGGCCCGCCGGGCGGCCCGCCGGCCGGCCAGGAACTCCAGACGGCGCCGCTGCGGCATCGCCGCAGCCGCGGCCGCCTCGGCGGGCCCGGCCGGTTCCGCACCCGGCTCCGACACGGCAGCCACACCCAGCCCGAGCCCCGCAGCAGCCAAGAGCGGCCCGAGCGCCATCAGGCCCCCACCGACCGCAGACAGCGCCTCCCCACCACCCGGTGCTGTCCCCACGGACTCCGCACCGACCCGGACCCACGAAGCGGCCGTCCACACGACTTCCTCATCGGCCTGCGCCGGCCGCACGGCTTCCGCACCTGCCCGGGCCGCCCTCGAGGGCTTCACATCGGCCTGGCTCGCCCACGTGGGCTCTGCAGCGGCCGAGGCTGTCGGCTCGGATCCCGGATCGGCCGGGGCCGTCCACGTGGGTTCTGCACCGGTCCGGGCCGGCCGCGCGGATTCGCGTACGGCAGCGACCCGGGTCGGCCACGACGGAGACGCCGTGGCCGACCCGGGTCGCATCGGGCTCCCGGTCATCGCCGTTCGCCGCCGCACGCGCTCATCATGCCCGCAGCAGCTTCTTGACGATCTTCCCGGCGGGATTGCGCGGCACCTGCTCGATGAACTCGACCCGCCGCGGCCGCTTGTACGGCGCCAGCAGCCCCGCGACATGCGCGAGCAGCTCCGCCGTGCCCGGCTCCGCGCCCGCCTCCAGGGCGACGTACGCCAGCGGCACCTCGCCGTAGTCCTCGTCGGGCATGCCGACGACCGCCGCGTCCCGGACCGCCGGGTGTGTCATCAGGGCGCGCTCGATCTCCGAGGGGTAGACGTTCTGGCCCGCCCGGATGATCACGTCCTTGGTGCGGTCCACCACACTGATGCGGCCCTCCTCGTCCATGAAGCCGAGGTCGCCCGTCCTGATCCAGCCGTCCCGGGTGATCTCCCGCGTGGCCTCCGGGTCGTTCCAGTAGCCCTGCATGACGCCCGGCCCGCGCACCACGATCTCGCCGATCTCGCCGGGCGGCAGCTCCCGCCCGGTCTCGTCCACGGCGCGGGCGGACATGCCCGGCACGACCCGCCCGCACGGGATGCGGGCGGTGACGTCCCCGGGCGCGGGGTGCTCGTCGGGACCGAGCGTGACGAACGGGCCGCCCACCTCGGTCATGCCGTACACCTGCCGGAAGCCGCACCCGAGCCGTTCCACCGCGTCGGCGTAGACGTCGAGCGGCATCGGGGCAGCCCCGTACAGCACCTCCCGCAGGGAGGACAGGTCGGTGCGCAGGGACGCCTTCGCCTGGAGCATGAAGCGCAGCATCTGCGGCACCAGCCACATGTGGGTGGCGCGGTGCGCCTCCACCGCGGACAGCGCCCGCTGCGGGGTGAACCCGGGCATCAGCACGACCGTCGCGCCGGCCGCCAGGTAGGTCAGGGAGACGACCATGCTGCCGTGGTACAGCGGGCAGCAGTTGACCATGACGATGTCGTCCGTGGGGCGGGCCATCACCAGCCAGCCCAGCGCGATGGCGCGGAACGACGCGCTGTCGACCGTCACCCCCTTGGCCTGCCCGGTGGTCGCCGAGGTGTGCAGCACGGCGATCGGGTCCGTGTCGGCGACGTCCGGCAGCTCCCGCTCGGCGGCCAGGGTGCCCAGCGCCGCGAAGGCGGGCTTGTCGAAGGCCACCCGGATCCGCACCGAGGACGGCAGTCCGGTGTGCCGGTCCAGCAGCTCGGACTCACCGAGGACGGCCACCGCGCCGACGCGCTCGACGATCCCGGCGACCTCGGGCTCGGCCAGACTGTGGTTCAGCGGCACGAACAGCGCGCCGAGCCGGGCCAGCGCGAAGTAGCTCTCCAGGACCTCGATCCGGTCCTTGGACAGCACGGCCACCCGGTCGCCCCGCCGGATCCCCAAGTCGGCCAGTCCGCGCGCGAGTCGCAACGTACGGTCATGCAGTTCGGCCCAGGTGACGCTGCGTTCCTCGTCCACCAGCGCGGTCCGGCCGGGCCGGCACTGGCGGTTGCGTTCCAGCAGCTGCGTCAGCCACATCACACACCGCCGCTCGCGCCGGCGACCGTGCGCTCGGCCACGAAACGCTCGTAGTCGCCGATCGTGCGCAGCTCCTCCATGTCCTCGGCGGTGATCTCGACGCCGAGCCGCTGCTCGACCAGCAGGACGAGACGCACCAGGTCCCCGGAGTCGATGCCGCTGGCGGCCAGGTCGGCGTCGTCGCCGATCCGGTCGGCGTACTCGACGGTGCCGGTGAGTTCGACCAGCAACTCCCTGATGGTGCTCATGGTTTCCCCTTTCGCCCCGGCGTGCCGGCCGCCGTGGTCCACGACTGTCACCCCCTAAGAGGCGGCGACGGCCGGCCCCACTCCCCGGGCCCTCCCGTGAGCTTTGTCACGCGCCCGAACCTGACGCGGCGGGGATAGCCGGGCCCCGGCCCCGGCCTCTTACCGCAACGAAGCAACCCGCTCCGCCCGGCCCCGCGGCGGGCGGTTCCCCAGCCGAAGGAGTGATGCGCGTGCCCAGGCAGCCGGTACGGGTCCGGGCCCCGGGACGGTGCCCGCAGCTCGGCACCGCCGCGACGGTCACCGGACGCCCGGGCGGTGTCCGGTGACCGCGCCGGCCACCACCCCCGCCACCGCGGCGGCCGCCCCGGACGAGGACGCGCTGCTCGCCCACTTCGACGCGCTCATCGCCGACGGCGAGACGATCGAACCGCGCGACTGGATGCCCGACGGCTACCGCCGCATGCTGGTGCGCCAGATCGCCCAGCACGCCCACTCCGAGATCATCGGCATGCAGCCGGAAGGCGCCTGGCTCACCCGCGCCCCGTCCCTGCACCGCAAGTCGGTCCTGCTCGCCAAGGTCCAGGACGAGGCGGGCCACGGCCTGTACCTGTACTCCGCCGCCGAGACGCTCGGCGTGGACCGCGCCGACCTGCTGGACGCCCTGCACCACGGCCGCCAGCGCGCCTCGGCCACCTTCAACCACCCCGCGCTGACCTGGGCGGACACCGGCGCCATCGCCTGGCTGACGGACGGCGCCGCCGTCATCAACCAGGCACCCCTGTGCCGCACCTCCTACGGGCCCTACGCCCGGGCGATGCGCCGCGTCTGCCAGGAGGAGGCCTTCCACGTGCGGCAGGGCTACGACCTGATGCGCGCCCTGTGCGAGGGGACGCCGGAGCAGAAGGAGATGGCGCAGGACGCGGTGGACCGCTGGTGGCTGCCGGCCGTGGCGCTCATGTTCGGACCGCCCGACACCGAGGCGGGCGGCGCCGACGCGCGCACCGCCGCGCTGGGAGCGGCCGTCTCCCGCCGCGCGATGGCCTGGGGCATCAAGCGTCACACCAACGACGAGCTGCGCCAGCGTTTCGTCGACACCTGCGTCCCGCAGGCCGAGCGCCTCGGCCTGACGCTGCCCGACCCCGCGATCCGCTGGAACGAGGAGCGCGGCCACTACGACTTCACGCCCGTCGACTGGGACACCTACCGCCGCGCCCTGGGCGACGACACGCACTGGGCGCGGCAGCGCATCGCCCACCGCCTGGCCGCGCACGAGGACGGCGCCTGGGTCCGGGAGGCCGCCGTCGCGTACGCCGCGAGGACGGACGAGCCGGCCGGAGCGGCCGCATGAGCGCGGCACGGGAAGGCGCGCCGGCGTCCTGGGAGGTGTTCCTGCGGGCCCGCAGGGGCCTGGCCCATCAGCACGTGGGGTCGGTGCGCGCCGCCGGCCCGGACGCGGCCCTGGCCGCCGCCCGCGATCTGTACACACGGCGGGGCGAGCCCCTGTCGCTGTGGGTGGTCCGCTCCGACGCCGTGCACACGGCCTCCCCGGACGAACGCGACCCGTACTTCGCGGGCGCCCGCCACAAGCCGTACCGCTACCCCGAGCACTACGCGCCGCTGACCGAGAAAGGCCCCGCAGGTGAGCACCACGAGTGATGTCACGGCGGTGCGTCCCGGCTCCCCGCCGGGCGAGCCGCCGTCCGCCGCCGATCCCGACCTGGCCCGGCACCTGACGCGCCTCGGCGACGACGCCCTCGTCCTCGCACAGCGGCTGTGCCAGTGGATCACCCGCGCGCCGACCATCGACGAGGACCTGGCCCTGTCCAACATCGCCCTCGACCTCATCGGCCACGCCCGCACACTCCTCTCCCGCGCCGGCCGTCTCGACGGGACCGGCCGCAGCGAGGACGACCTCGCCTACACCCGCTCGGAACGCGAGTTCACCAACGCCCTGCTGACCGAACTCCCCAACGGGGACTTCGCCGTGACCGTGGCCCGGCAACTCGCCTACACCCACTACGCCGTCCTCCACTACGAGGCCCTGGCGCACTGCGCCGACCCCGGCCTCGCCGCGTTCGGCGTCCGGGCCGCCAAGGAGGTCGCCTTCCACCGGCTGCACGCCGACCGCTGGACGGCGACGCTGGGACGCGGCACGCCGGAGAGCACCCACCGCATGCAGCGGGCCCTGGAGCGGGTGTGGCCCTACACCGGCGAACTCTTCGAGGAGGACGACGTCCTGCGCCGCCTGGCCGCGTCCGGCACCGTGCCCTCACCGGCAGCGCTGCACGACACCTGGCTCGCCCGGGTCACCGAGGTCGTCACCGGGGCGGGACTCGCCGTGCCCGCTCCCAGCTGGTCGGCCAGCGGCGGCCGCTCGGGCCTGCACACCGAGGAGTTCGGCCCGCTGATCGCGGAACTGCAGTCCGTGCGACGGCAGTTCCCCGGAGGCACCTGGTGAGCGGGCCCGCACCGGTCACGGCCCGTCTCTCCGCCGGGGAGGTGCGCGAGCGGGTGGCCGCGCTGCCGGACCCGGAACTGCCGGTGATCGGCCTCGGTGACCTCGGCGTGGTGCACTCCGTCGCTCCCGGCGACGACGGCGTCCTGGAGGTGCAGATCACTCCCACCTACCTGGGCTGCCCCGCGCTGCCCGAGATCACCGCGGCGGTGCGGGAGGTCCTGACCGCCTGCGGTCACCCCGACGGCCGCGTCCGGCACGTCCTCACGCCCGCCTGGACGACGGACCGCATCACCCCCGAAGGGCGCCGCGCACTCGCCGCGCACGGCATCGCCCCACCCGTGTCCCCGGCGCCCGGCAGCCCGGTCCCCGTCGCGCTGGGCGCGGTGCCCTGCCCGCACTGCGGCTCGACGGCCACCCGGCCGCACAGCGTCTTCGGGCCGTCCCGCTGCCAGTCGGTGCTGTGGTGCACGGCGTGCCGCGAGCCCTTCCCCCACCTGACCGCGCTGTGAGGCCCACCGTGAACACCACCCCGCCCGCCCTGCGCGACCAGGCGCCGGCCGGTCCGCGCCGCCGCACCGGCCGGCACACACTCGACGTCACGGAGGTCCGGCACCTGACCTCCGACACGGTGGCCGTCACCTTCCACGTGCCCGCCGCGCTGCGCGACGTCTTCGCCCACCGCCCCGGCCAGCACGTCGTCGTCCGTCACCGCCGGGACGGTACCGAACTGCGCCGCACCTACTCGATCTGCCCGCCACCGCACACACCCGGGGCGCTCCGCCTGGTGATCAAAAGGTCCGGCCCCGGCGGCTTCGGCGACCACGCCACCACCCGCCTCGCACCGGGCGCGCGGCTGGAACTCTCGCCGCCCACCGGTGCCTTCGCTCTGCCGGAGGTGCCGGGCGCCCACCACGTCCTCCTCGCGGGCGGCACCGGCATCACCCCCCTGGCCCCGATGGCCGCCCACGCCCTGCGCCGGGACCCGGCCTGCCGGGTCAGCCTCGTGCACTCGGTCCGCACGTCCGCCGACGCCCTGCTGGCCGACGAACTGGCCGAGGTCAAGGACGAGTTCGTGGACCGCTTCACCGTCCTGTACGTGCTGACCCGGGAGGACCGGGGGAGCGGGAGCGGGCCGCTCGCCCGGCGGCTGGACGCGTCCGGGGTGCGCCGGCTGCTGGCGGCCGTGGACGCCCGCCCGGGCCCGGACACCACGTTCGCCCTGTGCGGACCGCCCGGTCTCGTCGCCACCGCACGGCGCGTCCTGGCCGACTCGGGAGCCGACCCGTCGCTCGTCCGCTGGGAGCTGTTCACGGCCGACGGCACGCAGCCGACGCCGCCGGAGCCGGCCGGACGGGCACCCGGGGCGGGGGAGTACCGGGTCACCGCCCTGCTCGACGGGCGCCGCCGGGCCGCCACGGTGCTGCCGGACGACCCGGCCCTGCTCGACGCACTGCTGCGCAGCCACCCCGACGTGCCGTACGCCTGCCGTGAGGGCGTCTGCGGCAGTTGCCGCGCGAAGGTCCTGTCCGGGCAGGTGACGGCGGACCGTGAGCACGCCCTGGACGAACGGGACCGCGCCGCCGGTTACACACTCGTCTGCCGCGCGAGGCCCCGCACCCCCGAGCTCGTCCTCGACTTCGACACCTGATCCCGCCCGCCACGCCACCCTCAGCGAAGGAGACCCACGATGACCGCCACCGACCGCCACGCGGGAAAGACCGCCCTGGTCACCGGAGGCAGCCGCGGCATCGGCCGAGCCATCAGCCACCGCCTCGCCCGCGAGGGCGCCCTCGTGGCGGTCCACTACGGCCACGACCTGACGGCCGCCGAGCGGACCGTCAAGGAGATCCAGGCCGACGGCGGCCGCGCCTTCCCCGTACACGCCGAACTCGGCGTCCCCGGCGACGCCGACACCCTGTGGACCGCCTTCGACGAGGCCCTGGCGGAACAGGACGCCCCGGCCGGCCTGGACATCCTCGTCAACAACGCGGGCATCACCGTCCCCCGCCCCATCGCCCAGGTGACCGAAGCCGACTACGACCGCGTCTTCGCCGTCAACACCAAGGCGCCGTTCTTCATCATCCAGCGCGGACTGGACCGCCTCCGGGACGGCGGCAGGATCATCAACATCTCGTCCGTCGCGACCCGTATCGCCTTCCCGCCGATCGTCTCCTACACCATGACCAAGGCCGCCCTGGACTACCTCACCCTCTCCCTGGCCCAGGAGCTCGGCCCCCGGGGCATCACCGTCAACGCCGTCGCGCCCGGCTACACCGAGACGGAGATCAACCCCACCCTCGCCGTCCCGGAGATCCGCCGCCGCTACTCCGAGGCCTCCACGTTCGGCCGGCTCGGCGACCCGGTGGACATCGCGGACGTCGTCTCCTTCGTGGCGAGCGACGACGCCCGCTGGGTGACCGGCCAGTGGATCGACGCCTCCGGCGGCGCCCACCTCGGTGTGTGACCCGTCCGCACCTCCAGGAGATGTGATGAACGACCGCACGACCACCCTCGACGGGCCGGCCACGGACGACACCCTGACCCGCCCCTTCGAGGGCGCCAGCCCCTACGACACGTACGTGCACGCGTCCGTCCTCAACACACTGCAGCACCCGCTCACCGAGGCCCCGGACGAGATGGGCTTCCTCGTCACCACCCAGGTGATGGAACTGTGGTTCACCCTCATCGTGCACGAGTGGCGCACGGCGAAGGTCGCCCTCGCCAAGGACGACCTGCCCGCCGCCATGGACGCGCTGGTGCGCAGCCGCCGCGCGCTGACCGCCCTGGGCGGCGCCTGGGCGCCCATCGCCGCCCTGACGCCGGCCCAGTTCAACGGCTTCCGGGCCGCGTTCGGCCGGGCGTCGGGCTTCCAGTCGGCGATGTACCGGCACATGGAGTTCCTCCTCGGTGACAAGTCCGCCGGGCTGCTGCGCGCCCACCGCGGAGACCCGGCCGTCCACGAGGCGCTCGCCGAGACCTACCGCGAACCGTCCCTGTACGACGAGGTGCTGGCCTACCTCCACCGCCAGGGCCTGCCCGTCCCGCGCCACGTCCGCGAACGGGACGTGACCAGCCCCTACGACAGCGACCCCGGCGTGGCGGAGACCTGGCGGCACGTCTATGCCGGGCCGCAGCACCACCCCCACCTCGCACTCGGCGAACTGCTCACCGACATCGCCGAACTCGTCACCCGCTGGCGGTCCGACCACGTCCTGGTGGTCCGCCGGGCCATGGGAGCCAAACCGGGCAGCGCCGGATCGGCCGGGCTGGCCTGGCTGGAGCAGCGGGCGGCCCGGCCGGTCTTCCCCGAACTGTGGGAGGTGCGCGGTGACGTCTAGGACGATCTCCGCCTTCGCGGCCGAGGAGGAGCAGCGGGTCCTGAGCCTGAAGCCGGTCCTGGCACCGGTGCACGGCCGCTACGGGGACCACCCCCACCAGTCCTACGACGCCTGGCCGTCCGAAGACCCCCACGCCCCGCTGGTGATCCTGCTGCACGGCGGCTACTGGCGCTACGACCGGATGCACCTGACCCCGTTCGCGGCCTGGCTCTCCTCGCAGGGCTTCAGCGTGCTGCTCCCGGGCTTCCGCCGGTCCGGCGGCGCGGGCGGCTATCCCGAGACCTTCGACGACGTCGCCCGCATCGTGGACACGCTGCCCGAGGGGCGGCCCTACGTCCTGGCCGGCCACTGCTCCGGCGGGCACCTGGCCCTGTGGTGCGCCGCCCGCGGCCTGCTGCCGCCCGGCTCCCGCTGGCACACCCGCACCCTGCCGACGAGCGTGCTCGCCCTCGCACCGATCACCGACCTCACCGCCACCCGCCGCGACCGCCTCAGCAATGACGCCGCCCTGCAACTCCTCGGCGGCGAGGAGCACTTCACCGAACGACTGGCCGAGGTCGACCCCCTCACCCTGCTGCGCGACGCCGGCGCCACCGGTGTCCCCACCGTGCTGCTGCACGGCGCCGCCGACGAGGAGGTCCCGCTCACCCAGTTCAGCGACTACGCGGCCGTGCACCGGGACCTCAGGACGGTCGTCCTGCCCGGCACCGGCCACTACACCCTCATCGAACCCGGAGCACCCGGCGCCCACGCGGTCGCCGACACCCTCCGGGACATGGCGGCCGCCTTCACCCCGGCGGACGCCGGCCGCGCGGGCGAGGAGGCCGCACACCGATGACCACCGCACTCCCCGCAGCCGCCGCCCTGCGCGAACAGGCAGCACGGCTCGACGCCGACGACCCCCTGGCCCCCGTCCGCGAACGCTTCCTGCTCCCGCCGGACGTCGTCTACCTCGACGGCAACTCCCTGGGCCCGCTGCCCGCCGCTGTGCCGGCGGCCCTGGACGACGTCGTACGACGCCAGTGGGGCACCGGACTCATCGGCTCCTGGAACGCGGCCGGCTGGTGGCAGGCGCCGCTGCGCGTCGGCGACGCCATCGGCACGCTCATCGGGGCCGCGCCGGGGCAGACGGTCGCGGGCGACTCCACCAGCGTGCAGTTGTTCACCGCGCTCGACGCCGCCGCCGCGCTCCGCCCGGACCGCCCGCTGCTGGTGACCGACCCCGGACACTTCCCCACCGACCGCTACCTCGCCGACGCGGTCGCCCGCCGCCGCGGCCTTCAGGTACGGCACGTGCCGCCGTCGGACCTCCCGCACTTCCTCGCCACCGAGGGCCCCCGGGTCGCCGTCGTCAGCTACTCGCCCGTCGACTTCCGCACCGGGGAGCTGTACGACATGCGGGCGCTGACCCGGGCCGCCCACGACGCCGGCGCCCTCGCGCTGTGGGATCTGTGCCACGCCGCCGGCGCCCTGCCCCTGGAGGTCGACGCCCTCGGCGTGGACCTGGCGGTCGGCTGCGGCTACAAGTTCCTCTCCGGCGGCCCGGGCGCCCCCGCCTTCCTCTACGTGGCACAGCGCCACCACGCCGCGCTGGAGACGCCGCTGCCCGGCTGGACCGGCCACGCCGACCCGTTCGCCCTGGCGCGGGACTACACGCCCGCGCCCGGCATCGCCCGCGCCCGCATCGGCACCCCGCCGATCCTGTCCCTGCTCGCCCTCGAAGCGGCCCTCACCGCCTTCGACGGCGTCGACCTGCACCAGGTGCGTGCCAAGAGCCTGTCCCTGACGGGCTTCCTCCTGTGCTGCGCGGACGCACTCCTGGCACCCCTGGGCTTCACTTCCGTCACCCCGTCCGACCCCGGCCGCCGCGGCAGTCAGATCACTCTGCGCCACCCCCACGCCCACGGACTGGCCGTCGCCCTGGCCGGGCGCGGTGTCGTGGCCGACATGCGCGCGCCCGACCTGCTCCGCTTCGGCGTCAACGCCCTCTTCACCAGCCACGGGGACCTGCTCACCGCCGTTTCGCGGCTGCGCGGCCTCACCGTGGAGGCCGCCTACGATCCCGCACCGCTCACAGGGGGTCCGGTGACCTGAACGGCACGCAGGCGGGCGAGTCCTCCCTCAGCCGCCGCCCTCGAGGGTCGCGGTCGCCGAGCCAGGCCGGCATGGCCACCAGCGCGAACAGGCCGGCCCAGTCGAGGTCACCGCGTGCCACGCCTGCGGCCTGCGAAAGGCCCGCGCGCGGCTGCCGATACCGGAGGGGCCCGGCCGGGAGCCGGCCGTTGGCGGTTGCGGAGGAGCCCCGCAGGATCATGATCACCGAGCCCGCTTGCACGGCCGGCTGTTGCGCGACGGGCGGGTCCTCGCGGAGGTCGGCAGGAGGGACCGCCGCCGGGGCTCTCCCGCCGGCCTGGTGGGGGGCCGTCGAGTTCACGGAGGACCCGGGGGATCCGCTGTGGTCCGGCGAGACACTGACCATCGAGGTCAACGCCCGGGTCGGAGGGGGCATGATCCCCCTGCTGCACCTCATGGGCGGTGGCCCGGACCTCGCGCTCACCACCGCCGACTTCCGTGCGGCCGAACTCGGCATCGGCTTCGCCGAGGACCGCCAGCGCCGCTCCGCCACCCGCCTCGCCGAACCGGCCCGGAAGCTGCCGACGGCACCTCGAGGACCACGATCAGCGCCACCTGCCCGCTCTCCGCAGCGGCCATGGCCCAGCAGGTCAGTGACGCGGGCCACAACCGAGGCAAGATCGTCCTCGCGTCGACTGATCCGTCACCGCAGTCAAGTGATCCGGGGGAGCAGCAGTGTCAGACACCACCTCACCGGAGCTGCCGGATGCGGCGGCGAGGGGCCATTGAGCTACGCCACCTTCCAGCTCGCACGCACCCACCGCGGCCACGCCGCCGCCATGCTGCGCGCGATGAATCTCCACCCGGGGCAGGAGCTGCTGCTGATGCAGCTGATCGACCACGACGGCCTGACTCAGGCGGAGCTGCTGGAGCGAGTCGGGCTCGACCACTCCACCGTCTCCAAGTCCCTGCGGCGGATGCAGGACGCAGGGCTGCTGACCCGGGAGCCCGCTGCCCATGACCGGCGGGTCATGGCCGTCCGTCTCACCGATGCCGGCCGTGCCCTCAGGGAGCCCCTCGCCGACATGCGGCGATCCCTCGAAGAAATCCTCGTACGAGACCTGACGGCTGATCAAGTCGAGGCGTTCATCAGGTGTGCGCGCGTCATCGAGAAGGCGGTCAGGGACCGCAGCCGCCGATCTCCGGCCGAGTGGACAGGGCGAGCCGTGCCGACAGTCCTGGGAAGAAGGCGGGCAGGCACCCGGAGGAGCAGGAGCGTGGGGAGCCCCGCCGGGGCAGGGTGGCCACATGGGTTCCCCTGCTCCGACGGAGCTCGGTCGGCACGGCCGGGCGGTGGATCACCGGAGCCCGGCAGAGACGGGTGCCGCGTGCAACGCTTCTCGGCTCAGCCGAAGTTCACGTCGCTGCACCACATGTAGGCCTGGTCCAGGTGCGAGGCCTGCCAGATCACGAACAGGACGTGGTGTCCGGTGTAGCCGGAGGTGTTGACGTTGAACCTGATGTCCTGTGCAGGGGCGAAGCGGCCGGTCTGCGTGATGAAGTCGAGGTTGCCCCAGCCCAGGGTCTGGGTCTTGGGGTTGAAGCCCTGCTTGCTCACGTAGACCCGGAAGTAGTCCGCCCCGTGGGACGCCTGGTCGTGCAGCTGGATCGTGAAGTTGTTGCTGACGTTGGTCGTCTTCCACGGCCCGGGCCTGTTCAGGCTGTCGTTCCTCGAGAGGTTGTTGCTGCAGAGCGTCCCGTCGGGCGTCCGCGCCTGGAACTGGCCACCGAGGCCGTCGCGGAGGGCGCTCATCCAGTTCCACATGGTGTCGGAGTTGGCCCGGAACGCCTGGTAACACATGGGGTCTTCGGTCTGCATGGCCGGGCTGGTGTGGTTGCTGCCCCACGTCTTCCAGCACTGGTACGCGCGGGTGGCGGGGCTGACGATGGTGCCGTGCGCCTGGGCAGGGGTCGACCAGGCCAGTGCGCCGATGACGACGGCGAACACCATGACGAGCGCCTGAAGG
This sequence comes from Streptomyces sp. NPDC096105, assembly GCF_044763335.1. Classification (NCBI taxonomy): domain Bacteria; kingdom Bacillati; phylum Actinomycetota; class Actinomycetes; order Kitasatosporales; family Streptomycetaceae; genus Streptomyces; species Streptomyces sp. NPDC096105. The sequence continues at coordinate 84,208 of NZ_JBIWGC010000018.1, forward strand.
GGCCGGCGGAGGGACCGCGCACGCCCGGTTGACGGACTTTGTTTGCGCATGTGGGGGGAACTCCTTCCAGATACGAGACTGTGATGGGAGCGCTCCCAAAGGTACGACTGCTGAGTCAAAAGTCAATAACGCAAACGGAGTTGAGTGCAGGAATGGCGAATACCGCCAACTCGGCAGCCGCACCGCCGTCCCGCACGGAGCCCTTTCCGGCTTGGTGGCCGAGCAGGCCGGTCGGCCTGACAGGCAGGTGAAGCCCCTGGTAGATGGGTTTTCGACCAAGAAATCCGTCTCCACCAGAGGCTTCGTGTGCTTGCCTACCCGTCCGCCGTCGACGTGTCCAGCTCTGGACGTTGTCACGTTGTCACGTTGTCGGGTGTGTGGGCGTCTGGTGTGCGTTGAGGTGTGGTGGGGTCGGAAGTGGGGTGAGATGCCGCTGGACGCGGACAGGAACCTCTGCGCCCCGCCCACGGAGCGGAAGCCCTTCATGACCCGTTCGCGTTGCCTCGTCGGCTGGTGGCTGTGCTCGGCCCGGTTGTTCGGTCCCTTGTGCGAGCGGTGCTCGACCGAGGGCATGACCTCGCGGTGGGCGGTGCTGCGGGAGCGGAGCTTGTCGGTGACGATCACCCTCGGCACTGCCCGGGTCCTCGTCATCAGCCTGCGGAAGAACCGTCTGGCCGCGGCCTCGTCGCGGCGGTTCTGCACGAGGATGTCGAGGACGTTGCCGTCCCGGTCCACAGCCCGCCACAGATACTTCTGCTCACCGTTGATCTTGATGAAGACTTCGCCGGGATGCCGTTTGCCGTCGGGCCGGGGACGCCTGCGGCGAGGCCCGTTCGCGTAGGCCTGCCCGAACTTCCGGCACCGCCGCAACGTGACACCCCCCGCACGGACCGGAGGCCGCCGGCGACGGCCGGCGGCCTCCGGGGCCTGCCTGTGACGCGGTACTGCTGCGGGGCTAGAAGACGCTGAGGCCGTACAGGCTCAGCGGCCGGGTGACCGGCTCGTAGAACGTGGTGCCGCCGGTGGTGCAGTTGCCGCTGCCGCCGGAGAGCAGGCCGTAGGCGGTGTTGCCGGCGAAGAGCGGGCCGCCGCTGTCGCCGGGCTGGGCGCAGGCGTTGGTCTGGATCGTGTTGTAGACCAGCTGGCCGTTGCCGTAGTTGACGGTGGCGTTCAGGCCGGTGACGGTGCCGGTGCGGTAACCCGTGGTGCTGCCGGAGCGCTCGATGCGCGTCCCGACGGTCGGGCTGCCGGCGTTGACGATGTCGCGGTACGTGCCGTTGTACAGGTACACGCGGCCGTCGGATGCGGCGGGGTTGGAGTGCTGGATGACCCCGTGGTCGTAGGTCGGGAAGACGGTCTGGCCCGGCACCGCGGTGCCGATGCTCCAGCTGGACCGGCCGCTGGTGCAGTGTCCGGCGGTGAGCGCGAAGTTCGTGCCCGCGGAGTTGCGGACGTTGAAGCCGAGGGAGCAGCGGGCGCCGGAGGAGGTGATGGCCTCCCCGCCGGCGATCAGACGGCTGAACTTGCCCGGGGTGCGATTGATCTGCAGCGCCCCGGACTGCGAGCCTGCCGCCTTCCTGATCTTGTTGATCTCCGCCGCCGAGACCGTGCTGTCGGCGGTGACGACGACCTTGCCCGACGCCTTGTCGGTGTACCAGGCCGTGCCGCCGACGTCGGCGGTGAGCACCGCGTCGCCGACCTGGGCGAGCTGGGCCGCGGTGGGCTTCGCGTCCGCGGACGCCGACGCCATGGCGGTGGGGGTCACGAGCGCGGACACGGTCGCCAGGGCGGCGACGACGGTGGCGGCACGGGCTCTTCGAGAGGCGCCCGACGACAGGAACGTCTTGACCTTCACTTGTCCTCCGGTGAGGGGGTGTGGGCCCGTTGGACGTCCGGGCCCTTGGTTCATGTCTGCGGCAGTCCGGCGGACAGTGCGGACGTCCTGGAGGTGCCGCATCGGTGGTTGAACCTTCGCCGTGATATGCCCCTGTCAACAAGCGCCGCTTTCGGACGCTTCGGCGAGAGCCCCCGGGTGCGCAAGCCGGTTGGCGAGGAAGGGGCTCTTGCGGGATCCCGCCCGCAGGGTGAGACGACGGAAACCTGTCGGACCATGGGGTGATGGCCCGTCGGTCGTCCCGGATTCCGGCAAGGTCCCGGCGGTGCGGCGACCGGTGGACAACGCGCCATTCGTTGCGGCGCACCGAACTCTCCGGCGCCGCCGGCTCCGCACGGCGGCGCGGCTGCTCAGGTCGCCGTCGGCCCCGGGCAGGCGGTGCGGCCGCGTCGGGGCGCCGAAAATCATGGCCGATTCATGAAGATCAAGTGGAGTATTCTGGTATGTCGTGTGATGTGACGGGGGAGGCCGGGCTCATGCCGCGTCCCCCGCCCGTCGTCGGCGCCGGGACGGGAGGGAGGCCGCGCCGTCCCGCGCGCGTTACGGCGGGAATGCTCGCGGCGGCTTCCCTGAGGCCGAACCCGTATGGGCGGATTGCCCCTTGCGGCGCCCAGGGCCGGTGGCCGGTTCGGCACCGTCGGTCGAAAGGGCTTTCCCGACGCCGTTCGGCGCCCGGCCCCTCCAGCCACCGGGCCCCCTCTGGTCTCGGGTGAACACCCGCGACGTCCCCTGCCGGATGCACTCCGCACGCCGAACCGAGCAGCCGCACCACGGGCACAGCGCACTGCTCACCGCGGGCGGGGCGGGAGCGAGGGAGCGGCGGAGGCCGTTGTCGTCGTCTGCGTCGTGTGAGCGGCCTGTGTGGCCGGGGCGCCGACGAGCCCGGCGACCACCGCGGCCGGCGCCGTACGGTGTCCGCCCAGCCCGCGCCGGACGACGCGCGGCCTCCGGCGGGAGCGGCCCACGACCGGCCCCGACCCCACGCCCCGATGCCAGTGGCGCCGCCGACGGTCCGCCCATGAGTGATGATCTGTTGCCGTTGCCGTCGATCCGTCACTTCGCGGTGGGGGAGCCAGTGGTGCGCCTCCTGGCCGGCGTTTCGCACAGCCGCACCGCCGGCTGCATGGCGCGGAACGGATGGAGCCTGCACGAGCGCGCTGAACGGACGTCGGCGGCCCGTCCCGCCGAGGAGGACTGGGAGCGGGCGGTGGAGCCGATCCAGCGGGCCCTGGCGGGCGGCGGAGTCGACGAGGTCCGCTTCACTGCGGAGGTCCGGCCGACGGGAAGGACCACGGTTGGTCCGGTCTGGCCCTGCCCGGCGGTGGAGGAGGGCGCAGGGCGCCTTCTCGGGGTGCTGCTGGTCGACGGCGTCCCCGGTCCCTGGCGCTGCTGGAGTGCACGCTCCGCGAGCGGTTCCCCGGCGCCGACGCCACGGAGGAGGAGATCGCCGCCGCGGAGGCCCGCCCGGGCGTCACGCTGTCCGACGAACCGAAGGTGCTCTACCGCGTGACACGGGCGTGACATGCCGTCGTTGGCCAGGCGGACGGCAGGGGTGCTCACGTGGTCGGCCTCGATCGGCACGTACCTGGGGAGAGCCGCCGTGTGAAGTTCCCCCATGACCTTGGACACCCGTTTCTTACGCTGCCAGGGAATGACCTTGCTGGTGTCGCTGTCGGATCCCGAGCGGGGGAGGTAGCCCCAGAGGGGGTGCTTGCGTAGTCGCCGGCGGTTGTAGAAGGTCTCGATGTAGGTGAAGATCGCCGCTCGGGCGGTGACCCGGTCCGGTCACCGCCGGCGCCTCACCGAGGACGGCCGCGGCTTCCTCGGCCAGCAGCCCCTTGGTGCTTTCCACCCAGAACGCCGCTCCGACGTGCCGCTGGCACTTCGGATGCCCCGGGGACCTCAGCTCCGGACGCACCGCCTGATCCGCTGCCTGCTGACGACGAACCATCCAACACCTCTGCGATCAGGGGGTGTTGCGACGACCAACTGAATCCGCCCTCTTCCGCCGGCTGCACCGCTACAACACCGTCCGACGCCACCCCCGCCTCGACCACCGCGGCCCGATCGCCTACGAGCGAGCACTCCCAACAACATCGACTACGCTGACCGAAGCCGCATGACCCGTGGTCAGGGTCAGGGGTCGAGGCCCCGGCGTTCATACCCTGCGAATGTTTCGGACTGTCCGCCGTTCGGGTGGCTGTATGCAGTCCGCCGACGTCAGCCTTGGGAGCGGCCCCGAATCGGCCGCAGGACGACGGCGGTCGTCGCTGCAGCCGCCACCAACAGGGCCGCCGCAGTGGCGCCGGTGACCGCGACGGCGTCGGTGAACGCCGTGTGCGCCGCGGCCGTCAGCCGTTCCGCCTCCTCCGTCGGCAGGGTGGACGCGGTGTCGGCGGCGCCACCGAGGGTGTCCTGGGCGGCGGCCACCGCCTCGTCGGGCACGCCGGGCACCTCCCGTAACCCGCCCCGGTAGGACGCCGCCAGGACACTGCCAAGGATGGCTACGCCGAGCGCCGCGCCCAGCTCGTACCCCGTCTCGGAGACGGCAGAGGCGGCCCCGGCGCGGTCCTCCGGCGCGGCGGAGAGGACGGCGTCGTTGGTAAGGGTCTGCGTGAGCCCCATGCCGAAACCGACGAACGCGAAGCCGCCGGCGGCGAGCGCGGCCCCTGAGCCAGGGGAGAGTGCGGTGAGGACGAGGAAGCCGGTGGCCATGATCAGCAACCCGGCGCAGAGCACGGCGGCCGTGCCGACCCGCCGGGCCGCCCCGACGGCCAGGAACCCGGCACCGACGGCCAGCAGCATCCCGGGCACGAGCGTCAGGCCCGCCCACAGGGGAGAGATGCCGAGGACGATCTGGAGATATTGGGTGAGGAAGAACAGGGCGGCAATCATCGCGAAGAGGGTGATCAGGTTGAGTCCCACGCCCACGCTGAACGTGCGGTTCGCAAACAGGCCGATGTCCAGCATGGGCCGCTCCCGCACTCGCTGGCGGCGGACGAACGCCACGCCGCACCCCACGCCCAGTGCGATGGCGGCGAATGGCAGGGCCGCCGGACCGCCCTCGGCGAGCTTCTTGACGCCGTAGACGGCGGGCAGCATCGTCGCCACCGACAGCAGCACGCTCAGCGGGTCGAGGCGGCCCGGGTCCGCCGCCTTCGACTCCCGCACCAGTGTCGGGGCCAGCACCAAAATCAGCACGGTCACGGGCGCGTTGACGAGGAAGAGCGAGCCCCACCAGAAGAATTCCAGCAGCAGTCCCCCGAGTACCGGACCCAATGCCGAGCCCGCCGAGAGGGCCGCCGCCCACACCGCGATGGCGATCTTGCGCTGGGCGTCGTCGGGGAACATCGACCGCACCAGGGAGAGTGTGGAGGGCATCAGTGTGCCGCCCGCGAGGCCGAGGAGGGCCCGTGCGGCGATCATGGCCTCCGCCGTGGGCGCGAAGGCGGCGGCCACCGAGGCCGCGCCGAACCCGGCGGCGCCGAACATCAGGAGCCTGCGGCGGCCGATGCGGTCACCGAGCGATCCCATGGTCACCAGCAGCGCCGCGAGCAGGAACGAATAGACGTCGACGATCCACAGCAGTTCGGTGCCGGTGGGGCGCAGGTCCTCGCTGAGGTGCGGGACCGCGAATCCGAGGATCGTCATGTCCACGGAGATCAGGAGGACAGGGAGGGTCAACACGGCCAGTCCGGCCCACTCGCGGGGTCCCGCCCGGTTGACGTGCGTGTTCTGGGTGGTGGTCATGTCTCCGGGGGCTCGGTGAGATGGGGGCGGATGAACGGTAGCGGGCCAACGGGCCGGTTCGGCAGATCACCGGGACGTGCGGGAGCGGCCGATGGCCGGGCCGGGGCGCGTCTTCAGCGGGAGTCTCACATGCGCTGCGCGGCGGACTCGCCGAGGGGGGTCAGGGACCGCGCTGCGATGAGGGCGAGCTGCACCCGGTCTCGGGCGCCGAGTTTAGCCATGAGCCGGCTGACGTACTTCTTGGCCGTCAGGGGACTCAAGCACAGGTGTTCGGCGATCTCCGTGTTGGTGCACCCCCGCCCGATGAGGGCCGTGACCTCGCGTTCGCGGGCGCTGAGCTGCGGTGGCAACGGAACGCGGGGGCCGATGCCGGCCGGGGCGGCCCCTGTCCCTGCGACGTATTCGTTGATGAGGCGCCGGGTGTGCTGGGGTTCCAGCCACGAGTCGCCCCGCGCCACGGCTCGGATGGCGGCCAGCACCGTGCGGGGTTCGGTGTCCATGGTCAGGAACCCGCTGGCGCCCGCGGTGAGGACGGGCAGCAGGAGCTCGTCCTCGTGTTCGGGATGGGTGCTGTAGGCGAGAACCCGGGTGCGGCGCGGGCCGGGGCGGGAGGCGATGCGGGAGACGGCGTCCAGGCTGACTGCGGCCGGGAGCCGTACTTCCAGCAGGGTGATGTGCGGGCTGGTCTCGCCCGTCAGGGCCACGGCCTCCTCGCCGCCCGCCGCGCTGCCGACGACCTCGATGCCGGGGTCGGTGGCGAGGAGCAGGGACAGGGCTGCCCGGGGGGTGGCGCGGGATTCGGCGATCACGACGCGGATGGACACGCGTTCCTCCGTGCGGAGCTAAGCGAGGGGTGAGACGACATGGCGCACGATAAAGTGCAGGCAAAGGATTAGTAACAGAAGCAGAGTGTCTTCGTCGCATTAAGTCCGGTCTAACTGTTCTTTACGGCCAGATATTGGCTGAATTCCCGTTAGATCGCTCGCACATTCCCCCGGCAACTGCGCTCAGCGCCGCACTTCTCCAAGGAGCCCCGGCCAGGTACTTCCGGAGGACACGACGGAGCGCGGGGTGCCTCTCGGCGGGCCCGGAGCATCTTCCTGAGCGGGGTGGGGCCCGGCGGAGAGGAGGGGAGCGCTCTCGAAGGCGCCTCCGGGGGGAGTTTGAGATCTTGCTATCCGCCTCCTGGGCCGTCCGGCCCGGCCGCTTCCGGACTCGATTTCCGGCGCGGGGTGCCCAGCCGTCGACATGATGTCTGCCACGGAGGATGCCCGAGGTCACCCATGAGGGCTCCGCGCGAGTAAGTGTCTCCCATGGTGTCTGGTGAGAGCCGCTCCCGGCTGCTTACCGTGCAGCAGGCCTGACCGTGAGTGCACAGGCCGTACAACATGAGCCGACGGGTGTCCCGCCCCTTCGACCGGGGGCGGCTGATGGGGGGAGGAAATGGCCTTGCCCGCTGCTGCTCCACCGCACCTGCCGCGTCGGCCGCCTCCGTCCCGGTCCCGAGGGCCGCGATCCCGGCCCGCCGACGGCCCTTCCCGCCCCTGGTGATCGCTTCCCGCACGGCCCCTGAACGGAGTGCGCGGTCCCCCGGACCGTCCGTCCCGCCGCACCGAAACGGAGCGCCAGCCGAGATGAACCTGCCTTTCTCCCCCTCGCCTGTCCTGCTGCCCGACACCGGTCTCCTCAGCCCTCGAAGCACCGCGCCGCCTGCGGAGGCCGCCCAGCAGCCGCCGTGGCCCGACCTCACCGCCCTCGCCGATGCCGTCGAACGGCTGGCGTCCCTCCCTCCGCTGACCACCCCCGCCGAAACCGGTCTGCTCCGCGCCGAACTGGCCGCCGTCTGCCGGGGGGAGGGGCTCGTTCTGCACGGGGGTGACTGCGCCGAACCGTTCGCGGACAGCGCTCCGCCCACCGTGCTGCGCAAGGTCTCCCACCTGCGCGCGCTTACCGACCTGCTGCGTGACGGGGCCGGGGCGGCCCGGGGCATCGCCATCGGCCGGATCGCCGGGCAGTACGCCAAGCCCCGCAGCGAGGCGTACGAGACCACCCCCGACAGGTGCCGGATGCACAGTTATCGGGGTGACGCCGTCAACGCGTTCGAGCCTGATCCCACCGCCCGGGTGCCCGACCCGGCGCGACTGCTCGCCGCCCACACGCACGCCACGCGGGTGCTGGAGACCATCCGGAGCCGCTGGCGCGGCAGCGCGCCGGGGGAGCGCGTGTACGTCTCCCACGAACTGCTTCTCCTGCCCTTCGAACGGGCGCTGCTGGTGGCCGGGGAGCGACCCGGGGAGCCCGCGCACGCCGGGTCCACCCACTTCGGCTGGATCGGGGAGCGGTCCCGCGCCCTGCACGGCGCGCACGTCTCTCTCGCCGCGTCCGTCACCAACCCCGTCGGCGTCAAGCTCGGCCCCGGCACTGCGCCGCAGGACGCCGTCAACCTGGCACTGCGGCTCAACCCGGAGCGGGTGGCGGGGCGGCTCACCTTCATCGTGCGAATGGGTGCTGAGCAGGTCGCGGCACAGCTGCCAGCGGTCGTGCGCGCCGTGACGGCGAGCGGTGTGCCGGTGGTGTGGCTGTGTGACCCAATGCACGGCAACACCGTGCGACTGGCGGACGGTACCAAGACCCGCCGGGTGTCCGTCCTGTGCCAGGAGGTCACCGGGTTCGCACACGCGGTGCGCGCTCACGGCGGCCACCCCGGCGGTCTCAGCCTGGAGCTGACGCCCGACCCGGTCACCGAGTGCCTCGACGGCCCGCCGCCCGGCGCCGCGGACCTTCCCGCCCCGGCTGAGGCGACCGGCCGCGATCTGCTGCCCGACTACCGGTCCCTGTGCGACCCCCGGCTCAACCCCGCCCAGGCGGAAGCGGTGGTCCAGTCCTTCCTGGCCGCCTTATGACCACGCCCAGCGACGTCCTTGGAGAGCCACCGATGACCAGCGGTGAGACCGACACGACGCAAACCGTTCTCGCTGCGCGGACCCGCCGCGACACCGGCCGTCCCTCGCCGGCCGAGGAGCGGCAGGCCGTCCTCAGCGAGCTGAGGGCCGAACTCGACGCCGTGGACGCCATCCTGCTCAACGCCCTGCTGATCCGGTACCAGTGCACGCGCCGCATCGGCCAGGCGAAGGAGTCCCACGGCATTCCCGTCATGCAGACCGGTAGGGTCCGGCTGGTGCTGGAGCGGGCCACCGCGTTCGGGCTGGAGCACGGCATGAACCCGCTGGCCCTCCAAGACGTGTTCGTCACGCTCATCGAGGACGCCTGCCGTGCCGAAGAGGGCGCGGTGCCGCCGATCGAGACGGCCTGGGACCGCATCGCCGAGCTGACGGAGAGGGTGAAGTCCGGTGCGCACATTGCTCATTGACAACTACGACTCCTTCACCTACAACCTGCATGACCTGATGCACCGGGTGTACGGTGTTCCGCCCCGCGTTGTCACGCATGACACCCCCTGGCGCGACATCGACCTCGACGCCTTCGACGCGGTCGTCGTCTCCCCGGGGCCGGGCCGTCCGCAGTGCGAGGAGGACCTGGGCATCTCGGCCCACGCCCTGCGCCAGGACCGCGTGCCGCTGCTGGGCATCTGCCTCGGTCACCAGGGTATCTCCCACTTCGCCGGGGCCCGGGTCGAGCACGCCCCGGAGCCGGTGCACGGTCGGACGTCCAAGGTGTTCCACGACGGGGCGGCGCTCTTTGCCGACATCCCCTCGCCGTTCACCGTGGTGCGCTACCACTCGCTGGCCGTCACCGACCTGCCCCCCGACCTGGAACCGCTGGCCTGGACGGCGGACGGGGTGGTCATGGCCGCCCGGCACCTCCGCGCCCCGCGCTGGGGCGTGCAGTTCCACCCCGAGTCCGTGCTCACGGAGTACGGGGCCGATCTGATGCACAACTTCCGTACTCTGGCCCGGGCCGCCGCTCCCCGGCGGCCCGGCGTCGCCCGGCTCTCCGCGGCCGGCGGCGACCGGGACCGGCCCCGGATGCGGGTCGAGGCGAGGACCGTGGACCACCACCCCGACGCCGCCGCCCTGTTCGGCGCGTTGTACGGAGAGGCGGAGTGCGCCTTCTGGCTCGACAGCTCCCGCCACGACCTGCCGACCAGCCGCTTCACGATCATGGGTGACGACAGCGGGCCGCTCGCCGAGAACCTGGCGTACTCGGTGCACGACGGGGTCTGGACGGTGACGGCCGCCGGGCGCACCTCCACCGTCGAGGCCGGGTTCTTCGACTACCTCAACGAGCAGCTGACGCGGCGCAGGCTGCCCAAGCCGCCCGGACTGCCGCTGGACTTCAACCTCGGCTACGTCGGCGCCTTGGGCTACGAGCTCAAGGCGGAGTCCGGGGGCGGGGCCCACCACCACGCGCCGCACCCCGACGGACGGCTCGTCTTCGCGGACCGTGCGGTCGTCATCGACCACCACGAACGCCGCGTCCACCTGCTGGCGTTGACCGACCCGCGCCGCCCGGACAGCGTCCGCGCCAGCGCGGAGTGGTTCCGCGCGACGACCGAGACGATCGTGCGGCAGCCGGAGGGCGCGGCCTCGGCCGTGCCCTCCGGCCCGGCGGCGGACTCCGGGCTGCGGTTCCGGTTCGACCAGACCCGCACCGAGTACCTTGGTTCGGTCAAGGCGTGCCTGGACGCCATCACCGACGGCGAGTCCTACGAGGTCTGCCTCACCAACACCGCCGAGGCCGGGCCGCTGGCGGCGCCGTTGGAGAGCTACCTGCGGATGCGCGCCACCAGCCCCGTGCCGTTCGGTGCGTTCCTGCGCTTCGGTACGGAGTCGGTGCTCAGCGCCTCACCCGAGCGCTTCCTCCAGGTGCGCGCCGACGGGCTCGTGCAGGCCAAGCCGATCAAGGGCACCCGGCCTCGCGGCGCGACGCCCGAGGAGGACGAAGACATCATCCGAGAGCTGCGGTCCAACCCGAAGGACCGGGCCGAGAACCTCATGATCGTCGACCTGCTCCGCAACGACCTCAACCGCGTCTGCACGGTGGGCTCAGTGCACGTGCCCGGCCTCTTCGAGGTCGAGACCTACTCCCACGTTCACCAGCTCGTCTCCACCATCGAAGGGCGGATCGCGCCGGACCGCACGACGGTCGACTGCGTGCGCGCGGCCTTCCCCGGCGGTTCGATGACGGGCGCGCCCAAGGTCCGCACGATGGAGATCATCGACCAGCTCGAACGCCGGGCGCGCGGCTACTACTCGGGTTCCGTGGGCTGGCTGTCGCTGTGCGGGGCAGCCGACCTCAACATCGTCATCCGGACCGTGGTAGCCACTGAGCACGCGACCACCTTCGGCGTGGGCGGGGCGATCGTCGCCCTTTCCGATCCGGCGGACGAGCACGAGGAGACGTTGGTCAAGTCACGCGCCATGCTTGCGGCGCTCGGCGCCGCGGTGGAGGAGCCGTGAGCCGCGCAGTGGTCGCCGGTTACGGCAACGTGGGCCGCCTGCTGGCCCTGATGCTGGCCGACGCCGGCTGGGAGACGGTCGCCTGGGACCGGTGTGCCGAGCCGGGCGCTCCCGGGCGGGCTGCCGGGGCGGACGGGCGGCTGGTGCCGCGCACGCGGCTCGCCGACGTCACCGCGCCCACCGCCGAGCAGCGCGCGGAACTCGCCCGTGCCGAAGTCGTGTTCCTCGCCGTGCCGGAGCAGGCCGCACTCGCCGCCCTCGACGTCCTGGAGTCGACGCTCGCACCGCACGCCACCGTCGTCGAGACGCTCTCACACAAGCACCGCTTCCTTGACACCGCGGACCGGCGGCTGGCGCCCCGGGCGCTGCTCAGTCTCAACCCCCTCTTCCACCCCTCGCTGGGCTGGGCCAACAACGCCGTGACCGCCTCGGTGCTGCGGCCGGACGCCCGGTGCGCGGAGGTGCTGCGGCTCATCTCGGCGACCGGTGCCCGGGTGGTGCGGCTCAGCCACGAGGAACACGATCGGCACGTCACCGCCGTGCAGGCAGCCACCCACGCCGCGCTGCTCGCCTTCACGGGGGCGCTGGCCCGGCTGGGCGTGCGCGCACCGACGGTGGCCGACTGCGCGCCGCCGCCCACCCGGGCCTTGCTGGCGCTCGTCGCCCGGGTGCTGAGTGCGGACGTGGAGACGTACTGGGACATCCAGGCGGCGGGTGGAGAAGCGGCGGCGGCCCGCGACGCGGTGGCCGCCGCCCTGGCCGACCTGGCGGAGCGCACCACGGCGCCCACCGGGGGCGAGAAGGCGTTCCGGCAGCTCTTCGAGGAGGTCGCGGACTGGTTCGGCGAAGGCCGCGCCACGGCCGCGGACGACGCCGCCCGGATGCTGCACGCGCTCATCGCCACTGGCCCGCCGTCCCCCCGTTGAAATCGAGCCCCCGCCCCACGCCAACCATCCGGCTCACGCCCCCGCACAGCCCATCCCCCTAGGAGGCCGTCATGAACGACCCCCAGCCCAACTGGATCACCCGCAGGTCGGCCGCGACCACCGACATGTACGACCGCGCCGTCCAGGCCGGGCTCACCGGGCACACCATCACCCGGCGGTCCGGCAAGAAGGTTCGCCTGGACGACGGCGACGAGTGCGTCGAGTTCGTCTCCTGCTCCTACCTGGGGCTGGAGGACCACCCCCGGCTGACGCAGGCGGTGCGCACCGCGCTCGACACCTACGGCACTCACTTCTCCTCCTCCCGCAACAGTGTCCAACCGGCGGAGGCACACACGCTGGAGGAGCTGCTCGGTGAGATCTACCCGGGCATGTCAGCCCTGGTCTTCAACTCCGTCAGCAGCGTCCACCTGGGCGTCCTGCCACTGCTCGGCGCGGGCGTGCTGCCGGGCTACCCCGTCGGCCCCGGCGGTGTCCTGTTCGTCATCGAACGCACCGCGCATGCCTCGATGCAGGCGCTGCGCGGCGTGCTGGAGCAGGTTGGCCCGGCCGTCCGGTTCCGGGAGGAAGAGCCCACGACGCTGACGGCGGCGATGGACCTCGCCCGCGAACAGGGACGCACCCCGGTCATCCTGGTCGACGGCATCGGCTCGATGGGCGGACTGATCGACGTGCGCTCGCTGGCGGACACGGCGGCCGAACTCGACGGTTACGTCTACATCGACGATGCACACGGCATCTCCATCAGCGGACCGGCGGGCGCGGGCTACGCGTTCGAGGCACTGGGCGGCCACGTCCCCCCCTCGGTACTGCTCGTCGGCTCGCTCTCCAAGGCGTTCGGCGGCTCCGGCGGCTTCCTGCTCACGCACGACCCGGCGGACGTGACGCTGCTGCGCCGCGAGGCGAACCCAATGGTGTTCGGCCACTCCAACATGGTCACCCACATGCTCGTGAACGCCGAGTCGGCGCGAATGCACCTGGACGGCACCGTCGCCGAGCTCCAGGACGCCCTGTGGGCCAACACGGAGCTGTTCGACAAGGTCAACAGCGGCAACCAGCTCGTCAACGCGGGCACCCGCTCGCCGGTGCGCGGCCTGGCGATGGACACCGAGGAGGCGGCCTTCGACAGCGCGGTCCGCTTGCGCCGGGCCGGCATCCTGTGCTTCCCGGTCTTCTACCCCGTCGTCGCGCAGGGCACCGGGCTGCTCCGCTTCGCCCTCTCCGCACGGCACACGCCCGAGCAGATCCAGGCCGTCGCGGACGTCCTCGCCGACCGCTGACGTACCGCTCCCCTCTCCTTCCCCCGGCCGGCCCGGCCCCGTCCTGGGCTCTTCCCGGCGCACCACCCCGACGTCCCTCCCAGAGAAGGAATGTGCTCGATGAACGACAGCTCCTCCCTCCCCACGGGCTTCGACGCGATCGTCGTCGGCAACGGCTCGCTGGGGACCTCCCTCGCCGTCGAACTCGCCGGTCGCGGCGGGTCCGTCGCGCTCGTCGGCGAACGGTCGCGGCCCTTCGCCGCCTCCGCCGCCGCCGGCGCGATGCTCGGCTGCTTCGGTGAGGTCACCTCCAGCTTGCTCGACAACGCCTACGGCCAGGCCAAGTTCGAGTTGGACCTGCGGGCCAAGGACGTCTGGCCGCAGTGGCTGGAGACCATTTCCGACGGCACGACGGACGCCCGGGACATCCTCACCGCCAAGGGCACCACCGTCATCCTCAACACCGTGGGCACCGGCCCCATCGACACCGACAACTACGAGGCCATCCGCGCCACGCTGGACAAGCACGGCGAGCCGTACGAGACCGTCGACCCCGAGGACATCGACTGGCTCGACCCCGACCCCAACTCCCGCCCGCTCAAGGCTCTCCACATACCCGGCGAGCACGCCGTGGACTCGGGCCGGCTGCTGCGCCGCCTGGAGGCCGCCGCCGTGCGCCGGGGCGTGACGCTGGTGGACGCCCACGCCACCTCCGTCACCCACGAGGGCGGGCGGGTCAGCGGGGTCGTGCTGGCCGACGGCCGCACCCTCACCGCCGACCAGGTCGTCCTGGCCAGTGGCGTCGGCGCGCAGGGCCTCATCGACTCGGTGCCCGGCCTCGGCGACTGCATCCCCCGGCTCGTCGCGGGCTACGGCGTGGCGGCCTCCGTCTCCACCCACGACGGCACGGCCCCCGAGTCGGTCATCCGCACCCCCAACCGCGCCTTCGCCTGCGGGCTGCACATCGTGCCGCGCGGCACGGCACGCGTCTACGTCGGCGCCACCAACATCATCAACCCCCGACCGCTGGCCGACCCCGTCATGCGGGACCTGCTGTTCCTGCTCGACTGCTCGCACCGGCAGATCCGCCGCAACCTGTGGTCCAGCAGCGTCGTCGGCGTCCACGTCGGCAACCGCCCCGTCTCGCTGGACGGCTTCCCGCTGCTCGGTGAGACCTCGCTGGCCGGGTTGTGGATGATGACCGGCACCTACCGCGACGGGCTGTTCCTCTCGCCGCTGCTGGCACAGGAGTTCGCGCGCCGGTTGCACGGCGACGCCCCGCAGCTGGACCTCGACGTCTTCACGCCCGAGCGTGCCCCGCTGGAGGGCGTCAGCCGCAAGTCGTCGATCGACACCACCGTCGAGCACATGCTGGCGACCGGGTACGAGCACCACTGGCACGTGCCCACCGACTGGCAGGAGTACCTCGCCGCCGACCTGCACCCCCTCTACACCGCCTGGGCCGACACCATCGACCCCGACTTCACCCCGCCGCCCGAGCTGATCGCCTCCTCCCGGCTGCACCCGAGGATGGTCGAGTGGATGCGCACCTACTACGCCAACTGCCGTGAGCGGTTCGGCGTCCCGGACCGCACCGGCGCCCCCTCGGTGCGCGGCCAGGTCGACTGGGCCCGGGAGGTCCTGACCACCGCCCGGGTGTGGACGCCGCAGCAGGACGCCACCGTGCTGGCCGCCGAGGTGCTCTCCACCGACCCCGACGGCCTCGACCTGGACGCGACGTTCACCCCCGAACAGGGGGACGCCTTCCGCGCCCTGGTCTCGCGTCGCGCCGACCGGGTGCCGCTGGAGTACCTGACCGGCCGCGCCCGCATCTTCGACCTGGAACTCACCATTAACGAGAAAGTGTTCGTCCCCCGCGTCCACTCCGAGGCGATGGTCACCGAGGCACTGGGCATTGTCCCTGCCGGACCGGCGCGGATGGTCGACCTGTGCACCGGCTCGGGCGCCATCGCCCTGGCCCTCGGCGCCCGTCACCCC
Organism: Streptomyces sp. NPDC096105; assembly: GCF_044763335.1. NCBI lineage: Bacteria > Bacillati > Actinomycetota > Actinomycetes > Kitasatosporales > Streptomycetaceae > Streptomyces > Streptomyces sp. NPDC096105. The sequence continues at coordinate 99,473 of NZ_JBIWGC010000018.1, forward strand.
GGCGCCGTTGTCACCGGGGTCGACCTGTCCGCGGACGCCGTCGCCTGCGCCGGAGAGAACGCCCGCCGCCTGGCCGACCGCGTCGGGGCCGTGGACTTCCGCCAGGGCGATGTGGCCGACCCTGCCCTCCTGGCCGAGCTGGACGGCACCGTCGACCTCGTCACGGCCAACCCGCCCTACGTGCCGGATCGGCTGGTCATCCCGGCCGAGTGGTCCGTCCACCAGCCGGCGGAGGCGATCTACTCCGGCTGGGACGGGCTGACCGTGCCGCGCGCGGTGGTCGCCACCGCCGCCCGCCTCCTCAAGGACGGCGGTGTCCTCGCCATGGAGCACTACGACGCGATCGTCGACGAGATCGTGGAGCTGGTGCGGTCCGCCGGTTTCGAATCCGTCACCAGCCACGTCGACCACGACGGCTTCCCCCGCTACGTCATCGCGCGCCGCGCCGCCCGTTGACGGGACGAGGACGGCGGGAACGGGAGACCAGGAACACCGCACATGGAACTCACCAGACGCACGATGCTCATCAGCGGTGTCGCCCTGGGAGGTGTGGCCGCCATGTCCGGCGGCCACACCGGCCCGGCACACGCCGCCGAACCGGCCGACCTCGCCGGAACCGACCAACTTACCGCCGCACCGCGGGCAGCGGCCGCCGACGGCGGGATCACCATCGACCAGGCCGTCAACGTGGCCCTCACCTGCGACCCGGCCACCGGGCGGATCGTCCACGACGCGGTCAACGTGCTGTGGCTCGTGCCGCCGTCCGGCGGTGCGGCCCGGCGGCTCACCGACGACGTGGAGGACGCCACCTGGCCGTCGTTCTTCCCCGGCGGCGCCCGGGTCGCCTTCCAGTCCTTCCGCCGCGGCACCTACGACCTGTGCGCCGTCGACCTCGCCACCGGCACCGTCGAACGCATCACCCGCGGCCCGCAGTACGACATCGAACCCGCCGTCTCCCCCGACGGGCGCCGCATCGCCTACGTCTCGGAGGACGATGGCACGAGCGTCCTGCGCTGCCTCGACCTGGTTACCGGCCGCACCCGCACACTCGCCGGCACCGGCGACGGCCGCTCCTACCGCTCACCCACCTGGCATCCCGGCGGCCGGTCGCTGGCCTACGTCGTGGGGGAGACCGAGGTGGAGACCCTTCGCCTGGCCGACGGGCGACGCACCCTGGCCTACACGGCCCCCGCCGGGCAGGTGGTGCGCGGCACCTCCTACAGCCCCGGAGGGGCGCTCGCTCACGTCCTCGTCGACGGGCCACGAGCCCGACTCTACGTCGAAGGACGGCCGGTCAGCGCCCCCACGGAGGAGCCCGGTCCCTTCCCCGTGGCGTGGCTCTCGGCGACCGAACTCGTCCACGGCGGCGCGGACGGGCTGCTGCGCCGCCGCACCACCGTCGGACCGGCGGCCACGGACGCCTCCACGGTGATCCCGTTCATGGCGCTGCTCTCCGCCCCCGGCGCCCGGCCTGTCAACCGGCGGCCGGTGGTGCTGCCCGACAGCGCCCCGGTGCGTGGCATCGCCGGGCCCGTCCTGTCACCCGACGCCTCGGCGGTCTGCTTCCGCGCCCTGGGCGCCCTGTGGTTGTTGCCGTTCGGCGGCACCGCCCGCCAGCTCACCGACGACGGCGACTGCCGTGACCCGCACTGGTTTCCCGACGGCCGCGCGATCGTCCACTCCAGCGACCGCACCGGCGTCCCCCAGCTCTGGTGGCACCCCCTGGACGGCGGGCCCCCCAAGCAGCTCACCGACCGGCCCGGCGGGGCACTGCTGCCCAGCGTCTCGCCCTCCGGGCGGCAGATCGCCTTCCAGGACGAGGCGGGGGCGCTGCACGTCCTCGACCTCGACGACGGGACGAGCCGGGAGGTCCTGCCCGTTCAGGACCACGCGGGCAAGGCGTCATGGTCCCCCGATGGCACCCGGCTCTCCCTCGCCGTCCTGGTGCCCGCCTCCGAGCGGGAGACCGCCGGGTTCAACCGGGTGCTGACCGTCGAGACCGCCACGGGCCGCACCACCGTCCAGGCCATCGCACCCGGCCGCTCCGTCGGCACCCGCGGCGACGACGGCCCGGTGTGGGCGCCCGACGGCACGTCGCTGCTCGTGGTCGCCGAGAGCCTGGTGCACCGGGTCCCCGTCCGGCCGGACGGGCGGGTCAGCGGCAGGCCGCGGCGGCTGAGCGATCGGATCGCGGACGCCATCTCCGTCTCAGCCGACGGCCACATCCTCTTCCTCTCCCTGGGGGAGTTCGTTCTGCTGCCGCCGGACCGCCCCGGTCGCACCACCCGGCCCGCCCGGCACGGCTCCGGCCTCACGTGCCGCGCCCGGCCGGCGCCGCCGCGCACCGTCGTGCGCGCCGGGGCGCTGTGGGACGGCACGGGGGAGGAGTACCGGCGCGACGTCGACATCACGGTCGAGGAGGGCGTCATCACCTCCGTCGTCCCCGTGCGGGGCGACGCCCCCGCGCCCACCGTGGACGCCTCCGACCGCACGGTCCTGCCCGGCCTCATCGACGTCCACAACCACTGGCACCTGCGCGGACGGCAGTGGGCCGGGCGGCAGGGACCGCTGTGGCTGGCGTACGGGGTGACGACGAGCCGTTCCACCGGCGACCCCGTCTACCGCATGCTGGAGACCCGCGAGGCGCTGCACTCCGGGGCTATGCCCGGCCCGCGCTACCTGGGGTCCGGCGAACCGCTCGACGGCACCCGGGTCCGCTTCGGCTTCATGCGCCCGGTGCACTCCCGCGCCCAACTCCACCGGGAGCTGCGTCGGGCCGAGGAGCTGGGGTACCACGTCCTGAAGTCCTACCAGCGGCTGCCGGTGGAGCTGGAGCGCGTCTCGCTCAGACGGATGCGCCGGGCCGGGACGCAGGTCGTGTCCCACTACCTGTACCCGGCTGTCGGCACCGGTCTCAACGGCATGGAGCACACCGGCGGCGAGAACCGGCTGGGCTACTCCCGCACCCTCAGCTACGCCGCTGGGCGCACCGCCGAGGACACGGTGACGCTGCTCGTCCGCTCCGGCATGTACGTGTCGACCACGCTCCTGTTCGCGCACGAGCTGTATCTGGACAGCCGTGACCTCATTGAGGACCCGCGCACCCGGATCCTCTTCCCCTCGTGGGAGTACGCAGCCCTGCTCGCCCGCGCCGAGGCCGCTGCAGGCCCCGGCTCAGAGCTGGACCGCGCCTGGACGGAAGGGGATGTGGATCTGCTGCTGCGGGTGCAACGCGCGGGCGGCCTGGTCGTCGCCGGGACCGACGCCCCGCTGGACTTCGTCGGCATCAGTATCCACCAGAACCTACGAGCTCTGGTCCGGCACGGCTTCACCCCGGTCGAGGCGCTGCGGACGGCGACCACCAACGCGGCCGAGGCACTGGGCGCCGCCGGAACCCTCGGCGTCATCCGGCCCGGTGCCCGCGCCGACCTGCTGGTCGTCGACGGCGACCCGCTGCGGGACATCGCGGCGGCGGCGCGGGTCGAGCAGGTCCTCGTCGACGGACACCACCACACCGTCCGGGAGTTGCTGGCCCCCTACGCAGGCTTGCCCCGGGAACCCGCCCCGACCACCGCCCCCAAGGCCCGCCCGGTGGCCGGATGCTGTCGCTCCCGGCCCGCCACCCCGCGCTGACGTGATCGACTGGTGTCGGCAGCCGCGCGGCTCGCACGGCCACTGCGTACCGCCGTCGGACCCGGGCCGCGCCCGGCCCGCCACACCTTCGACCGACCGACTGACACCCCTCGACACATCAAGGACAGCCGATGTTCGAACTCGTTGAGCCCATCAAGACCCAGCGCCTCGTCCTGCGGCCGTTCACGGCCCGGGACGAGGAGGACATGCTGGAGTTCGAGTCCCGGGAGGATGTGGCCCGTTACCTCTTCAACGAACCCCGCACCCGCGAGGACAACGCCGCCGAACTCGCCACCCGCATCACCCAGACCGCCCTGCGGAAGGAGAAGGACACCCTCATGACCGCCGTCGAGCTCGACGGCAAGGTCATCGGCTACGTCCTGCTCATCTGGCTGAGCGAGGAGCACCAGCAGGGCGAGTTCGGCTACGTGCTGCACCCCGACTACCACGGCAAGGGCTACGCCAGCGAGGCCGCCGTCGAAATGCTGCGCATCGGCTTCGAGAAGCTGAACCTGCACCGCATCATCGGCCGTTGCGACCCCCGCAACGGCGACTCCGCCAGGCTCATGGAGCGGCTGGGGCTCCGTAAGGAGGCGCACTTCGTCGAGTCGGAGATCTTCAAGGGCGAGTGGGGCGGCGAACTGCACTACGCGATGCTGGCCTCGGAGTGGCGCGCCATGCACGGCGCGAACTGACCCGGTCCGCCGGGAGCGGCCGCGTGCCGCCCTGCCGCCCTGGCCGCCGGAAGACGGCCCGGGCGGCTTCGCCGTCACGCCGCCCCGGCAACGGCACACTGAGCTTCTTCGAGTTGGGCCCCGATCAGGTGACGCCCGCCAAGCCCAACGAGCGAGGCCCCCGGGCAGTTGATCGAGATGTCTGACGTCTCAACCACACTGCTCAGGGGCCTCGTTGGTCATCTGTCCTGCCGCATGCGCTCGTGGAGTGGGTCACCGTGCTCATCGTCACCCGTGAGGGCGGCCGGCGCTGACTGTCGGTACGTCGTCGAACAGGAGCACTGTGACCATGAGGTTCCTCCTCTGAGCTGGACAGCCTGATGCCGGGACGACGGGCCCCGGAGGAAGCAGTTCCAGGTAGTGGGCAAGAAGAGCAGTACGAGCAAGCGGTACACGGCCGACCACCACCGGGCCGGCCTCGTCGCCGACACCCTGCGATGGCCGCCGGCCGGGGTGTCCTGAGGGAGGGCCGTATCACACACTCGGAGCGCGGAGCGGAGTACACCTCACGTGAATACCGCGCCGTCACGAAGGAGTCGGGGCTGCGGCGGAGTATGGGCAGAACGGGCTCCTGCTGTGATAACGCCGGGGCTGAGAGCTTTTTCGGCCTCCTGGAGGCAGAGATCGGGACCACCGTCTGGGAGTCCTACGACCAGGCCCGTGCCGATGCCTTCCACTTCATCGAGGTCGGGTACAACCGCACCCGCCTGCGGAAACACCCCGTCTGCGGATACGTCACCCCGGTCGAAACCCGGGCCCTGACGGCACAAGCTCTCACCCCGCAGCGTAACCACTCGCTGTCCATGCTCAGGAGGGAACTTCACCATGACGACGTCCCTGCCCTGGGAACAGGTGCCCTGGCGGGCAGGGACGTTCGAGACCTGCAGGCCGGTCAGATCGTGTAGAGGTTGAACTCTTCCCACGAGCCGGAGACGTCGGTCGAGCGGGCGCGCAGGGCGTACTGGAGCGTGCCGGCGTAGCTGTTCTCCATGGCGACGAACAGACCGTTCAGCTCGGACTGGATGGCGAAGCGGTCCAGCGTCTCGTTGTAGTAGAGGACGAACCGCTCCCAGCCGGCCGCGCTCGTGGAACGGGCACGCAGCAGGTTCTGCGAGGCGCCGGTGTAGTTCTTCTCGACGGCCACGTAGAGGCCGTTGGCCTGGGACTTCATGGCGAAGGTGCTCTCCTCCCCGATCCATTCGAAGGTGAAGCCCTCCCAGGAGCCGCCGTAGACGTCGGAACGGGCGCGCAGGGCACCGGTGTTCGGGGCGGCGTACGTCTTCTCGGTGGAGACGAACTTGTTGTTCCTGGCCGATTCCACGGCCAGCGCGGTGGGCTCCGGGGCGGCGGCTGCGCGCGCGGTCTGCGCGTCACCCGACTTCTCGGCTATCCGCGCCAGTTCGGCGGCGTCGTCGATCTTCTCCCAGCCGGCCGGCATCGCGGCCGGGGCGACCTGCGGGGTGGCCCCCACGGCGGGCGCGCCCAGCGCCGATGTCGCCGCCAGGGCGCTGAGGGACAGAAGGACAGTGGTCATGCGTCGCATAGTTGGGTCCCCACCATTCGTGAAAAAGGACGTGGCGCGGCGGCCATCGCTCCCGCCTGCCGCTCCCGCCCATGACAACCGCTGCCAAGCCCCTCCCCGGGGCGGCGGCTACGTCAGAGTAACGGGCGTGACGCAAATGACGACAGGGATTAATGAGTTCACGACCAGGGCCTTTACGGAAAACATGCGGCATTCCCTATTCCTCAACCCTCCGTTAACGTGCATAAAATGCGATGTTTTCGGTCGCCTCCGGAACCGGGCTGTGCGGTGTCCGGGGCCTTCCGGCATTCCCCTCGATGCAGCTGGTGCAGCCGCACGTCTGTCCCGCGTTCCGCCGTCTCGACGTGGGTGATCCGCGTGAACCGCACCAGCTCGTACTTCGGGACCAGGGCGGAGCCGGGGCGCCGCGGGAACACCGTGCGGGCGATGAGCAGGACATCGCCAGGTGCAATGAGCGCCATGCCGTGCAGCCGGTTCCACGTGCTGCCCCACTGACGTTTTCGTCAGTTGTGCGAGTGTGGCGGACTCGTCGGCGGGAGCCTGTTGTCGCGTCTTTCAAGCTGCCGTGTGCTGTCTCTGAGTCTGTCGTTCCCCCTTTGACGCGGCCGCGGTCGACCGATTGACGTGCGCCCGTACCCACTCGGCGGGGTGTGGCTCCCGAAACGCTGTAGGAGACATGGAACTTCCTGCTGATGAGCGTGGTTACCGACCTTCAAAGCGTGGTGTCGTCATGGTGGCTTGCGTGGGAGGCCCGTGCCGGTGAGGCAGCCGTCGAGGACGTCGGGGCGGTACGGGAGTCGGCGTAGACCGCGTCGGATCGCGGTGGTCAGGTCGTCGGGGTCGGCGAAGGCGCGACTGGCCGTGGCGGTGCGCCGCAGCACGGACCAGATGCCCTCGACCGGGTTGGGGTCGGGTGCATGGGGCGGCAGCTGGAAGACGGTGAGCCAGTCGCGGTCGCTGTTCCCCTGCGTCCGCCGACCGGAGCGGCATCGGCCGGCTTCGACGCTCACCCAGCTCGTCCTGACCGAGATCGGCGAACCGGACGACGCCGAGCGGCCTGGGCGATCAACGAGCCCGCCTCGTCCTGCGTCCCGGGCGACCTTCTCCGCAGCCTTCACCCGTGACTCCTCGGGCACCGCTGCCGTTCGACGGTCAGCCCGCCCTTCGACCGCCCGTGCTCCGCGCTGCCGCACCGCGGACGGAGACGAGGGCCCGCCGTGCGCGGTCAGGACCGGGCGGGCAACCGGAAGGGGACCGCGGTACTCCACGGGGCGGGCGGCTCCGAGTCCGCCGCGGCCCCCGCGTCCGGCGGCGGCCCCGGGGCCGCGGCGGCGGGGGAGCGTCCGGCCAGGCGGGATCACCCTCCGGGCGGAGGACGCGGCGACTGGCCGCGTCCGCCGCCCGACACCGAGGGCTGCGGCGCACGTTGCGCGTTTCCCGCCGTTCCGGAATCGACGGCTGTGCGAGATGGCGTGGCACCAAAGCGGACCGTCCGCCGTGCCGGGGCGAGCCATTTCTTGATCGAAAATGTCATTTCAGGGACGGTATTGTGCGCCGTGAATCCCTTCGCTACGATCGCACCCTCACCGGCCGTAAGTCCGCTCATTGCAGGGGGGCAATGTGGGTGCGTCAGCGTCAGAATTACTCCCCGAGCGGGATGACTGATGGGCGATGCCGAACGGAATTTAATGCCTTCCGGCCCTGAATTAGCGGAAGGCGAGCGATTATCAAAAGGCTCGCCTTCTTCTCCTTTCCGAAGACGGGATTACTCCCTCTTCTGGGTGGCGGGCGCCGTCGACGGTCTCGGGACCTGTGCGTCCGCCCTCTTCCTTCCGCTGATCCTCCTGGGCGCCGGGTACTCCTCCGGGCTCGCCGGCCTCGTCGCCTCGGTGGCACTGGTCAGCGGGCTCGTCGTCTCGCCGGTCGCGGGCGTGTTCGCCGACCGGCTGCCGCGCAAGCCGATGATGTACACGGCGGCCCTGGTCGCCGCGGGCGCCATGGGCTCGGTGTTCGTGACCGTGGCACTCGGCCATGTCGTCCTCCTCCACGTACTCGTCGCGGCCGTCGTCGAGCAGGCGGCCAGCGCCACCTACGGGGCGGCCGCCTCCGGTACGATCCGGCGGCTCGTGCCCCCCGAGGAGTACCCCCGGGCGATCGGGTACCTCCAGGCACGGGACCAGGCGGTCCAGATCGTCGGCCCGACGCTGGGCGGGGTCCTCTACCAGGCGGCGCGGTGGGTGCCGCTGCTCGCGGACGCCGTGTCGTTCCTGCTGGTGGCCGTGTTGAGCAGGGCGATCCGCGCGGACCTGACGCCCGTACGGGAGACGACCGCCCCGTCCTTCGCCCGTGAGCTGGCCGACGGCCTGCGCTTCGTGTGGGCGCACCCCTTCCTGCGCTTCGTGGTCGTGTGGACGGCCGGGGTCAACGCCCTGCTGGGAGCGCTGTACTTCCACGCCGTCTTCGCCTCGCACGCCGAGGGCGCCAGCCCCTCCTCGATCGGTCTCATCCTCACCCTCGCGGGCGTCGGCGGGCTGCTGGGCGCGCTCGCCGCACCCTGGCTGGTGCGGCGGGTGGCGGCTCCCCGGATCGTCACGGGCGCCTCGTGGGTCATGGTGCCGACGGCGGCCGGGCTCGCGTACGCCTCCCAGACCTGGGCCTACGGGCTGCTGCTGAGCGGGGTGTCGCTGATCGTGCCGTCGGTGGCGGTCGTGCTCCAGACCCGGGCGGTGCTGGTGACCCCCGACGGTCTGCTGGCCCGGATGGGCACGGTGCTGGGCACCGCCGGCCAGGGCGTCGCCGCGCTCGCCCCGGTGCTGGCCGGGGTCCTGGTGGCCGCGTACGGCGGCCGCACGGTCGCGTGGGGCTGCGCCGGGGCCTTCGCCGCGCTGGCCCTGTACGCGACGGCCAGATCCGCTCTCGTCGTCCGGGAGGTGCCGTGACGGCGTTCTCCCCGCGGACGGTCACGCGCGGCTACGGCGTCTACCGCCCGGTGCTGCCGGTGACCAGTCCCCGCAACCCGGACCGGATGGTGTACACGGGGGACGCCGACGGCCGGTGCGAGATCTTCACCTGGGACCGGTCCAGCGGCGGCGGACGGCAGTTGACCGACCGTCCCCACGGCACGCTGCTGTGCGCCATCGACGGCGACGAGGCCGTGTGGTGGTTCGACGAGGACCGCAGCGGCAACGGCGGCTGGCGCACCCAGGACTTCGACGGCGGCCCGGACCGCCCGGCGCTGCTCGACGTGCCCTGCGGGCGGCCCGCCGGGCTGGCGCTGACGGAACGGGGCACGGTGGCCGTCGGCATCCGCGGGAGCGAGGGATTCAGCGTGCACCTGGGGCGGCGCGGCGGCCGGGGCACACCCGTCCTGCGCACGACGAACTCCGCTGCCCTGTGCGATCTGGCGCCGGACGGCGGCCTGCTGGCGGTGACCGGCCCCGCGCACTCGGCCCGCGCCGTGACGCTGCTGACCCCGGACGGGAGCACCGCCGCGGTGCTCTCCGGCACCCGGGAACGCACCTGGGCGCTCGGCTTCGCGCCCGCGCCCACCCCGCCCCCGGGCCCCCGGGGCACGTCCGGCCATACGCTGCTGCTGGTCATGCGCGAGCGGGCCGGCCGCTACCACCTCGGTGTCTGGAGCCCCGGCGCCGGACTGGAACTGCTGCCCTGGTGCTCCTTCGACACCGAGACGACCGCCCGCTGGTACCCCGGCCCAGGCAGCGCGCGGGTCCTGCTGCGACAGGACCGGCACGGCCGCAGCCGGTTGTTCACCGCGGACCTGGAGCGCGGCGAGCTGACCCCCGTGCCCACCCCCGAGGGAAGCATCCTGGCCGCGTCACCCACCGCCGGTGGCGACGTGCACTACATCTGGACCGACGCGGTGACCGTGCCCCGCGCGATGTCCCTGTCGGGTGCGCCGCTGCCCGGACAGAGCCAGTGGAGCGTCCCCCGTTTCGGTCACCGCCGGGACCTGTGGACGCCGGGACCCGACGGCCCCGTGCACACCTTCGTCACCACACCCGCGGACCGCCCCGGACCCCACCCGCTGGTCCTCCTCGTCCACGGCGGCCCGGCCGACCACGACCGCGACGCCTACGACCCCATGGTGCAGGCCCTGGTCGGCTCGGGCCTCGCCGTGGCCCGCGTCAACTACCGGGGGTCGACCGGCTACGGGCCGCGCTGGCGCTCCGCGTACTCCGAGGGCGTCGGCCACACCCAGGTCGCCGACCTGGTGCGGGTCCGGGCCGACCTGCTGGAACGGGGCATCGGCCGCCCGGGCGCCGTGGGCCTGTGCGGCACGTCGTGGGGCGGCTATCTGACCCTGCTGGCGATGGGAACCCGCCCCGACCTGTGGGATGTCGGGGTGGCCGTCAAACCACTCGCCGACTGCGCCACCGCCTTCCGGCACTCCACGCCCGCCCTCCAGGCGCTGGACACCTCGCTGTTCGGCGGCACTCCCGACGAGGCGCCGGGCGCCTACGCCCACGCCTCCCCGTCCTCGTACGCCGCCGCCATCCGCTCCCCGCTGCTGGTCGTCGCCGCGCGCCGGGACGCCAAGTGCCCGCCGGAGCAGATCGAGGCGTACCTGGCCGTGCTGCGTGCGGGAGGTGTCCCGCACGAGGTGATGTGGCTGGACTCGGGCCACGACGGCTACGACGGAGCCGACCACCTGGCCGTCATACGACGGTCCCTCGCGTTTCTCGGCGGCGGGCTGCCTTCCGGGCCCGATCAGGCCGAGCCGCCACCACCCCCGGGGAGGAGGTGAACACCATGCAGAAGGACATCATCCACGGCGACCCGCTCGACGGCGACGAGGAGAGCCGCAAGCCGGGCGTCGGCGTCGTCGTCTACTTCCGCTCCGCGGAGGAGATGGAGGACGAGGACCAGTAGCGCCGAGGGGCCGGTCCCGCCACCGTGCGCGGCCGACCCCGTCCGGAGGGCACCGGCCGGACTCCCCGGCCGGTGCCCCGTCACGGAGGTCGTCAGGCGCCCCGCCCGGCGCCTGACGACTTCCCGGCCGACGCCCGGCCGACCCGTCATGCCGTGCACTGATCACATGAGAAGAGGCGAGCCGTGCGCGTACTCCTGGTGAACATGCCCTGGGCCCCGATCGATCTCCCGTCGCTGGCTCTCGGAATTCTCAAGCGCAGCGTCGACGAGCGCGTACCGAACAGCACAGCGGACGTTCTGCACGCGAACATCGAATACGTGGACTGGATCACCAAGAACACGGAATTCACTTTGGAGGACTACTCCTACTACGCGCTCGGATCGTATTTCCTGGGCTGCGGCGACTGGGTCTTCTCCTCCGCTCTCTACGACGATCCCGAATGGCGCGTCGCCGAGTTCACCGCGGCGATGGCCAACCGGGTGCCCGGGGCCCGGATGGAGATGACACAGGCCCTGCACGTCACCGCACCCGACTTCGTCCGGCACATAGCGGAACGCATCGTGGAACTCGCCCCGGACGTGGTCGGGTTCACCTCGACGTTCCAGCAGAACACCGCCGCCCTGGCCGCCGCCAGATACGTCAAGCGGCTCGCCCCGCACATCGTGACGGCCATGGGCGGCGCCAACTGCGACGGCAAGCAGGGCGAGGCCGTCCACCGCAACTTCCCCTTCGTGGACCACGTGCTGCGCGGCGAGGGCGAGGTGTCGTTCCCCGCGCTGATCAGGGCCCTGGACGCGGGCGAGCCCCTGTCCGAGGTCCCCGGGCTGTGCTGGCGTGACACGGACGGCACCTCCGTGGTGAACGCCATGAGCACCAAGCCGCTGCCGCCCGCCGCGATCCTGCCGCCGGACTACTCGGGGTACTTCGAGCGGCTCGCCTCGTCCCACGCCCGGAACTGGGTCGAGCCCAAGCTGGTCGTCGAGGGGGCGCGCGGCTGCTGGTGGGGCGAGAAGCACCACTGCACCTTCTGCGGGCTGAACGGCTCGTTCATGGAGTTCCGCAGCAAGAGCCCCGACGTGTTCTACGACGAGATCATGGACCTGGCGCGCAGGCACCGGGTCCTGGACATGTACGTCGTGGACAACATCCTGGACATGGGGTACGTGAAGTCGGTGCTGCCCCGCATCATCGACAGCGGTTACGACCTGCGCATGCACATCGAGATCAAGTCCAACATGCGGCGCGGACAGCTCCAGACCCTGGCGGACGCGGGCCTGATCTTCGTCCAGCCCGGCATCGAGAGTCTCAACAGCCGGGTGCTGACCCTGATGGACAAGGGCGTGACCGGCGGCCAGAACGTGCGGATGCTCCGTGACGCCGCCACCGTGGGCCTCTCGGTCGCCTGGAACTACCTGCACGGCTTCCCGGGCGAGGACGCCGAGGACTACGACGACGTGGTGGACCAACTGGCCGCGCTGGAACACCTGAACCCGCCCGTCGGCCCGTCCTCCCGGATCGCGATCGAGCGGTTCAGCCCGTACTTCGACAACCCCGGGCTCGGCTTCTCCGAGCTGCGCCCCGCCGAACCGTACCGGCTCACCTACGACCTCCCCGACGAGGAGATGTTCGACCTGGCGTACGTCTTCGACGTACCGCCCCGGGGGATCGGCGAGGACGTCGTCGAACGGCTCGACGCGGGCATCGCGCGCTGGAAACGGAACTACGCCGGCAGCCGCCTCACCCACTGCGACCTGGAGGACCGGATCGTCCTGGTCAGCAGGCGCCGGGCCTTCGACTGGACCCGCCTGGAACTGACCGACCCGCGCGAACTGGCCTTGTTCCGGCTGCTCGACCAGCCGCACACGGTGAAAGCGGCCGCGCGCAAGCTGGACGCGGACCACCCCGTCGGCGAGGCCGACCTGCTCCGGGTCCTGAAGCGGTGGCGGGAGCTGGGCGTCGTGTTCGAGGACAGCGGGCAGTTCGTGCAGATCGCGCCGCCCGCCCTGAACGAGGAGTTTCTGCGGATCGACCACATGCGGCACACCGCCGCCCGCGAGGCCGAACTCGCCCCGACGACCGCCTGACGACCGCGCCACCGCCCGACCGAGGGACGACGATGACTCCTGCTCTCACCGCCACCGCCCCCTTCACCGTGACCGCCTCACGGGACTACGACCCCGAGGTGGGCTCCCTGCCCGCCATGTCCCTGGGCCGCTACGAGATCGACATGTCCGGCGGCGAGGCCGCCCGGCGGCTGTTCGCCGCCGGGGCCCGGCACGTCACCCTGCCCCGCCCCGTGGACCTGACGGATGCCGCCGACGCGGCCTGGACGGTCAGAGCGCTGAGCTTCGTGGGCGACCTGACCAGCCTGGCCGTCTCGGTCGACTGGCAGCTCCGCACCGGCCCGGACCCCGACGCCTGGCGCCACTTCTGCCACCTCCACCCGCCGACCGCCGTCCTCGGCACCGCGGACCCGGTCGCGACGGCGCTCGCCTGGCGCACCACGTACTACATCTGCAAATGCATCTTCCGTTACGGCCCCGGCTTCATCCAGGTCCGCGACCGGCGCTACGGCGAGCTGCGCCGCTTCACCATCGACGAACCGGAGTACCACGAGGCCGTGGCGGCCCTCGCCGACGGCGCGCCCGCCGACGCGATCCCGGGGCCCGTCCTGGACGACCTCGTCTCCGAGCACCTCGTCCTGCGCTTCGGCGACCATCTGTGGTGGGCACCGTACCGAGTCCGCCGCTGGTCGGAGGCACCGCTGGTGATCTGAGCGCACGGCCGTGATCGTGCGTCAGCAGCGTGCTGAGGACAGACCTGATGACAAACGGTGGACATGACGCGCGAGATGTCCCTCTCGGCAGCCCGGTCGGCGTCGACAACGCTCGTGATCAGTGCACCGGGTGTGTGGTTCCGCTCCGGACGGGCGCGGGCGCCGGACGCCCGTGAGCGCGTCCTCGCCGTCCGTGCGACGGCGCTGTCACGTTGTTGGGTGGGTAGGTGACTGATGGTGCGTCGTGGTGTGGTGGAGCCCGGTTCCGGGTTGTGCTCAGGCCGTGGTCGAGGGGCCGGCGGCGCCGGTGATCAGCTCCCGGATTGCGAAGCGGACGGTCATTCCGGCTCGGTAGTCGTGTGCGGACAGCCGGTGACGGTGGGGCCGGAAGTGAAGCTTCCCCGTGGTGCTGGGCACTCGGAGACCGGGATGTGAGGTTCCGGAGGAAGTAGTGCCGGGTGGGGCGCGAGAGCAACCGCAGCAGGCGGTGCCCGGAGGAGTTCAAGCGGGACGCGGTCGCGCTGGTCCGCTGCCTCCGGCAGGACCGTCACCGAGAGGGCCCGGGAGCTCGGGGTCAGCGCCGGAGGGCTGCGGAACTGGGTCCGGCGGGACCGGGCCGGCCGAGGCCAGGGGGCGCCGGGCGAGCTGACGACGGCCGAGCGGGAGGAACCGCGCCGACTGCGTCGGCAGGACCGTGAGCAGGCCGAGACGATCGAGGTGCTGCGAAGAGCGGCGGTCTTCTTCGCGAAGGAGAGCGGTCGATGACCGCGGTGTACGCGTTCATCGAGGCGGAGAGGACCACCCACACCGTCGCTCTGCCGTGCCGGCCGCTGAAGGTGGCCCGGTCCTCGTTCCAGGCCTGGAGGTCCGGCGAACAGGCCCGCCGGGCGAGGCAGGCCGCTGGCGACGCTCCGGCCCACGAGATCACCGTGCTGCACATCGCCTCCCGGCACACCTACGGTGTTCCCCGGATCCACGCCGACCTGCGCGGACTCGGCCGCCGGGGCAACCGCTGGGGGCGCCCCCGCTTGCGGGGGAGGGTCGAGCGGGTCATGCGCGAGCGCGGTGTCACCGGAGTCACCCGGCGCAGGCGCCGGGATCTGACCCGTCCGGCGAAGCGGGCCGTGCCGGCGGTCGGCCTGCCCGGCCGCGACTTCACCGCACCCGAGCCCGGCACGCGGCCGGCCGGCGACATCACGTCCATCGCCACCGACGAGGGCCGGCTCCATCTGGCCGCCTGGCTGGACCTGGCCACCCGGGAGATCGTCGGCTGCTCGACGGCCGGCCACCACCGGGCGGGCCTGGCCGTCGACGCGCCGGCGACGGCCGCCGGCCGCGGCGGGCTCCGGCCCGGCTGCATCGCGCACTCCGACCGGGGCTCGGAGTACACATCCGAAGAACTACGGGGAGAAATACGCAGGTGGGGACTGCGGCAGAGCACGGGAAGAACAGGGTCCTGTTTCGACGACGACGCCGAGTCCTTCTTCGCGGTCCTGAAGGAGGAGACCGGGACCCGCCGCCGGCCCGGCCGGACCACCGCCCGCGCCGGGATTTTCGCCTTCATCGAGACCTTCTGCAACCGCAGGCGGCTGCGGAAACACCCGCACTGGGGCCACCTGACCCCGCTGGAGATCAGGCAGCGACACGAGCAAGGACATGCCCTCGCGGCGTAAGTACGGAGTGTCCAGCATCACGGGGAAAGTTCAGTCCCGCCTTTGAGGGAGAACGGGTTCTGCGAACGAATCCGGGATCGGCAGGGGTTTGGCGGCCCGTGATTGATCTTGCTCGCGCAAAGGACCGTTTGTGAGAGTTCCTGTGCGTACCACTCTGGCCATGCCCGTTCCGGGAAGAGCACCAACGGGTACCGGCGGCTCTCACGGAGTCGGCCGGGAGGTATCGCCCGTCGGCGGTGGACCGCGGCATGCCCTTGGTCCCTCCGGGCCGTCCAGGGCTGCGGATCCCTGGACGGCCCGGCGAGCGCGGGGGTGTCAGCCGACAGTGGTACTGGGCTCGCCGTCCCATGCCACCGGCAGGCTGGCCGGTCGGATGAAGGCCACGTCGTGCTCCCACGGGATGTCACGTTCGTTCATCCCGAAGATGAGGCTCGGGAAGCGGTCGAACAGTGCCTGATAGGCGACGCAGAGGAACAGCTGCGGTGCGTTTTCCCGCACCGCCGGATGTTCGGCGGTGCAGGATGCGTGAGCAGCTGCGCGCATCCCAGGTGGATCAGAGGTCGGCGCCCCACGCCAAATGTGGGTAATCGGTGTAGCCACGGTGGTCGCCGCCGTAGAAGGCGGTGCTGTCGGGCTGGTTGAGCGGGGCTCCGGTCTGCCAGCGCTGTACCAGGTCGGGGTTGGCGATGAAGGCACGCCCGACCGCGACAAGGTCGGCCTGTCCGGTGGTGACCAGTTCCTGTGCGGCGGTGACGTCGGTGACGGGGTCCCAGCCGTTGTTGACGATGTGGGAACCGCTGAAGCGTTCCGCGAGGTCGGTGAGCAGAGGGGAGGCGGGGTCGCCGATGGTGTGCAGGTAGGCCAGGCCCATCCCGGACAGCGCGTCGACGAGGGTGCGGTACGTGGCCGCGGTGAGGTGGGGGTCGGTCTCCAGCGCGCCGTGGAGGTTGATGGCGGGGGAGATGCGGATGCCGACGCGTTCGCTGCCGATGGCGTCGCTGACGGCCTGTGCCACCTCGATGACGAAGCGGGCACGGCCCTGGGGGGAACCGCCGTAGTGGTCGGTGCGCTGGTTGGTGGAGGGGGCGAGGAATTGGTGCAGGAGGTAGCCGTTGGCGCTGTGCAGTTCGATGCCGTCCAGGCCGGCGTCGGTGGCGGCGCGGGCGGCGCGGGCGAATTCGTCGATGACCTCAGGGATCTCGCCGGTGGTCAGGGCGCGCGGGACGGGGTGGGGCCGGGGGCCGGCGGCGGTGAACATCGTGCCGGGTGCGGCGATGGCGCTGGGCGCGACGGTTTCGGCCTGGTGCTTGTTGTCGGGGTGGGAGATGCGGCCGGCGTGCATGAGCTGGGCCACGATGCGGCCGCCTGCCTGGTGCACGCCGGCGGCGACGGTCCGCCAGGCTTCGATCTGTTCGGGGGTGTGCAGGCCGGGCGAGTTCATGTAGCCCTGTCCGACCGCGCTGGGCTGTACCCCTTCGGTCACGATCAGTCCGGCGGTGGCCCGCTGGGTGTAATAGGTCGCCATGAGGCTGGTGGGGACGCCGTCGGAGGTGGCCCGGTTGCGGGTCATGGGAGCCATGACGATGCGGTTGTTCAGCTTCCACTTGCCCACCGTGGCGGGTGCGAAAAGGTCGGTCATGAAGGTAACTCCTGAAGTGCGGTTGCGCGGTTGTGCGGTGTGCGTAGGGTGCGAAAGGTCAGGCGAGGCGACGTATGGCAATGACCGTGTCAGTGACGGTCGCGGTCTGTCCGCCGGGGCCGGTGGCCACCCGTTGTGGAGTGGCCAGGCGCTGAGGTGTCCACCGCGCCGTGTCGAGGGCGAGTTCGTCGTAGATGTCTTCCGGGCTGGGGAAGTGGGTGTCGGGATCGGTGTTCCAGGCCCAGGGGCGTACTGAGCCGTGGTCGACGATCAGGAGAATTCCGCCGGGAGTGAGCGCGTGTGCGGCGCGGCGCAGGACGCGGGCACGCGGGAAGGCGTAGGGGGTCTGCAGGTACTGGGCGGAGATGAGGTCGAAAGTGCCGTCGGGGAAGGTCTCTGCCAAGTCGTGCTGTTCGGTGCGCACGCTGTTCGCGAGGCCGTTTCGGGCGACGAGCTGACGGGTGCGCTGCAGGGCGGTGGGGGCGATATCGACTGCGGTGACGTGCCATTCGTGGGTGGCGAGCCAGAGGGTGTCTCCGCCTTCGCCGCAGCCCAGGTCGAGGGCGTGGCCGGGTACGAGGTGCTGGGCCGTTTCGGCGAGCAGAGGGTTCGCGGTGTCCTTCCAGATGCTGTCCTTGCCACGGTAGAGCTGCTCCCAGAAGCCGGCGGCTTCGTTGGCGGCATGGATTTCGCGGATACTTTCGTCCATTGCGTGTGTGCCTTTCCTCCGGGTGACTTCGGGTGGATCGGGGCCAGGGACCGGGTGAGCTCAGTGGCCCGTGTAGGGTGCGGCCGCGTCGCCGGCCGTGCTCTTGGGCGTCTTCACCAGGGCGAGCAGTGCGACGACGGCAGCGGCCAGGAGGGCGCCCGCCACGATGAACGCAAGGCGGTAGCCGTGGAGGTAGGCCTCCATCTGCACGGCCCGGGGGGCCTGGCCGGGGCTTTCGCTGCGGGAGGTGAGGTAGCCGGTGACGGCGGAGACGTAGAGGGTGTTGAGCAGGGCGGGGCCCAGGGCCCCGCCGATCTGCTGGCTGGTACTCAGGACGGCGCTGGCGACACCGGCGTCGTGCGGACCGACGCCGGACAGGGCCACGTTGGGTCCGACCAGGAAGAACAGGCCGACGCCGACACTGACGAGAATCTGGGTCGGGAGGACCTCGCCCGCATAGCCGGACGCGGTGTCGAGTCGGGTGAGCCAGAACAGTCCCACCGTGGCCAGCGTGCTTCCTGCCGCCATCAGAGCCTTGGGGCCGAGGCGGGTGACCAGCGGGGAACCGAGGGTGGTGGTGGCGATGATGCCGATGCTGAAGGGAAGGAAGGCGATTCCGGCCTGCAGGGGTGTGTAGTCCAGGTTGACCTGCAGGAAGTAGGTCATGAAGAGGTTCATGCCGAACATGCCGGCACCGATGAGGAGGTTGGCCAGGAACACGCCGGCACGGGAGCGGTCGAGGATGACGCGCAGCGGGAGGAGCGGGTGGGCGTTGCGGTGCTCGACCACGACGAACGCGGTCAGAAGAAGTACGGCCGCGACCAGGAACAGCAGTGTGGCCGGGGCGGTCCAGCCACCGCCGTCGGCGGCCTGGGCGAAGCCGTAGACGAGGGCGACGAGTCCACCGGTCACCAGCACGGCTCCGGGGATGTCGTAGTGACGGTCACCCGCGGCGCGGCTTTCACGGACGTAGGGGCGGGCGGCGAGGGCCGCGGCCAGGGCGATGGGGACGTTGATGTACATGCACCAGCGCCAGCCCGCGTATTCCGTCAGCACTCCGCCCAGCAGCAGTCCTACGGCACCGCCCCCGCCCTGGAACGCGCCGAAGACACCGAAGGCCTTTGCGCGTTCCTTGGGGTCGGTGAAGGCGACGGTGGTCAGGGCGAGGGCGGCCGGGGCGAGGAGAGCGGCGAAGGCTCCTTGCAGGGCGCGGGCTGCGAACAGGATGCCCGGGGTGGAAGCGAGGCCGCCGAGCATGGAGGCGGCGGCGAAGCCCAGCAGGCCGATCAGGAGGATCTTTTTGCGGCCGGCGAAGTCGGCGATGCGGCCACCGAGCAGGAGCAGGCCGCCGAAGGTGAGTGCGTAGGAAGTGATCATCCACTGGCGGCTGGCGTCACTCATGCCGAGATCGCTCTGGGCCTGGGGCATAGCGATGTTCACAATGGACACGTCGAGAACGACCATCAGGGTTGCAGTGGACGCCACGATGAGCGTCATCCACCGATGAGGATCCGGCGTGGTGGGGCCGGGCGCCTTTCGGGCGCGGACGGGGCTGGTCATGGAAACCTCTCCTGAGCCGGAACCGAAAACGGGGCGACAAGGCGGCGTGCGCCGTTGCATGGCCCGGAGGTTGGAACAGGTTGTGCCGAAAGTGCAAACCTTCATGCTCTTTTGGCAAGATGGGCGTCATGACGAACATCGATCGGGTCCTGACGGCGATCGGACCGCGACTGCGGGCGCTGCGCCTGCAGCGCGGTATCACGCTGGCCGCCCTCTCCCGGACCACAGGGATCTCCGAAAGCACGCTCTCCCGGCTGGAGAGCGGCGGCCGCAAAGCGAACCTGGAGCTCCTGCTCCCCCTGGCCCACGTCTACCGGGTGCCCCTGGACGAGCTGGTCGGGGCACCCGAGACGGGCGATCCGCGCGTGCATCTGCGGCCCGTCACCCGCGACGGCATGACCTATGTGCCCCTGAGCCGCCGCCCCGGCGGGCTGCACGCCCACAAACTCGTCATCAGCCCCAGCAGCGGCGAGCCTGAGCTCCAGGTCCACGAGGGCTACGAGTGGATCTACGTGCTGGACGGCCGGCTGCGCCTGTTCCTCGGCGAACGCTCCCTGCTCCTCACACCAGGTGAAGTGGCGGAATTCGACACCCATGTGCCGCACTGGCTGGGCGCCGACGACGATCAGCCGGTGGAGCTGTTGGTCATCTTCGGCAAGCAGGGCGAGCGGGCCCACCTCAAGGCCCGCCCCGCCTGACCGTATCGCTGTCACTCCGTACCGGGGAGCAGGGAGTCGAGGCCGTGCCTCCGCTCGCCCAGCACGTGCTCGGTGACCTGCGCCTCGATTGCGGCGCTGAAGTCCTCACGCGGGGCAGCGCGCCGGCGTGCAAGGGCCTCGTCAGTATCGGCGTTGACGAGGTCGGCGTTGATGGCGGCCGCGGCCGTCGCACCGCCGGCCTGCGCCTGGACGAGCCCGGCCGTCACATCGGCGACGTTGCCGGCCACCCAGACGCCGGGGACATCCGTTGCGCCGCCGGGATCGGATGGCACATAGGTGCCGACGTCCATGGGGTGCGGCGCCGGGTCCGCGCCGAGGCCGGCCAGGACGTCGCCCTGCGCGAGGAACTGCGGGGCCACCGCCAGAGACTGCACGGGGACCACCAGCTGCGAGGAGAGCCGGACGCCTCGGAGCGAGCGTGTCGTCCACGACCTCCAGGCCGATCACCTCTCCCTGCACAACCTCGATGCCGCGGGCCGCCAAGCGCTCCCACTGCTCCTCCTCAGGCTCCGGCGCCGTGTGCAGGAAGAGCGTCACCCGGCTGGACCACTGGCGAAACAACAGCGCCTGATGCACTGAGGCTGCACTTGTGCTGAGCACACCGATCGGCGGGTCCCGCACTTCCCACCCATGGCAGTAGGGGCAGTGCAGCACGTCTCTTCCCCACCGCTCGCGCAGCCCCGGCACTTGCGGCGACTCGTCCACCAGGCCGCAGGTCAGCAGGACGGGTGACTGGCGAGGTTAAACGCCAAGCCAAATGTGAGGGCGTGAGGTCAGTGGCCTGTTTCCTGCACGGCCCGGTCGAGGATGCGGAGGCCCTCGTCCAGCTCGTCGGGCGTGATCGTCAGCGCGGGGAGCAGCTTGACGACCTCGTCCTCCGGGCCGGAGGTCTCGATGAGCAGGCCGTGGTCGAAGGCGCGACGTGCCACCTTGCAGGCTCGTTCCTTGTCGTGGAACTCCAGGCCCCACACCAGGCCGCGGCCGCGGTACTCCTTGACGTGGGGGCGGTTCTCGGCGGTGATCTGCGCCAGCGCCTGGTCGATCTGCAGGCCGCGGGCCAGGGTCTGGTTCTCCAGCGCGTTGCCTTCGGACCAGTAGGTTTCCAGGGTGGCGGTGGCGGTGACGAAGGCCGGGTTGTTGCCGCGGAAGGTGCCGTTGTGCTCGCCCGGTTCCCACACGTCTAGCTCACCCTTGAAGAGGCAGAGCGACATCGGCAGGCCGTAGCCGCTGATGGACTTGGAGACGGTGACGATATCCGGGGTGATGCCGGCCTCCTCGAAGGAGAAGAACGCGCCGGTGCGGCCGCAGCCCATCTGGATGTCGTCGACGATGAGCAGCATGTCCTGGCGTTCGCACAGGTCGGCGAGGGCGCGCAGCCACTCCGGGCGGGCGACGTTGATGCCGCCCTCGCCCTGCACGGTCTCGACGATCACCGCGGCCGGCTTGTTGAGGCCCGAACCCTGGTCCTCCAGGAGCCGCTCGAACCACAGGAAGTCCGGGACCTGGCCGTCGAGGTAGTTGTCGAACGGCATCGGCGTGCCGTGCACCAGCGGGACGCCCGCCCCGGCCCGCTTGAAGGCGTTGCCGGTCACGGCGAGCGAGCCCAGCGACATGCCGTGGAAGGCGTTGGTGAACGACACGATCGCCTCGCGGCCCTTCACCTTGCGGGCCAGCTTGAGCGCCGACTCGACGGCGTTGGTGCCGGTGGGGCCGGGGAACATGACCCTGTACGGCAGGTGGCGCGGCTGGATCACCAGGCGGTGGAAGGTCTCCAGGAAAGCGCGTTTGGCCGTCGTCGACATGTCCAGGCCGTGGGTGACGCCGTCCCGCTCCAGGTAGTCGAGCAGGGCGCGCTTGAGCACCGGGTTGTTGTGGCCGTAGTTCAGCGAACCCGCGCCCGCGAAGAAGTCCAGATAGGCGCGGCCCTCCTCGTCGTACATGTGACTGCCCTGCGCGCGGTCGAAGACCGTGGGCCAGGCGCGGCAGTAGCTGCGGACCTCGGACTCCAGGGACTCGAAGACGGTCAGGTCGGGCTGGATGATGGTCATCCACACTCCTCAGTGGGTTTCGGGTGGCCGGTGTCGGCGGGCCGAGGAGACAGCACTCCGCGCCCACTGCTTGGCCGGTCGTGAGCATCGCTGGTCGGATGGCTGCGGCTGCATAGGGCTGCGGGCGTTCGATGGGGTGGCGGATGGGCGACCCGGGCTCGGGCAGGCGCCTTGTCTTGGAGCGGAGCGGCCCTTGCTGTGCTCCTGCTCCGCTGACATGCAATGCCCGTGCAAGAGGTGTGTACGCCTGGGTGGTGACGCACCCTGAACCGGTTTCGATCACTTCTGGTCACACTTCGACTTCACTCCGCGACGGAGTTTGCCGCGCATACCCCTCCTGTCCCATTCGATCAATTTGCCGGGAGGGCGTGCATTCACTTGTGGCGTGAGTCACACGCTGAAGGTGAAGGTGCATACCGCAGGGAATCCTGGGGATACGGGGGCACTCTCTCATTCCGCCGCCGGCGCAAGATGGCCGATTCCTTGATCGGCCGTGTGGCGCCTCGTTGCTCTGTCCCCTACGGTTTCGGGACGGCAATCGAAGTGCGGGGAGGATCAATTGCCAGAAAATCCGGCGAAGCGCATACAAGGGCTCGCGGTGGAGGAACTCGCGAACGAATTCGGAACCCCTCTGTTCGTATATGACGCTCAGGTCCTCGCAGGACAGTTACAAAGAATTTCCACAGCCTTGCCCGCCGGCGTGGACGTCTTCTACTCGCTGAAAGCGAATCCGAATATCAGCGTGTGTGGTTTCCTCGGCAGCCGGGGCGCGGGGGCGGAGGTCTCGTCGCTCACGGAACTCCTCACCGCCCTCAGGGCGGGAGTGGACCCGGCCGACATCATCTTCCTCGGGCCGGGCAAGAGCAGGGCCGACCTCGAGGCCTGTGTCTCGGCCGGTATCCATGCCGTGGTCTGCGAATCCCTCGCTGAACTCCAACTCCTGGACGACGTGGCAGCCGCCCGGGGGGCGGGCCGGTTCCCTGCTGTGCTGCGGGTCAACCCGGGCTTCCTCAGCAAGGGGTCCGGGCTGTCGATGGGAGGCAAGCCGCGCCAGTTCGGCATCGACGAGCAGGAGGTCCGCGGGGCGGGGGTCCTGCTCCGCTCCCTGGAACACGTCGAGGTCAAGGGATTCCACGCCTACATGGGAACCCGATTCCTTGACCACCAAGATGTCGTGGTGAACACACTCAACATCTTGGCGATGGCAGAAGATCTCGCCACGCAACTGGACATAGAGCTCTCCGTCGTGGACTTCGGGGGAGGCCTCGGGGTGGCCTACTTTGAGAACGAGTCGGAGCTCGACACGACGGAACTCGGAAATGGCCTGGAAGGCCCAGTGGGCGATTTCCGTGCGCGCCACCCGGGCTGCAGGCTCATCATGGAGCTCGGCCGATTCCTCACAGCCGATGCCGGTACCTATGTGACACGGGCCGTCTACGTGAAAGAATCGATGGGTGAACTGTTCGTCGTAGCAGACGGCGGCACCAATCATCACATGGCAGCGGTAGGGATCGGAAGTTTCGTGAAACGGAACTTCCCCATCGTCCACCTGGGACGCCCTGCCGCCCGCCCCACACACACCTACACGGTCACCGGGCCGCTGTGCACGCCGAACGACACCATCGTGAAGAAGGCCAGGCTTCCCGAAGTCCGCCCGGGTGACCTGCTCGGGATCGAACGCTCCGGCGCCTACGGTCCCACCGCCTCGCCCGGATTGTTCCTCAGCCACGGTTATCCCGCCGAGGTTCTCGTGCACGACGGACACGCCACCCTCGTGCGAGAGCGGGACACACCCGAAGAGATGCTCTCCCGCCAGCATCTGGCGGTCTTCAAGGACGCCTCGTGACGCCCGGCGCACCCATGGGCGTAGGTATGGACGTTCTCGAGCGCGACGAACTGGCTTGCCTGGTGAAGCGCCACTGGTTCCTGCGGTACTGCTACGCCCCGGAGGAAATCCAGCAGGCGCAGAACCTCGGACCCGAAAGGCGCCTGGAGTACCTCGCCGGACGCTTCGCCGCCAAGGAGGCCATCCTCAAAGCGCTGGGCAAGGGCCTGTTCCAAGGCATCGCGCCACGCAACATCCACATCAAGCGTGCTGACGACGGATCACCACACGTCGAGCTGCGCGCCGAAGCCGCCGAGGCAGCGTCCGACCAGACCGTGCGTATCTCGATCACACACAAGAGCAACGTGGTCGCCGCCGTGGCTCTCGTCTCCTCACCCGAACCAGCACGCCACCATCAGTGACGGAAGAAGGAATGACGCATCCATGACTTCTCCTGAAGGTGACATGAACGCTGTCACAGCGCAGCTGCGCATCAGGATCGGCCAGGAAGAAGCCCACTACGGCGGGGAACTCGTCGACGGCGCACGACTCCTGCGCCTGTTCGGCGACCTCGTCACCGAAATCACCATCCGTACCGACGGCGACGAAGGACTGCTCGCCGAGTACTCCGACGTCCGCTTCACAGCCCCCGTCCGCCCCGGAGACTACATCGAGGCCACCGCCCAGCTCGTACGGAGCACCAAGCTGCGCCGCTTCGTAGCCTTGGAAGCCCGCAAGGTCATCGCCTCCTGCGACACGAGTCCCAGCGCGGCCCGGCCCTTGGCCGAACCCATCACGGTGTGCACGGCGAACGCGGTAACCGTCGTCCCCAGGCCGAAGCGGTCCAGCCCACCTGACAGCAGCCGGCACCGAAGCGAAAAGGACACCGTGCTGACGGGAGGACGGTAGTGCCCCAGCATCTGACCCTTCACTCCCTGCTCGACGAGGCAGCCGCGGTACACCAGGACCGGTGTGCCATAAGCACCGCCTCGGACTCGATCACCTACGAGAACCTGGCACAGGCCTCTCGCCATGCCGCGCACCTGCTGCGCGTGCACGGTGTCCAGCGCGGCGACCGGGTCGTCATCTCCTCACCCGACGCGATCACCGTCGCCGTCACAGTCCACGCCGCCTCCCGAGCCGGCGCGATGTTCAGCGTGCTGCACGAGGACGTCCGGGACGACCCGCTCCAGCACGTGCTGCAGGACTGCGAACCCACCGTGATCGTGACCGACGACCCCGGTGTCTCCGCCACCGCACAAGCATGCGACGTACATGTCCTCACCTCCCAGGAACTGCGCCACGCCCCAGCCCCGGGGGAAGACCCACACCTGCCCAACCCTCCGCTCGCAGTCGACGGAGCATGCCTGATCTACACCTCGGGCACCACGTCACTGCCCAAGGCAGTGGTCAGCACCCACCAGCAGATACTCTTCGCCACCCAGGCCATCCAGGACTGTCTCGCCTACCGCGCCGACGACATCGTCTACAGCCCTCTGCCACTGTCCTTCGACTACGGCCTGTACCAGATGTTCCTGACGTTCCTGGCCGGCGCGCAGCTGCGAGTAGGCCATGTCGCAGAAGCCGGCCCACCCCTCCTGCGCGCCCTGCAGGACAGCAAGGCCACCGTGCTCGCCGCCGTGCCCTCCGTCTCCGACCGCCTGGCCTGGCTGGTACGCAGGGCGAAGAACAAGCCCGCCCTGCGCCTGCTGACCAACACCGGTGCCGCCCTGTCCGAGAAGACCGTCGCCGACCTGCGCGAGGCGATACCCACCTTGCGCGTACAGCTGATGTACGGGCTCACGGAATGCAAGCGGGCCACCATCATGCCGCCGGACGGAGACCTTCAGCGGCCCGGTTCCTCCGGAAAGGCGCTCCCCGGCACCGAGGTCTTCACCATCGATGACGACGGCAAGCGACTGCCGGCAGGAGAGGTCGGCCAGTTCGTCGTCCGCGGCCCCCACGTCATGGCCGGATACTGGCGACGCCCGGAGATGACCGCCGAACGCTTCCACCGGCGTGACGGCCTCTTCCCGGAACTGCGCACCGGCGACTACGGCTGGATGGACGACGAAGGCTACCTCTACTTCTCAGGGCGCCGTGACGACCTCTACAAGGAACGCGGATTCCGCGTCAGCGCCACCGAAGTGGAGGCCGCAGCCGGCCGTGTCGAAGGCGTGGACTCGGCCGCCGTGCTGCCGCCCGGCCCGAAGACCGGACGCACCGCGGTACTGGCCGCAGTGACCGAACTGGACGGACCCGAGGTACTGACCCGCATGCAAGGCCTCATCGAGGACTACAAGATCCCACGCCGCTGCGTCCCGGTCCCGCACCTCCCCACCAACCACAACGGCAAAGTCGACCGACAGGCCCTGACCAACCTCATCCACGACCCCGCAAACGCATGAAAGGAGCAGGCTCGATGAGCCTCAACCGCACAGACGTGACCACCGCCATGGAAACGGCCC
This sequence comes from Streptomyces sp. NPDC096105, assembly GCF_044763335.1. Classification (NCBI taxonomy): domain Bacteria; kingdom Bacillati; phylum Actinomycetota; class Actinomycetes; order Kitasatosporales; family Streptomycetaceae; genus Streptomyces; species Streptomyces sp. NPDC096105. The sequence continues at coordinate 125,691 of NZ_JBIWGC010000018.1, forward strand.
TGAGCAAGGTGCTGGACCGGCCGGTGACCGAACTCTCCGGACAGACCAGGCTCTTCGACGACCTTCACCTGGACTCCACCACGATGCTCGAGATGCTCATGGAGCTCGAGGACTCCCTGGGCCTGGAGGTGGATCCCGAAGAGCTCGAAGCCGACGACTTCGAGACCGTCGACACCTTCACCGACTTCGCCCTCGCCCACCTCGAGACACGCAACGCGGCCTGAACGACCCGCCACACCGGCCAGCACACGCCCGCGGCCAGGCCGCCGAGCCTGGCCGGGACGCCACGTACGCATCCGACACGAGCCCAAGGGAAGGCAACCGTGATCGTTCGCTCGTTCAAGGACATCGAGGGCACCGACAGGCACGTCAAGTCACGCTCCGGAACATGGGAGAGCAAGCGCATCATCCTCGCGAAGGAGGGAGTCGGCTTCTCCCTGCACGAGACGACCGTCTACGCCGGCACGGAGACGACCATGTGGTATGCCAACCACATCGAGGCCGTCCTCTGCGTCGAAGGCGAGACCGAACTCACCAACGAGGAAACCGGCGAGAAGCATCTCATCACCCCCGGCACCATGTACCTGCTGAACGGACACGAGAAGCACACACTGCGCCCCACCGTGGACTCCCGCTTCGTCTGCGTGTTCAACCCTCCGGTCACCGGCCGCGAGGACCACGACGAGAACGGCGTCTACCCGCTGCTCACCGAGGAGGCCACCGCATGACCGCGCCGGCCTCCCTCTCCACCCCCAGCCGGGCCCGCCCCGAGTACCGGACGCCGCGCGTCGAGGACGCGCAGGCCATGTGGCAAATGGTGCACGAGTCGGACGAACTCGATGACAACAGTCCCTACTACTACGCGCTGTGGTGTCGCGACTTCGCCGAAACCTCCCTCGTGGCATCACTCGACGACGAGGTCATCGGCTTCCTGACCGGCTACTTCCGCCCCGATCAGCCCGACACCTACCTGGTGTGGCAGGAGGCCGTGAAGCCGCGCCACGGCATTCCAATGCTCGGGGTGCAGTTGTTCGAACAGGCCGCTGAGCGCGCGGTCGGCAATGGCGCCCGCTACATCGAGGCGACCGTGTCGGCCGACAACAAGGCCATCATCATGGTGCTGAAGAAGTGCGCCAAGCGGTACCGGGCCCCCGTCCACACCGAAGTGCTCTTCCCGGCCTCGCTCTTCCCCGAGGAGCACCACGACGAGGTGCTCTACCGGATCGGGCCCATCGAGCCGGCCTCTGCACTCACCTGACGGCCCGGCTGATGCAGTGTCACCGCGCGCGCCCTCACTGCGCTCCACGGAAGGTGTTGCGGTAGGCGCGCGGTGACACCCCCAGTTCCTCGCGGAAGTGCTGGCGCATCGCGGTTCCCGTCCCGAAACCGGCCGCAGCGGCGATGCGGTCCACGGGGTCGTCCGTGCGTTCCAGCAGCTGACGGGCGTACTGCAGACGCTGCTGGCTGAGCCACCGCATCGGCGTCATACCGGTCTCCTGACGGAACCTGCGGGTCAGCGTGCGCACGCTCGTCGAAGCCTGGCGAGCCAGATCCTGCAAGGTCAGGGCCTCCTCGAGATGCTCCACGGCCCATGCCCGGAGCGCGGCGGTGGAACTGTCGTCGCCATCGGGCACGGGGCGGTCGATGTACTGGGCCTGGCCGCCTTCCCGGTGCGGCGGCACCACCGTGCCGCGGGCGACGGTGTTGGCGACGTCGGCGCCATGGTCACTGCGGATCATGTGCAGGCACAGGTCGATTCCCGCGGCGACACCCGCGGACGTCAGCACCCCTCTGTCGTCGGTGTACAGCACGTCGGGGTCGACATCGATCTCCGGGTACAGGGCGGCCAGCTCGGGACATGACTTCCAGTGCGTCGTCGCCCGCCGGCCCGCGAGCAGGCCGGCTGCCGCCAGGACGAACGAACCGGTACAGATGGAAGCCAGACGCGCTGTCGCCGGCACTTCCGCGAGAGCCGCCTCGACCAGCGGCCTCAGTCGGCCCCGCTGCTGAGGCCCGTAGTCCTCGACCGCGGCCGGCACGATCACCGTGTCCGCGTCGCGCAGGGCCCGCGGCCCCAACGGCACGTTGACCGTGAAGTCGGCGTCGGTCAACACCTCGCCCGGCTCCACGGCACAGGTCACGACCGAATACAGGCGCCGGCCGGCCTCACTCACCGCGGTGCCGAACAGGCGGTGCACGATGCCCAGCTCCATGGGCAGAAGACCATGACGCACCAGGACCACAACTTTGTGCACAGAATTGTCACTCACTGTCATGGCCAGATTCTTTCACTACCTGTCCAAACGGCCAGTGGTTTCCCGCCCCCGTCTCACCGAAGGATGAAGGCATGCACAACACCGGCCATCGCACCAACGCCGCCGGGCGCCGCGCCTGGTGGGCAGCCGCCGTCACCGCAGTGGCGATCATCGTCGCCGGCGCCTTCTCCACCATGCCAGGCATCCTGCAGGACCCCCTGCGCCAGGAGTTCCACTGGTCCCGCGGCTCCATCGGCCTGGCGGCCTCGGTCAACATGATCCTCTACGGGCTCACCGCCCCCTACGCCGCCGCCCTGATGGACCGCTTCGGCATCCGCCGGGTCGTCATCGCCGCGCTGGGAGCCGTCGCCGCCGGAGCACTGCTCACCACCACGATGAGCTCCGCCTGGCAGTTCACGCTCTTCTGGGGCTTCCTCGTCGGCCTGGGCACAGGATCGCTCTCGATGACCCTCGGCACCACCGTCACCAACCGCTGGTTCACCACCCGCCGCGGCCTGGTGACCGGCATCCTCTCCTCCGGCAGCGTCTTGGGCCAGATGGTCTTCCTGCCCGCCCTCTCCTGGACCATCGCCCACCACGACTGGCGACCCGCCCTCGTCAGCCTCGCCCTCGCCGCCCTGGCGGTCACCCCCCTGATCTACCTCGTCCTGCGCGACCACCCCGCCGACGTCGGACAACGCCCCTACGGCAGCGATACCTTCATCCCACGCCCCGCACCCGTTCCCGGAGCCGCCCGCCGTACCGTGACCGTCCTGCGCGATGCCGCCCGGACCGTCCCCTTCTGGCTGCTCGCCGGCGCATTCGCCATCTGCGGCGCGTCCACCAACGGCATCATGTGGACCCACTTCGCCCCAGCGGCCCACGACCACGGCATGCCCATCACCACCGCCTCGACACTGCTGGCACTCATCGGCGTCTTCAACGTGGTCGGCACCATCGCCTCCGGATGGCTCACCGACCGCATGGACGCCCGTCGGCTCCTCGCCGCCTACTTCCTCCTGCGCGGCTTGCTCATGATCAGCCTGCCCCTGATCATGACCGCCACCGTCAACGCGCCCATGCTCACCTTCGTGGTCGTCTTCGGTCTCCTCGACCTGGCGACCGTGCCACCGGTCATCGCCCTGTGCCGCACCTTCTACGGCGACGACAGCGCCATCGTCTTCGGCTGGACCAACGCAGCACACCAGATCGGTGCGGCCTCGGCCTCCTTCCTCGGAGGCGTGGCCCGAGACGCCTTCGGCAGCTACGACCCCGTCTGGTTCGCACTCGCGGCCCTCTGCGCGGCCGCCGCCATGCTGTCCCTGGTCATCCGCCTCCGCCCCAACGCCTCGACCGAGGCCGACAAGACGTACGCATCTTCCGCTCCGGGGCGGTGACTGCCAACGTCGCCCCGCGCCCCTGGCCGGCGCGACGACAGCCGGGACCGGATAGGAACACTTCGTCCGACCCACCAACAACGTAGGACCGGCTGAGGCGGGCCCGCCTCCCCACACGAACTCGAGGTCATCCAGCAGAACCAGCTCCATTGCCCCGATCGGGTCGGTACATCGACGGCATTCCGGCCGAAGGCAGCCTGCGGGTGCGGCTGACCACGGCCCGCGCGGCCCTGGAGACCAGCGAGGACGCGGTGACGCTGTCCGCCGCCAGGAGCACATACGAGTTCGCCCCGGCCGCTGAGGAGGGTGCTGCGCCCGCTGGTCGACGGCCGCACCATGGACCTGGCCACGCTCGCGGAAACAGCCGGCCTCGCCCTGGAGGACACCGCCGGACTGGTCCAGGAGCTCGTCGCCGGGCAGGCCGCGACGGTGGGGAGCCTGCTGTGACGGTACAACTCGCTCTGGGCACCTACCGGTGCCGGGCGATCCCGGAGGCGGCTTCCCATGCGGCCGCCTCCGGCGCGCAATGGATCGACACCGCCCCCAGCTACGCCACCGGCCGCGCGCAGAAACTGCTCGCCCCGGCCCCTGGCCGCCCCCCGTCGCTGCGGGCCTCCCCGAAGGCCGGCTACTTCACTGCGGCCACCGGTGCCGAAGCCATGAACGCCACTGTCCTCACCGGGGACCAGGCCCCAGCCGGACACAGCCTCGCCCCGGACTACGTGCGCTGGCAGATCGCCCGCAACCGCGAACAACTCGGGCGCGAAGCGCTGGACCTGGTCCTGCTCCACAACCCCGAGCGCGCATACACCGGCGACCGCCCCGCCCTGCACCACGCGATCCGGAACGCGCGTTCGCCGTCCTGGAAGAAGCTGCGGCAGCTGGGCACGTGACCGGGTACGGCATCGCCACGTGGGCGGGCCTCGAGGAAGAGGTCTTCACGGTGGGGGAGCTGCTCGCCCTGGCCACCGAAGCCTGTGCCGCTTGGAAAGTCATCGTTGCTGGTCAAGTCGCATATCGGTACTTGTTGATCGCTCCGTCGAGGGTGCGGGTGCGGGTGCGTAGGAGTTTGCCGGGGTGGTCGTGCTGGTGTTCGGCGGTGGGTTCTTCGCTCATGTCGGGCGGGTACAGCAGCGAGACGGCCACCATGCCAGCATCCCAGCTGCCACCGACGCCCCAGGACATGGGCACGCACCTGCAGCGATGACTTTCCGAGCGGTACAAGCTGCCACAATCTGCTCTACGGTCGTCGGATGCGTAGCCGCCGGGGCGGTATTGGGAGGACTTGGTACGGGGGCCGGAGCGTCCATTGGTTCGGCCCTGCTCGGCGGCAGCAACGAGGATCGTTCTGATGCCTTCATCAACGGAACGTTGTGGGGGAACGCTCGGGGCCAGTCCAGCTGGATCCTGGCTCGGACGTGTCCTGGGGTAGGGCGACTTACGTCAAGCCTCACGGATCAGAAAGGAGCGGGCCATGAGCCGAGATCGGTCGAGCCTGCGGCGTCGTTGGCGCGGCGTGTTCGCCCTGAGTGCCTTTGGAGCCATCGTTGCGGGGCCTCTGGAGTTTTGGACTCTGGAGCGGGCTGGGACGTCCTTTTCGCGCTACTGGTCGGTGCTGCGGCCGGAGGTGTCGTGGGCTTCCTGTTTCCTTCCTTGCTGAGTTTTCGCCAGGGTAAGCATGCGACGGTGCCACCCCCCGTTCCGCCACCACCGGGGCCACCGCGACCACCAGCAGGAAAGTAGGCTCGCGATTCCCCCTCGAGCCTTGGTGCTGACGGAGCGAGGTCCCGTCGGCACCAAGGCCCTCGCTGGAAGACCAGCCAGACGCCCTCGACCACACCGAAGCTGTCAGCACCCCCGCCGAAGGCCAGCCGCGGGGCGCCGTCGGGCTAGTCTTCTGAGTCAGGAATCCTGTTCAGATAGCTGGCGAGGCGCTCGAGGATTTTGTCCGCTCCGCCTACGCGGGCGCGCTGGTCGACCGGTCGAAGGAGCGTCTCGACATCAAGATCAAAACAGTCCGGCGCCCGCCGGAAGCCAAGGGCTTCGTGGTCCTGCCGCGCCGCTGGGTAGTCGAGAGGTCCCTTTCGTGGATCATGCGCGCCCGTCGGCACTGCCGGGACCACGAAAGGCTGCCGCAGGTCAGCGATTCGCTCATCACCTGGACGTCCATCACGCTGATGCCCAGACGACTCACCCGCAAAACGGCACGACGGTCCAGGCGAGCACCGCTCACCACGGCGATGCCAGCCGGTGCCTGAGCCCCGGCTGACATCATCTCCCGCCACTGCCGATGCCAGGCTCCGGAGCTCGGCCCATGCCGCGTTCGAGATGGCTGGACAAACAACCGGTCAGAGGTCGTCTGCGTTTCGTGAGCGGTGGGCATCGCGAAGTCGCTTTGTCCATCAGTGGTTCGAGCGGTGCGCCCGGCCCGGAGGGCGCCGGGACCCCGGCCGAGGGCAGAGCTCAGCGACCGGGATCTTGGTGTTCGCACTGGTCAGACGAGGTTGTGTGGTGTGCTTCTGCTACCGGAGGCTCAGCCTCTACGCAAGGCCACCGCAGCTAGCCACCGCTCACCCGGTGGTCTTCTGCACCCCCGCATACGTGATTGTGTCGCTGGAGGCGCCGCACCATCGCGCGCTCCTGGCATTCGGGCCCGGCGTCTTCCACGGCCCTTGAGCGGTGTAGATGCTCCCGGTGGACCGTTTGCAGGTGATCGTGACCCGGAACTGGCCGTTCCCACTCGTGCAGGTGGCCTCACCGAGCCCGTTCGTGAACTTCCTGGCCGTGCAGCCAGACGGAGCTGCGGTGACGACATCCGTCGTGCCGGGCGCGAGACGGAGCTCGTCGCGGACAGCCCCCGTCAGGGTCTGCGACTGCGCGGCCGCCACCCCCGGGGCGCCGATCGCGAACGCACCGACTGCGAGAATCCCCGCACCAAGGACGCGCATACGGTTTTCGAAGAACACTGGGCCTCATCCCCTCAAGTCGAATGACCCTTACGTAAGGTCAGGTCCTGACAGCGAACGCCGCCGACACCGGTCACGGCGCGGCCGCTACAGCAGATTCCGGCACTCCACATCGGAATCTCCTGTCGGCTGCGAACCGCTCCGTTCCAGAAGTTAGGCCCGCCGTCCTGGAACCCCTCCCGGCTTGACGTGGAACCTGTTGCCAGTACAGCGCACGGACCGTCAATCATTTCACCGTCCTGTCTCTAAACCCCGCTAAAAGGTACGCAGTCATATCGAGGAGATTGAATTTTGATCGCTTTTCGGCCTTCCGTTCGAATTGGTCAGTCGCGATACTCGGCCTTGTTCCAGCAGAAACCCGCACCGACCTCTACCAGGACCGCCGCCACTACGTGTGGGACAACCACTCCGACACCGCCACCCTGCGCAACGACCGCGGCCGCTTCATCGACGACGAGTCTTGGGCCACGACCGCCACCGCGGCGGCCGCCGCTGACACCCCACGGGTAGCGCCGGCAGCCAGGGCCTGGCACCCGCACACCCCCGGCCCGCACCACCACGGCGCGCCACCCCTCCGACGGGGCGGCGCGCCGCCGGTATGAGCAAGCGACGTGTCGCGCGGCCGGGAACGCGATGGGCGGCGGATGCTGTGCAACCGCCCAACGCCCTGCTGGCCGGGGAAGGTCACCATCTGACCTGCTGTCACCACTTCCCACATCTCGAGGGAACCTCAACCCCCGAGGAGTGGCGCCGCGCACGGCATTCCTCGTAGGGTCCGGCGCCGGTCACGGGCATATGGGAATCAGCTTGTTGCTGACACCGAGCCCCTGCTGGCGCCCTGGCCCTTCCGCTTGCGGTCCGACAGTGGCGCCAGCGCCGCACGCGCTTGTCTGGTCCCTGCTTCATTTCTGGGGCCGTGCTGGTGCCTTGGCCGAGGGCGCCGGGGCTTGCGTGTGCCTGACGGCAGGGTGCCGGTCACCAGCTCGCTTGACATCTGATCGCCCTTACCTCCAGTATTCAGCCACTTAACTAGTGGACTATCGGTGGGGTGGATGCGGTACTACATCGAGAGACGCCGTGGCGTCGCGGCGTACCAGCAGATCGTCGAGCAGACCAAACGGGCGGTCAGGGCAGGCGTACTGAAGCCCGGCGACCGGTTGCCGACCGCTCGTGAGGTGGCCGAGACCTGTGCTGTGAATCCGAACACCACGCTCAAGGCATATCGGGAGCTGGACCGGGACGGCGTGGTGGAGCTGCGGCAGGGCGTGGGCACGTTCATCGCCGCGTCGGCCGCGGACCGAAGCCACCCACCCGCCGCCGAGTCGCCGCTGTACGCCGAACTGGCGGAGTGGACGGGGCGGGCGATGGCCGCAGGTCTGCTGGAGGAAGACGTGAGGGATCTGGTCGAACTGGCGCTTCAGGAGCGGCGGCAGATGGCATCGGGCACCGTCCGCAGCGGTACGAACGAACGGGGTGGGAAACAGTGATGAGCGCGGCGACAGGAAAGGCGGACGGACGGACCGCCCTGGAAGTGCGCGACCTGGGACGGCAGTACGGGCGTCGGTGGGTACTGAGCAACGCGACGTTTCGGCTGCCCGCCGGACGGGTCTGCGGACTCGTGGGCCCGAACGGCGCGGGCAAGACGACGATGCTGGAGATCATCGCGGGTCTGCGCCAGGCATCGGCGGGCGAGGCCAAAGTCTTCGGTGAACCGGCCGGCGGGGCGCAGGCGCGTCAGCGCGTCGCGTTCCTGCCGCAGGAGAAGCCGCTGTTCGCGCGCTTCACCGTGGCCGAGACGCTGCGGTTGGGGCGTGAGCTGAACCCGCATTGGGACCAGGAGCTGGCCGAGGGCTTCGTACGGGCCGGTTCCGTTCCGCTCGATGCCAAGGTGGGACGGCTGTCCGGTGGCCAGCGCACCCGGGTCGCCCTCGCGGTGGCCCTGGGCAAGCGCCCTGACCTGGTCCTGCTGGACGAGCCGCTGGCCGACCTGGACCCGCTGGTACGTCGGCAGACAGTGGCTGCGTTGTTGAGCGAGGTGGCCGAGCGCGGGATCACCGTCCTGCTCTCCAGCCATCTGGTGGCCGAACTCGACACGCTGTGCGACTACCTGCTGCTAGTGGCCCAGGGCGGACTGCGGCTGGCCGGCGACGTCGACGAGATCATCAGCGTCCACCGGACGCTGTCCGCGCCCACAAACCGACTGGCGATTGGCCCCGACGGGCTGCCCGCGGGCCTGGAGCACCACACGGTGGTGGCGGTCAGCAAAGACCAGCGCTACACCACTGCACTGGTTCGCCCCGGCGGACCGGTCGCCGATTTCTGGGAGGAGAGCGCGCCGACCCTGGAGGAAGTAGTCCTCGCCTATCTGGAGCAGAACGGCTCCGCGCCGCTCATCAGCCCCGACTCCCACGTCGTTGGCGCCGACTCGGAGGTAGTGAAGTGACTGCGACGACACAGAAGCGCCGGGCGGACGCCGGCCCTCCGAAGCTGCCGCAGCGGCGGACCCGGGCACGCGGCTTCAGCCTGAGCGGAATGGCCTGGCTGGTGTGGCGCCAGCACCGGGCAGCATTCCTCCTCCTGCTCGCGGCGGCGGCCGTCGCGACGGCGGGCCTGGCGTGGCTGGCCCGGGACGCGAACAGTGCCGTGGCGGCCGTTGGGGGAGCGAAGGCGTCACCCATAGCTGAAGCGGCCCTCAACAGCGCATACCAACGACTCGGCCTGGCGGGTATGGCGCTGACGGGCCTACCGGTGATCATCGGGGTGTTCATCGGCGCCCCCCTGTTCGCGGGAGACCTGGAGAGCGGCACCGCCAAGTTCGTGGGCGTCCAGTCCTACGGCCGCTGGAACTGGGTGGCGATCAAGCTCGGCATGGCCGCGGTGTTCGCAGTCGTGGCGGCGCTCTCCAGCGGCATCGCCATGAAGGCCCTGTGGACGCCGCTGGTCAATCACTCGGCCGTCAACGCCGACTTCACCAGCGCCGGCGGGTTCGACACCATGGGCCCGGTCGCAGTGACCCTGGCCGTCCTCGGCCTGCTCATCGGCGCCGCCGCCGGGCTGCTGATGCGGCGCACGCTGCCCGCGATGGTGGTCACCTTCGGCACCCTGCTGGCGGTGAAGACCGTCTTCTCGCAGCTGCGCATGATGTTCGCGACCACGGTGACCAAAACGACGGCCGACGGCAGGTTCGGTGACGACGACTACCCGACGGTCCCCGCCAACGCCTTGTCGATCGACACCTCCTACATCACGCGCGACGGCTCGCTGCGCGGCTGGGGCACCTGCGCCAACGCGGACGACAGGGCGGCCTGCCTGCGACGCGACGGGGTGGTCGGCTGGTCGACGGAATATCTGCCGTTCTCCCACATGGGCGCCATGCAGTGGGCGGCGACAGGCGCGCTGGCCGCACTGGTCCTGCTGATGGCGGGCGTACTGGTGTACGCGGCGCGGCGCGCCTTGCGCTGACCTCATGCCTGGCCGTCCAGCCGGAGGGCCGACGGTGCTGCTGCAATGCGCCGCGGTGGCCGGGCGGTGGTGTGGTCATTGCGCCGGCGGTGGCATGCGCGAGCTCTCGCCTGATGGAAGCGGCGCCAATACGGCACGGTCAGGCTGCGGCACATCCCACGGGAGCTGAAGCGGACTGAAGCCCGGCGGTGATCCGGGTCGTGCTGCAAGCTCCCTCTCTGCGCCTCGACCGGCGGCAGTTCTGGTGCGCGGCGGGTGCCGACACCCGGGACGGCCAGGAAGACGGGCGGCCGACACCATCGGTGCGATACGCCGCTACCAGCCGCGGTAAGAGCGCACATCAGAGCCGGTCGGCCCGACCTCCTGCTGGGCAGGCCGCATTGCCTCCACTCGCCAGCGGGCGCCACGCACCCACCCCAGCCAACTGCACCACCGGAACGTGCTGCCGTCACCAGGCCAGGTAGCGGTCGCGCTCACCGAAATCTTCCGGACGGCACCGGGCAATGAGCCAGCGCGTCCGGGACGCGTCACCGACTGCCGCGTTCGTGCCCTTGCCCATCCAGGAGGAAGCCCGATGAGTGACCGTACTCCCGACCTCCAGTGCGGCGAACGCCGACAACTGGCCTTCATGCTGCCAACCTTGGCCAACCGGGACCTGCCCCCGGGTCGTCATCTGCACCACCAGGAAACCCTGATGCGTCTGATCGACCAGGACGGCGTCCGCACCTCCACCCGCTCCCGTCTCCTGTGCCCCGCCGTTCTGCTGCCTGCCGCCGGACTGGTTCTGGGCGAGGTGCTGTTGGCCGTACTCGCCGCCACCGGCTGGACAAACTGACCCTGGTAGACGGCCGCGTCATCGACTACGCCTACACCGCCGACCAGCTGACCGGCGTCACGGCGCCGGACGGCCGGACGGAGACGTACGGATACGACACGGCCGGGCGCATGAACAAGGTCACCGACGCCCGTCGTCCTGAACATCGTCCGCCGCAGCGACACCGTCCGGGGTTTTGAGGTCCTGCCCCGACGCTGGGTCGTCGAACGGTCTTTCGCCCGGCTCCTGCGCAGCCGGCGTCTGGTCCGTGACTACGAACGACGCACCGGCACCGGCGAGGTCGTCGTCTGGTGGTCGATGACCATGCTTATGAGCCGCCGCCTGGCCGCCCGGCACCGGCAGCGTCCTGCTCCGGCGCGGGCAGCATGAACCTGCCCGGCCTCTCCTCCACCAGTCAGCCCCTCTCCACCAGACGTTTCAACCGGGCCCTGGCTCCCTCGACGCGGGAGGCGGAAGCACTGTCCCAGCCCAGCACCACCGCAGCCCGCCGGGCGCCCAACCCGTCTCCTCCCGCATCCAGGGCCGCGGCCATCAACGCCTGGCAGTCCACCGACAGCACCTCGACTCCGGCCGCATCCGGGCGGTGAGGCGCCGCCCGGATGCGGCCCCGCCGGCTTCCGCTGCGACGTAACCGCCTCGACGGGTGCATCCTCCTCGGCCAGCTCATCCAGATACTGCTCCAGGCCGATCACTCGATGCCGGAGCGCCTCTTGCGTCTCCGCCAGTGCCGCCCGCACCCGCTCCAGCTCGGCTTCGAGTTCCTCCCCCCCGCACCGCCGCGGCCTTCCGCCGTGACTCCAGGACCGCCCGCGTCGACGGCATCCGCCACACCCCACGACATCTCGGCCAGCAACGGACCGAGACTCCCGCGGCAACCGTCACCTCATGCCTGACCAGCAGAAACCACACATGAGGTTCGGAAAGAGAACGACTCCTCAGGGGCGCCGCCGACCGTCACCGCGGCACCGATGATGATCATCCGTGTCCGGGGGCGCGGCGACGTCGTTGTCCATGGGGCATGGCCTCGCCCCGCCAGCCGGGCCTTGAAGCCGCCCGGGGACAGCTGGCGGTCGATCTGACGGGACCTGATGAGCACGCGCTCCACCACCGTCCTCAGCCGCAGACGCATCGCGGGCCTTTCGAGGCCCTTCCGGGAGAAGGGCGGCCCACGCAATGCCCGTGCAAGGCCTTCGTCACGTGCCCGTCCGGCTTGTCCCGAAGAGTGTCTGCCGTCCGCGGCCGCCGGGGGCGTGGTCGTGAGCGCCCGCGCCGAGGCTCATCTGCGTACCGCATCCGCTTCCGGGGCTGGGGTGCGGCGCGTGTGCCGGGCCGGGAGTTGTCGCACCCATCTGCCTGGCACCACCGGTCGTCTCGCGTGTACCGCATCCTGGTGGTGCGGCGACCCGGTCGTCTTCACCCTCTTCATCGTCTGGGAAGGATGCTGGTGGCAGGCGGTGGAATGCTGCTTGCGGTGCGCGGCCGCCACCCCGGGAGCGAAGACCGTGGGGCGTCTCCCGGGCCCCCGTCCCGCGGACTGCCGGACGGGCGCCCTGTGGGCTGCTGGGTGTCCGGCTCCTCACGATTCCAGGCTGGTAGCCGTAGTTCTCCGGCTACCGGCCTCCTGCCGGGACGACGGCCCCGCCCTCCCGGGCTCCGTGCCCGCACGCTCGCCTTCGTCAGGTGAAGATCACCCGGCGGGTCACCGCGTACGGTCTGCTGTCCGTACCGACCAAGAACCCCTGCCGGCTCCCGGCTGTTCGCCCTGGCGCCGGCCGCCCAGGCCGACGTCTCGGGCTGCCTCGCACCGGCGGGCCAGGGCATCGTCCCGCCCTCACCATCCGGATTCCGGCCGGCCCCGACTGCCTCCAGGACCTGGTCGGCCGCCTGACCGCGGCGAGCTGGCTCACCGGGAACCCCTCACCACCTCCTGCCTCACTGGGACCGCCGTCACCGGCTCCCGCCTCGCCGACTGCTTGACCGGACCGTACTGCCCTCACCTGCCCCTTCCTTTTGCAGCCGCGCCCTCGAGCAGAACGGCTGGCACCAGCTACGACGACGACCCCCGGCGGGCAGGGACCCGCCGGGCCTGCCGCTTCGCCCGCGACGCACGTCCGTGGTCCGATGGAACCCGGGGGCGGAAAGGAGAACGGTCATGCCCGCAACGAAGCGAACGAGTATCACCGCCCCGGTATCGGTCCGCCCGCTGGCCGAGCCGGACCTTGACCGAGCCGACGAAATCTTCAGGGTTGCTTTCGGGACCTTCTTCAAGGTCCCCGAGCCGGAGACGTTCTTCGGGACCGCCGACTATATCCACACCCGCTGGGCGGCGGACCCGCAGGCCGCCTTCGCGGCGACCGTCGAGGGCGAGGTCGTCGGATCGAACTTCGCCGCCGACTGGGGCAGCGTCGGATTCTTCGGCCCGCTGACCGTACACCCAGACCTGTGGGACCATGGCATCGGCAGGCGCCTTATGGAACCGGTCATGGACTGCTTCGATACCTGGGGGAACCGCCACCTGGGCCTGTTCACCTTCTCGCACAGTCCCAAACACCTCGAGCTCTACCGCCGGTACGGTTTCTGGCCCCGCTTCCTCACCGCCGTCATGAGGAAACAGGTCACCGCCGGTGTCACGGTCCCCGGCCGTGTGCTGTACGGGGAGCTGACCGCCGCCGAGCGGCCCGGCGCGCTGCGCCTGGGCCGCGCACTGACGCAGGCCGTGCACGAAGGCCTGAACCTGGAGCGCGAGATCACGGCCGTGCAGACGCAAGGGCTCGGTGACACCGTCCTCCTCGAGAACGCCGACTCCGGCCTCGACGGTCTGGCCGTCTGCCACTGCGGAGCGGGATCGGAGGCCGGTGAGGACGTGTGCTTCGTCAAATTCGGCGCCGTACGTCCCGGCCCGGACGCTGCAGACCGGTTCGAACGACTGCTGGAGGCGTGCGAGCAACTGGCCGCCGAGAAGGGACTGAGGCAACTGGACGCCGGGACGAACCTGGCCCGCCAGGACGCCTACCGGCGCATGGCCGACCGCGGTTTCCGCACCTGGCTGCAAGGCGTGACCATGCACAAGCCCAACGAACCCGGTTACAGCCACGCGGACGCCTACGTGATCGACGACTGGCGCTGAGCCGACCGCCGTACCCGGCCCCGTCCACACACTGCCGGCCCTGCCCGGCACACACCCGATTGAATACCCCCCGAGGCATCCAGGCCACCGCCACCGGGCTGACGCCTTTGACGTCTTGCAGCGCGCTGCGCCACATCCGGCGAACCGAGGCTCGTGGACCCGGTCCACTGACAAGGAACAAGGGTTTCCGGGGCGAGCCGTCCTCAGCTACCTCTCGGGTTTCGCCCCGGCCAGGTACAGCAACCATGACTTCGACCTTGCGGCAGCACAACACCGTCCCGCACCGGCGCAGGCGGCCGAACGACAGACGCATGACAGCACCGATTGAGCCGTCGCAGCCGTCTGCGGAAACCTGCAGTTGCCGACCCCCAGGAGCGAGCAGCAGACCACCTCCGCCAGAGCCGACGTGCGGGCCGGGCTCGACGCGGTTGTCGGGCAACGCTCCCAGCTGACCTGCGAAGCGGAGCGCCTTGTCGCCGGACGGCGCCAAGAAGGCGATGCCGAGACAGTGAGCCTTTTCCAACACGCAGCAGCAGCGAGCCGGTTGGGCTGACAACGTGGTGAAGCCCCTGGTAGATGGGTTTTCGACCGAGAGAACCGTTCCCACCAGAGGCTTCGCATGCTTGTCTGCCCGTCGGGCGTCGGCGTGTCCGGCTCTGCCCCGCGCTTCCTGTCCGCCTGTCTGCGGCAGCACCGTCGCGCGATCGGCTCCCGCTGGAGGCGTCCGAACCCCGGCCGCCAGGCCCTGCTCGCACTCGCCCACCTGCGGATGGGACACTCATATGCCCAGCTCGCGGCCGGTTTCGGTGTCGGCACCACGACCGCCTACCGGTATGCCACCGAGGCTGCCGAACTCCTGGCGGGTCTCGCGCCCACCCTGGCCGACGCGATCCGGGCCGCGTCGACGAAGGCGTTCGTGATCCTCGACGGCACACTCCCGCCGATCGACCGCGTCGCCGCGGACCGACCCTTCTGCTCCGGGAAACACAAGAAGCACGGGATGAACCTGCAGGTCCTCACGGATCCTTTCGGCCGGCTGCTGTGGGCCTCGCCGGCCCTGCCCGGCGCCGTCCACGATGTCCGCGCGGCCCGCGAGCACGGCATCATCGACGCGCCCTTGCCGCGGCCGACGTCAAGTGCTGGGCGGACAAGGCATATCGGGGTTCCGGCGGAACCGTCCGCACCCCCTGCTGGGGCCGCTGGGACACCCTTTCCGCCGGCCAGAAGGCCGTCAACCGGTCCCACGCGAAGATCCGCGCACTCGTCGAACAGGCCATGACCCCTTCACAGCCTGGCGGCTCCTCCGCAGGCTCCGGTGCTCGGCCACCCGGATCACCAGCCTCGTCCAGGCCGTCCTCGCCCTGCACCTGACCAGCTCACAGTGAGGATGGAAAAGATTCATTGCCTGGCGATGCGTGGACGAGGCTCTGGACGTTCCGGTCTCCTGGGCGCCCGGCCTCCACGAAGCCCTCACCGGTCTCGGTGAGGGCGACCACGTCATCGTTGACAGCACCCTGATTCCCACCGACCGGATCCGGGCGAACGAGCCGTACTGCTCGATGAAGCACCGCAAGCACGGCATGAACGTGCAGGTCATCGCTCGTCCCGACGGCGCACCACTCTGGTTCTCCCGCGCGACGCCGGGCAGAACCCATGACCTGACCGCAGCCCGTGCCCACGGCATCGTCCAGGCCTGTCTCACGAGGCAGATCCTCGTCCTCGCGGACCGCGCCTACCAGGGCGCCGGCGCCACCTTCCGCACCCCTACCACCACCACAGCGAACAACCCGAGCACTACCAGCAGTTCAACCGCGACCACGCCCGACTGAGAGCCCTCGGCGAACGCGCCTTCGCGCAGTTGAAATCCTGGCGGCTGCTCCGACGAGCCAGATGCTCCACACGCCGCACCGGCACCATCGTCCAAGCCGTTCACACACTGCTGATCTGCAACTACTCAGAATAAAAGAGGTTCAGTGATCGTGTTCTGGACACCCGTGCGGGTAGCTGCTCCCCGGCGCGGTGCGGAGGCGCGCCGGGGAGCAGGCGTGGAGCTGACCGCGCGGTGGATTCGTGACGTACCGGTGTCCTGCCCCACCCCCGTGCGTGGCCACCGCGAGCCTTCCGGTGCCGCGTGGGTCCGCGACCTGATCCGTGGTGCCGGCAGAATCGCCACCGGCGACGGCCTCGCGGGGCGCGGCCCCCGCCGTCGGCCGGGGCGCGTTCCGGAGGGCCCCCCTTGGCAGCGTGGTGCGGCCGACGAGCGAACGGGGCCTTGTGTCGCCTTCCGTTCATCTCGCCAGGGTTTGGACGCAACCAGGTGTCATCCAGAGTTAGTTGAGTGAGTCGTGAGCCGACGGAGCGGCCGTCCGGCCCGGTGCCGTGCACGGATGACCGGCCGGCGGCACCGGCGAGCACCGACGACATCGCACCGTCCGTCCCCACCTTCGACAAGGAGCAGTGCTCATGCCACGTCAGCATGAACCCCGGGCCGGTGAGACGACGCCTTCCCTGGCCGTCCGCCGCGCGGTCGCCGTACCCGTGCCGGGCGAGGATCCCGGCGCGGACCTGAGACCGCGCACGCCGGAGTCCGCCCCTGCTCCCGACTCCGCCGCCGATCCGGACGCCTCGGTGTCGACGGTGTCGTCCTCCGAGCCCGCTCCCGGGCGGCGCACCCGATGGGGCTTCCGGTCCACCACCGAGGAACCGGCGGCAGCCGAGCAGAAGGAGGAACGGCAGGAGGAAGAGCGGCAGGAGAAAGAGCGGCAGCCGGAGGAACAGCGGCGGCAGGCGGCGGAGCCCGGCGGAGCGGGAGCCGGGGTGGTGGCCGGTGCGGTCGCGGCCGGGAACGGTGACGGCGGGAAGGCGGACGCGGACGCCGACGGGACGGGGCCGGGACGTCTGCGCGGGCCCATGGTGGCCGCGGCCGCCATCGCCGGGGCGGTGCTGATCTGCGTACCGCTGCTGGTACTCGGACTGAACCGTGAGGACGAGCGCACGGTCGAGACGGCTCCCGCCGGCGGAACGACGCTCGACCCCGGTACGTCCGACGGCGTCCCGGCCGTCGACTACCAGGCCGCGTCCCCGTCACCCTCGGCGTCGCCGAGCGGATCCGAGTCCGCGTCCGGCTCACCGGCCGAGTCCGATTCCGGGGCCGAGCCTGAGCCCGAGCCCGAGTCCGAGCCCAAGTCCGAGCCCAAGTCCGAGCCTGCGCCGCCCCGTTCGGCCGAGGTGAAGGGGGCCGAGGCACCGGAGAGGAGCGCGGCGACCGCCGTCCAGCGACTGGCCGCGGAGGATCCGGGCGGACGGCACATCTGCTACCGGGTCCATGTGGCGGGCCGAGGCTGGAGCGATGCGGTGTGCGACGGCGGGACAGCGGGCACGGCGGGCTCGGGGGCACCGATCACGGCCGTCAACATCGCCGTGTCCGGAACCGGGGGCACGTCCGGCGGCGCCTTCGTCCACGACCCCGCGTCGACCAACGGCGAGGGACACTTCCCCGAGCCGTGGTCGAACGCCGTCGACGGCATCGACAACTACGTCGGCAGTACCGAGAAGGACGCCCCGCACATGCTGGGGTTCACCATCAACGTCGACGGTGGCGCCGGCGCCGTCTGCCAGTTCTCCTACGTCCACGACGACGCCTGGCTCGGCCTGGCGTGCGACGAGCCCGGGACCGGGTACGACTTCACTTACGCAGGCACCCACGACAACGAGTCGTGGATCGAGGCGGTCCGGCTCACGGTGTGATCTGGGCCGTCCGCGGAGGGCTCGGCAAAGGGCCGGCGGGCGCGTGCCGTTCGGCCCGTTGACACGGGAGCGCGACAACGGGGCATTCGGGACAGTGAACCTCTTTCATTCTGAATAGTTGCAGATCAGCAGTGTGTGAACGGCTTGGACGATGGTGCCGGTGCGGCGTGTGGAGTATCTGGCTCGTCGGAGCAGCCGCCAGGATTTCAACTGCGCGAAGGCGCGTTCGCCGAGGGCTCTCAGTCGGGCGTGGTCGCGGTTGAACTGCTGGTAGTGCTCGGGTTGTTCGCTGTGGTGGTGGTAGGGGTGCGGAAGGTGGCGCCGGCGCCCTGGTAGGCGCGGTCCGCGAGGACGAGGATCTGCCTCGTGAGACAGGCCTGGACGATGCCGTGGGCACGGGCTGCGGTCAGGGGGAGTGTCTGCGGAACGGCTCTGGCTCACATTCGGTGGTGACAGAGGGTGCTGCTATCCGAGGAGGATGCGGTGGCGGAGGAGGGGGAAGCATGCGCGTCCGTGCATGTGGCGCGCGATCTGCTTGGTCTTGGTGTTGACGCCCTCGGTGGGGCCGTTGCTGTACGGAAGCGTGAGCCCGGCGATCACGGCCTCGATGTCCCGGTCCAGGCCCCGGGTGAAGGCATACAGATGGGGCAGGTCAGCTGCTCGGACTTTGGCAATCCAGTCCGTGAGCGCGTCGGCGTTGTCGGCGTGCGGCGTAAGGAGCGGGGCGAAGTCCCTGATACTGATGGCCAGTTGGGTCATCTCGGGGCAGGCTGCGGTGAGTTTGGCCAGGGGGTCTGTACGGTGAGCGGCCCTGTCTCACATTCGGTGGTGACGGAGCGTGCTGCTATCCGAGGAGGATGCGGTGGCGGAGCAGGGCGAAGCCTGCTCGTCCGTGCATCTGGCGTGCGATCCGTTTGGTCTTGGTGTTGACGCCCTCGGTGGGGCCGTTGCTGTACGGAAGCGTGAGCCCGGCGATCACGGCCTCGATGTCCCGGTCCAGGCCCGGGTGAAGGCATGCAGATGGGGCAGGTCAGCTGCTCGGACTTTGGCAATCCAGTCCGTGAGCGCGTCGGCGTTGTCGGCGTGCGGCGTAAGGAGCGGGGCGAAGTCCCTGATATCGGTTGACAGTTGGGTCATCTCGGGGCAAGCGGTGGTGATTTTGGCCAGCAGCTGGTGTTGCTCGGCCTTGAGGTTGTCGGGCCTGGTCAGCAGCATCCGGGCGAGCCTGCGCGGGGAGATATGACTGCGATCGGCGTCCGCGCGGCCCTGGTTGATGTACTTGTGCAGGAGGTTCAGGCAGCCTGTGAAGCCGAGGGCTTTGATCTCTTCGAAGAGGTGCTTGACGGGGACGCCGGGGTCCTCGGTTCGGCGTTTGCGCAGGTGCTCGCGGTAGGGGTCGACGAGGCCGGCGCGGTACTTGGGGACGCGGAGCATGCGCTCGGGCCGGTCGGCGCGGGCGTAGCGTTTTACGGTGTTCAGGGCCAGTTGGAGGCGGCGGGCGCATTCGAGCAGGCTGACGCCCTGGTCGAGCAGGCCGTGGACCTGGTGCCAGCGTTCCAGGGTGGTCTGGGCGCGGGGCCCGTCGTAGATGGGTGCGTCCAGCACGGTGGCCCAGCAGGCGCTGTGCGCCTTGACCTCGCTCAGGGCGGCTTCGCACAGGTTGTGCCACAGATGCCACCTGTCCGCGACCTGGACCGCATCGGGCAGGGCGCGGCGGATGGCCTCGGCGTAGGTAGCTGAGCCGTCGCGGCACACGACCTCGCCGGATGCTTGCGCAGCCACAACTCCAGCGTGGCGGCCGTGCGGTCAGGCAGCACGTCGATCCGCTCATGGGTCTCGGTGTCGATCACCACGGTTGCATAGCGGTGCCGCCGGCGCAGGGCGAAATCGTCGACGCCGATCACGCGGGGTACCCGCCCGGTGGGCAACGGGATGCGCAGCAGGGTGCGCAGGGCCGTGTGACGCGACAGGCCCACCGCGAGTATCGCCAGCAGACGTGATCCCGCCCGGCCCGCTAACTCTTTGACCACGGCCTTGACCTGCCTGGTCAGACGAGCGGTACGTCGCTGGTATCGCTCCAGCACCCCGGGCACCTGTTCGCGGAAGGTCTGCCGGCAACCGCGTGTGGGACACACCAGACGCCGTACCCGCACACGGACCACCACCCGTCGCCCATCGACCGGAACGTCGGCCACCGTCCGCCAGTGATAGCCGTGCACCCGTCCCGACGAGGCCCCGCACACCGGGCAGACCGCGGTGTCCAGCGGCGTCCGGGCCCGCACCACGATCCGCTCACCCTCGTCGACCACATCCTCCATGACCAGTGGGGACAGACCCGAAAACACCGTCTGCACAAGCTCGTTGACACCTATCACATAAAGGTCAACGACCCTGACAACTCTCCGTCACCACCGAATGTGAGACAGGGCCTGCGGAACGGTGTAACTCCGTCGGTTGATTTCAGTTGTTGGTCATGCCGGTGGTGAGTCGGCCGTCGAGCGCGATGTCGAAGGCGTTCAGGGCCGGCTTCCAGCGGCGGGTCCAGGCTTTCGTGCCGGTGCCCTTCGGGTCCAGGCTCATGATCGCCAGGTAGACGCACTTGGGGGCGGCCTGGTCGGTCGGGAAGTGGCCGCGGGCCCGGACGGCCTTGCGGATCCTGGCGTTGACCGACTCGATCGCGTTGGTCGTGCATATGATCTTCCGGATCTCCGCGTCGAAGGAAAGGAAGGGTACGAACTCCGCCTAAGATCTGTCCCGTAACTGCTGCTCAGAGGCGAGATGATCTTGCTGTGTCTGGTGTGATCACGGCCTCGGAGCCTTCCTGGATAGCCCCGTTCACCGGGCTGAGCCCGCGCCAGTTCGGCAAGCTGATCACCACGCTCCGGCGTGAGGGTGCGGACCCGGTACGCAAGGGCCGGCCCTGGAGCCTGCCGCTGGAGGACCGCGTGCTCCTGGTCGCCGCCTACTGGCGCACGAACCTGACCCTGCGGCAACTGGCCCCGCTGTTCGGGGTGTCCAAGTCCGCGGCCGACCGCATCATCGACCACCTCGGCCCCTTGCTCGCGCTCCAGCAGCGCAAGCGGTTCCGCAAGGACACCGTGCTGATCGTGGACGGCACCCTGGTCCCCACCCGCGACCACAGCGTCGCCGAACAGTCCAAGAACTACCGGTACTCCACCAACCACCAGGTCGTCATCGACGCAGACACCCGGCTGGTGGTGGCCGTCGGCCGGCCGCTGCCCGGCAACCGCAACGACTGCAAGGCATGGGAGCTGTCCGGCGCGAAAGACGCCGTCGGCCACACCACGGTCATCGCGGACGGCGGCTACCGCGGCACCGGCCTGGTCATCCCGCACCGCCGCGAGAGGAGCCAAGCCGAACTCCCCGCCTGGAAAGAGGAACACAACGCCTCCCACCGCAAGGTTCGTGCCCGCGTCGAGCACGCCTTCGCCCGCATGAAGACCTGGAAGATCCTCCGCGACTGCCGCCTGAAAGGCGACGGCGTCCACCACGCCATGCTCGGCATCGCCCGCCTGCACAACCTCACACTGGCCGGATGAACGGGCAACGACGCTGGTCAACCAGCATGCAGTAGATCATTTACGGGACAACGCTTACGAGCTCGTGCATAGTAGGCAGGGAGGTGTCGAGCTTCTGATCGTCGATCATGGTCGTGTGGTGGGAAACGCATCTCGTGCAGCGATCATCAGT